>NZ_CBBQHX010000036.1:0-43747 GCF_964946895.1 Stagnihabitans sp. | reverse complement strand
TGTCAGCACTGGAACTGGGGTCACCAAACGCATGATTGGGTTCGAGATTTATACGCCAGAAAACATTTAGCCTGCGATCAAACCGATCGTCCGCTTTGGCGCCTTCCCCCAAGCGCTAGCATTCCTTCTCGAGTGTCCGCAAAGGGCCGAACGCGTCGATGCCGGCCCGGATCGACGCAAGGGCGGGAAGCGGACATACGTTCGCACAACATTGCAATCGTAGAAGGCTGTGGAAGCAGCCATCCGTACTCTACAAAATTCGGCTGTGGAGCGGCAACATGATGGGTATCCCACGGCCCAATCGCCGTGGTAACAGCTGTCCGGTAACCGGACTGCAGATCCTTGGTAAGGCTCTCCCTCAGATGTGCTTCAGTCAATGTAGTGATATCGAGACACTATAGTGGACTTCTTCTTCCCATATTATGTCTCCTTATCGATGCACTAACAGCGTAATCGGCCTCTATGTCTCGATTTCGATGCGGTATTAAGACTTCACTTCACGGCGATTATGTCCTATATTCGAGACAAGAGCGGAGGGGATCGGCATGAGGATCATCAAAGCGTTTACGCCTGCGCAGTCCCGGCAACGGCGGATGGCCAAGCTCGGTACGGCCTTCGAGGCATTGAGGCTGTCCCGCAACATCCGCCAAGAGGATCTGGCGGAGCAAGCCGGCATCGCCCGCTCCACCCTAGCCCGACTGGAGAAGGAAGGCGCGGCAACTCTCGATACGACGCTGCGCGTGCTGGAAGCGCTCGGGCTGGAGGATCGCCTGGATCTTCTGCTCCCCGAGATCAAGGAGAGCCCGCTCGACGTGAAATCGGGCGAGCGCCAGCGGGCGACCGGTGGGGAGGCATTTGTCCTCCAGCCTGACCGTCATGGGGTTCCTCAAGTAATCACCAGAAACTCGGGCGGCACCGCGACGTCAGGAAAGCAGGCGCAAAAGGCGGCCGAGATTCCTGCCGGGGTGATGCGGAAGAATCTTGATGGGTTCTACGATGAAGTGACGGGCACGCATCCTACTGGGGCTAAGGCAAAAAGGGCGGGCAAACTTTCTGCTGGGACAACGATGAATGCTGTGAGCAAGCGTCTTGCTTGGACCTCGGCAAATTTGAAGCGGCCGAAATGGGGTGACGAGCGGTGAGCACCCGGGCATCTGTCTCCCTGTGGGGGACGAAGATCGGCGCGGTCCTCTGGGGGGATCGCGGCTACGGCATCTTCGAATATACCCCGGAGTTTATCAAGTTTGGCATCGAGTTGGCGCCCTTCATGATGCCCGCCAGGCCCGGCCCAATCGATTTTCCTGGCCTGAGCAAAGATACCTTCAAGGGTCTACCGGGAATGCTGTCAGACAGTCTCCCGGATAAGTTCGGCAACCTGCTAATCGATCAATGGTTGGCGGCACAGGGGCGAGACGCGGCGAGTTTCAATCCGGTGGAACGCTTGTGCTACACCGGCAATCGCGGCATGGGTGCGCTGGAGTATACGCCGGATGGCGGGCCGAAGCGCAACCGGAGCCGGAAGATCGAGATCGAACCCTTGGTCGATCTGGCCAATCGCGTCCTGTCGCAGCGCGCGGAGGTGGGCGGCACCCTCGCGGGTAAGGATGATCACAAGGATCTCGAGGATATCCTCGTCATCGGGACATCGGCGGGCGGGGCCCGGGCCAAGGCTGTGATAGCCTGGAACGAGAAGACGGGCGAGTTCAGGTCAGGCCAAGTCAAGGCAGATCCGGGCTTCACCCAGTGGCTGTTGAAGTTCGACGGGATCGACGAAAACAGCGACAAGGAGCTGAAGGACCCCAAGGGCTTTGGCCGGATGGAATACGCCTTCAGTGAATTGGCCCGAGACGCCGACGTCACTATGTCCCGCTGTCGGCTCCACGAAGAGGGCGGGCGCGCGCATTTCATGACCCAGCGCTTCGACCGGACGGACGACGGCGGCAAGCTCCATATGCAGTCGCTCGGGGCGCTCCGCCATTTCGACTTCAATGTGCCCCAAGGCTACAGCTACGAGCAGGCGATCGAAACGATCCAGGCGCTCAGCCTACCCCAGGAGGATGTGGTCGAACAGGTCCGACGCGCCTTTCTGAACCTCGCAATCCGCAATCAGGACGACCATGTCAAGAACATCGCCTTCCTGATGGATCGGGACGGGCGGTGGGCGCTTTCTCCGGCCTTCGACGTCACCCATGCCTACAACCCTTCCGGCCTTTGGACAGCGAAGCACCAGATGATGCTGAACGGAAAGGCGGATGGCTTTACCACCGAGGACCTAGTGGATTTCGGGAGGTTTGCCGATATGAGGACACGAGATATACGCGACCTCATCGGACGGATCGGCGATGCGCTTACCCGCTGGGATCAGCATGCTGAGGCGGCCGGAGTGCCAGAAGACCTCGTCCGCAGGTCGCGGAATGGTTTCAGATGGGAACTCTTTGGGCAAAAGCGCCCCGGCTGATTGTGTCGCGCCTCACTCCACCGACAGGATGATCAGCAGTCGGCAACAGATTTCATTCAAGGGAACCACCATCTGACTGCTCTCAAGGTTCCTAGGCTAACTGAGCCGGATGGCGGAAATGGTGCGGTCAGCCAAACCAAACGCCTTAGCGCCAATCCTGGTGGAGGCGGCTCGTGGTCACAGAAGATCTTGGCGGAGACCATCGATATGGCTGTTCTGCACAACGTGCTCTCGATCAGCCCATTTGGGCCTGCGGAAAGTGCCTCCTTCCGATTTCGTGGACCCTGTCCGACCAGAGTTGATGTCGGGCACGAAGGGCCGCTAATGCGAAGCGGCCTCGAGATGTCCCACCAAGAGCAAGGGGCAGCAATGGGCCGTCCTCGTCGCTAACATTGCCCGCACTTCTCTTGCACCTGTCAAGCCGCGTTCGGCACTGTTTGCACAAGGACTTCTTGCACCGGCACACGTCGATGCGGCGACGATCAGCGCCGGATCGTTGCCAATCTCTTCGCCACATGACCTCCGGTCATTTGTCCGAAGACACGCTCAAGCCCGGCGCGCTGCACTGCGGCGGGCAAAGACTTGCGTTACCACGACCGCACCGACCAGCGAGGCACCGTAGAAGACATCGTTGATCCAGCCCGACAGGCCCAACAGTTGCAATCCGGTGACCCCGGTGACCAGAAAGTAGATCGCCACGAAGACCCCCGGCACGTTGAACCGCCCCGGCCTTATCGCGGTGGAGCCGAGGAAAGCCCCGGCAAAGGCCGGCAGCAGATAGCCACTGGCCACCGCAGGGACCGAGGCCCCTGTGATGCCGACCAGCAGGATGCCCGCCACCGTGCCCAGCAGTGTCGACCAGACCAGCGAGCCCGCCCGCAACCGCTGAACCCGGATGCCGGTCAGACGTGCCACCTCGGGGTTCTGGCCGGCAAAGACGAATTGGCGGCCCAGCGGGGTGTGTTCCAGCACGTAATACAGTAGGCCTCCGATGGCGAAAGTCAGGTAAATAGCCAAGGGCAGGCCCAGGATCGGCGTCGAGATCAGCGCGACAAAGCCTGGGTCCACCCCGCCGCGCGGCGCTGACCCGGCCCAACCGTTCGACAGGCCCATCAGAAGCGTGCCCGTCCCTAGCGTGATGATGATCGACGCAATGCCTAGCCCGATCGACAGCGCGGCGTTCAACAGGCCGAACAACAGCCCTCCGGCCAGCACCATCACAACCGCCAAGGCGATGGGCAAGCCGTATTCCGTGTTGAGGTAGACTGTCGAGACACCTGAAGCTGCCACCACGCTGCCCACGGACAGGTCGAACTCGCCGCCGAGAAGCCCGATCACAACGGCCAAAGTCACAAGGATTTGCGTGGCTTGCGACCCCAGAACGATCTGGAAGGTGCTCAGCCGGAAGAAATAGGGTACGAAAAGGCTGAAGACCACGATCAGCAAGATCAGGACATAGACCAGACCGAAGCGCTCGACATCCGGCCACAGGCGGCGCGGGGCGTTGGGGACTGGAAGGGAGGTGTCATCCGACATCTTGAAGGCTCCGGTTGGGGGCGGTGTCGCGGAAGGCGAGGTCGTGAATGGCCTCTTCGTTCAGGCCAGGGGCGGTGAATTCTCCCACCGCCTGACCGCGCCGAAAGACGATGATGCGGTGGCAGAGGCGCACCAGATCCTCGACCTCGGCCGAGGCGATGATGACGGTCACACCCTGGGATGCACTCTCCTCCAGCCTACGGAAGATGTCCTGCTTGGAGCCGACATCGACGCCTTGCGTGGGTTCATGCACCAACAGGACCGAAGGCCCGGTCTGCACCCATTTGCCGAGAAGGGCCTTCTGCTGGTTGCCGCCGGACAGGGTGCGCAGGGGACGCGCAGGCTCGGGCGGCTGGACGCCGAAGCGCCGCAGAAGGGAGGTGGCTGCTGCCGTCTCGACGCTGCGCTGGATCGGGGCGAGGGAGGACAGAAGGCCCTTGCGGAGGGTAGCGGGAAGAAAGCGGTCCAGCACGGGGAGGGTAACGTTTTCGCCTAGACTCGCCCCTTGCGCGCCGCTGTCGCGCTGGCGGTCGGCGGGCAGGAAGGCGATGCCGGCTTTGCGTGCGGAAAGCGGGTCAAGCTCGTCATGGGCAAGGCGGTGCTCGCCCAGCGTCAGGATTCCCCCGGTGGCAGGTTTGGCCCCGAAGGCGAGATAAGGCAGATCCTCATGCCCTGCACCGCCCAGGCCAGTAAGGCCCACGATCTCGCCCTTGCGGAAACTGGCGGTGAAGGGGCGCAGGCCGGGGCCGGTCAGGCCCTCGATCCGCAGGGAGATCCCAGTGCTGGGCGGGGCAGGGTCAGGATAGAAGCGGTCAAGGCCGACGCCGAGGATATGGCCGACCAAGGCCTCCTCCGACAGGCCTGCCGTTGTCCCTTCGTGAACCACGCGGCCATCGCGCAGGACGGTGACGGAATGGGCCAGCGTCAGAACCTCGTCCAGCCGGTGCGAGACATAGATCACCGCCGTGCCATGCTCGGCCATGCTGCGGATGGCGGCGAAAAGACGCGCAACATCGGCCTCGGGCAAGAATGCGGTGGGTTCATCCAGCACGATCAGACCGCCGCGTTCCTTGGTGTCCAGAAAGCCGCGCGTTATGGCGATCAGAGCCTTTTCCACGGCGGACAGGTTTTTAACTGGAGCCTGCAGATCAACATGCAGACCAAAGCGGTCCAAGGCCTCGGTCGCTCGGGCACGTTCAGCGCGCAAGTTGATCAGCGCCAGCGCGCGGGCTTGGAAGCGGCCGACCAGAAGGTTGTCCAGCACAGTCGCCTCGGGGATCAGGCCAAGGTCCTGGTGGACAAAGGCAAGTCCCGCCGCGCGCAGGGCGTCGGGGTCGGCGGGCAGGGACAATTCCTGCCCCGCCAGCCAAAGCCGGGTGGAAGGATCGGGCCGGTTGAAGCCCGACAGTATCTTGATGAGGGTCGTTTTGCCCGACCCGTTCTTGCCGACCAGAGCCCGGATCTCTCCGGGCTCTGCGCGCAAAGTGACGTTATGAAGCACCCGGATCCCCGCGAAGGCGATGGAGGCATCCTGCAACACCAAGGCAGGGGTCCGGGTTGCTGGCATCAGTTCAGGCCCCAGACCTTCTTGAACTCGGCCGAGTAGTCGACGCCATACCAGTCGCTATCGACTTCTTTGGTCGTGTCGATGGCTTGGGTGTTGTCGTGGGTGAAGACCTTGTAACCGATTTTGTAGTCCTGGATCACCTCTTGCCCGGTCAGCGACCGCAGCACATCGTCGATCACGGCGTAAGAGAACCACTGGTTCGGCCCGCCAAGGTCGATCTGCAACTGCGTGCCGCCGTTCTTGAGGTTGGTGACCTGTGTCAGCACCGCGTTGAAGCCAGCGGTTTTGACATCCTTGCCCGAGGCTCCTGACTGCGCCAGCCCCTGCTGGACGAAGAGGGCGAAGTCGTCAAACGGGGGGATGATGTAAGTGATCGAGGGATCGCGCAGGATCGTCGTGGAGGCGAGGTTGGCCAGATCGGTCTGAATGGATGGCCCCAACCCGGTGGCGGCCTCGTCGATCTTGACGTTGGATTTCAGGCGAGCGACCTCGGCCTTGAACCCCTCCAGTGTCCAGCCAGCCGAGGGCAGGCCGGAGATGTCCACTAGCAGCACATGGCCCGCATCATTGGAATCCGCCACGAACCAGTCGGCGAGGAGTTTGCCTGCGCCGGGGTAGTTATAGCTGACATCGGCCACATGGCCATCGACGCGCGGCGGGGCATCCGGGCCAAGCGGGTGGCTGTTTATCGTGAAGACCGGGATACCTGCTGCCTTGGCGGCGGCGATTTGCGGCGCGAAGGCCTCACCGGGGAAGCCGGTACCGATCACTACGGCGGCAGCGCCAGAGGAAACCGCTAGATCGATCCCGCGCACCTGTTCGGGCACTGAGGATCCCGCGTCGAACAGATGGAAGTCCAGACCCGCGACGCCGGCGGCCTCTTGTCCGCCCTCGGACCATTGCTTGAGGATATTGGTCTTCTGGTCGGTGATCCACCAGACCTGCTTGCCCTTCGCGAGGGCGATGTCGAAGGCGGGCGGCGCCCAGAAGGCCGGAGTGCCAAGCTGCGCCTCGAGCAGTGCCTTGGCCTCGGCGGCGGCGGGAGCGAGGTCTTGGGCGCGGGCGACGCCCGTGGTAAGGGCCGCAGCCGCGATGCCTGACAGAAGCAGGCGACGGGATATGTGGAAACGTGTCATGTCTTTCCTTCAGTCTTTAAAGAGGGTTAAGGGGCAAGGCCCTCGCGGCCGATGATCTCGCGGGCCAAGGAGAGGGGTTCGTGGGCGATCCAGTCTTCCAGCGAGAAGTCGTCGCGGATCAGGCCATGGGTGAAGAGGAACTGCTTTCTCAGCCGGATCAGGTCGATGTTTTCCGGTGACAGATCGGTGGCAAGTTGAAGCTCCAGCTTGGGATAGGTGATATCGGCAACCTCCTCGGAGACGCCGCCCTCCAGCGCGGTGACGCGGATCACCTCGGCTCGGTGGGTCTTGGCCCATTCACCAGCACGCAAGACCTGCACCAGCACGCGGGCGACCAGATCGGGGCGGTCCTTGACCAGCCCCGCGCTCACCGTGAAGACCTGCGGGATGGCATTGTTGTGTTGGACCCGTGGGTCAGGATGGTCGGCCACGTTGTAGACGACATGCGCGCCGAGGAAGTTGCGCAGGTGGGTCGAGAACAGGCTTTCGGAGAAGATCACATCGACCTCGCCGCGCACCAAGGCAGTCAGATCGGCGGAAAGGGCGGTCTTGCGCCGGACTTGGCTGAAGATCGAACTGGTGACCGAGGAGGCCGCGTTCGGGTCAATGAAAGTCGCCGAGATCGGTTGATCCACCAGCACCACATCGTCAAGGCTGAGGCCAACGGAGGCCAGCGCCACCTCATAGGTGCGGATCGCCCCGGCCCGCCAGAAGTCGATCTGGTCATTCACCCTGCGCGGCAGGGACAACCGGCGGCCCTTCAGGTCAGCGGCGGTGCGGATGCCGCTTTCAGGTAGGGACAGTATGACATGCGGCGCGTCGATCCGGGCGATGCCGATCAGTTTGGTATCCGATCCCTGCGACTTAGCCCAGATGGGCGGGATGTTCCCGCCATAGCGGAAGCTGTCGGCGAGGGTGTGGTTGAAGTGGCTCTCTTGCACCTTACGGTCGGTGGATTGCCGAAGGGAGGAGACCGCGATGCGGTCGGCGGCAAACTCCGCTTCGATCCAGCCGTTGTGCAGTGCCACCGGGAAGGCGGTGGGCACCGGGCAGCGTGTGTACCAGAGGGTGTCAACCTGACGGCCCGGTGTGTTGAGGAGGGGCAGGTTCACACCGGGTCCCTCCGGTAGGTCACCCGGGCGTTGTCGGCGGGGGTGACGCCGTTCAGGTGGTAGTCGCCGATGGCGTGGTGACGCCAGCGGATCGGGTCATGTACGGTATGGGCCCGTGCATTGCGCCAGAAACGGTCTAGGTTGAAGCTTTCGAGCGAGGTCCGCGCACCTCCTAAAGCGAAGATTTCCGACGAGACCTTCAGCGCAGCCTCATCCGCCGCCGCCCTTGCCGCAGCCACAGCTAGTACAGATTGCGCTTGCAATTCGGCGTTTTCCGGGTCGGCGCGAAGGCGGTCGAGGATATCCGCCGCGCGACCAACCAAGGCGTCTCCGGCCAGTTCAAGAACCTTCAACTCGCCGAAGGTGCGGATCGTGTGCGGCTCCTGCGCCGCCCGCGCCACCCCGGCCTCGGGCCAGGGCCGTGCCTTTTCGTTGAGGAACCAGATGGCCTCGCGCAGGGCGCCGCCTGCGATGCCGACGTCAACGGCGGCATGGAGCAGTTGAGCGAAGGTGTTGCCGCTGTGCGGGGTGGGGGTCGATCCGGCGGGGATCACTGCAAAGTCATCTACCACTGCGCCCTTGAAGGTAGCGCTGCCGCTTACCGTGCCTTGCTGTCCGATGCCGCGCCAGTCGTCGCGCACCTCAACCCCCGGCTGGTTGCGAGCTACGAAGACGTAAGCGATGCCCGTGTCCGTCTTGGCCAGCACGGGGAAGTAGTGCGCAACGTAAGAGCCAGTGGTGTAGAATTTCTCGCCGTTCAGCTCCCATTTACCGCCCGAACGCGGTGTCAGCGTCGTCAGGATATCCGCCGCCGACTTGGTGCCGCCCTCAGTCATCGCGTTGGCGATGCGCGCGCCTTGCAGGATCAGCGGCAGGTAGCGGTCCTTCTGCGCCTCATTGCCCTTCTGGGTGATCACATCGCCCAGCGTGTAGTTCGCAATCAGAATCTGCGCGACCGAGGGGTTCACCTCGGCGATGATGCGGATGACTTCGGCGAGCGTGCCATAGCTGACCTCTGGCCCGCCATGCGAGCGGGGCACGAAAAGGCTGATCATGCCAAGCTCCGAGGCGCGCTCCAGTTCGGTCACCGGGGCGATGCCCTCTAACTCGCGCAGGGCAGAGGCGGGGCGGATTTCTTCGGCGAACTGGGTGGCGACCCGGATCGCCTCGGCGGCATCAGCCACCACATGCGCTTTGCGGGTGGGGTCGAAGGCACCGGTATAGGTCTCGGCCAGCTTGCGCCGGTCTGGTGCAGAGAGGGAGGCTGTGCCGACCGTGGTCGAGATGTTCATTGCTGTTGTCCAGGAATGGGGAGGGGGGGCAAGGGCAGGGGCGGCTCAGGTGTAGAAGGTCGCCGGCGGATAAGCGCCGTTCAGCCCCCATTGGCCAAGCTCGCGGATCTTGTAGAAGACCGGGCTGTGCAGCGTGTAGGTCCGGCCATCGCGCCAGAAGCGGTCAAAGCCGTACTTGTTGGCGGTGGAGCGGGCGCCCATCAGTTCGAAAATCTTCGAGGTGATGTTCACCGAGGCATTGGTGGCCGCGACCTTTATGGCCGCCACGGTCACCCGCAATTCGCCCAACTGATCCTCGGTCAGGTCCTCCAAGGGGGTATTCTTGGCCGCCTGCACCTTTTCGGCGGCATGGTTGGCCACCGCGAGCGCCTGTTCCAGCTGCAACCACAGCTCGCCATAAAGGTTGACGATCAGCTGGTCATCGGCGGCCCGCTCGGCGGTCGATAGAATCCAAGGCCGCGTCTCGGTCTGGATATAGGCGCGAGCTGCACGCAGGGCTCCGATGGCGGTGCCAAGATAAACGTTGGAAAACGCGAGGTTGCCTGAGGGTACGCCTAAGGCGCCAAGATTCGGCTCGGGCCGCTCCCCTGCCGCCGTGGGCACCCCGAAGGAGCGCAGGTCGGCGGCCTGAACCACCACATCCTCCAGCGTGAAGCTGCCGCTGTCGCCTTGGGGCAGCCCGATGGCGTCCCAGTCGCCCAGATGCGTCAGCCCGGCTACCGGAGGCCGCACCGAGGCCAGCGCCAGTTGCTGGGTGTCGGCGCGGCGGACCTGCACGTTGATCACATCGGCAAAGGCCGCCCCGGTGCAAAAGCTTTTCCGGCCATTGAGCACAAAGCTGCCATCGGGTTGTGGGGTGGCGATGATCTCGGGGTCACGCGGGTTGGCGATGACGCCACGGAAGTATTTGGTCGCCACCGCGTCGCGATAAGCCTCGGTCCTTGCGGGTTCGGGCAGGCCACCCAGGCCTTCGATGCCGAAGTAGTGGTGCGTCAGAAGCACCCCCAAGGAGGCATTGCCCGCGGAAATCTCGCGGATCACCTCGACCACCAGCCGCCAATCGCCGCCACCTCCGCCGAGGCTTTCGGGGATCAGGAGGGTAGTGAGACCGGAGTCCTTCAGCCGCTGGATCTCTGCCGTCGGACGCCGGCGGGTGCGATAGCCTTCGACGACGGACTTGGTGAACTCGGCCGAAACCTCGCGCGCCACGGCCAACCACTTCTCCTCAAGCGCGGAATGCGGGCGGTCGAACAGCGACTTGGCGCGCAGCCAAGTCTGGTCGGGCGGCGGCACCAGAGGCTTGGCCGCGATCTTGATGGGTTTCTGTTCGGTCATTTGAAAAGCCTGTTCATGCGAAGGGCGGGAATTCATGGGCGGCACCGTTCAGCACGTAGTCGCCGATGGCGCGCAGCTTGTAGTGCTGGTTGTCGTGCAGCGTGTGGGTGCGGATATCGCGCCAGAAGCGGTCCAGCCCGAAACTGTTGGCGGTCGAGCGCGCCCCGGTCAGCTCATGGATCTTCGCCGTATGCTCCAGCCCGACGCGGGTGGCTTGGGCACGCACCGCATTGGCCTTGATGCCTAGAACGGCGCGCTCTTGCGGGGTGATGGTCTTGCGACGATCAAACCCGTCCTGAACTTCTTCGGCCACGGCGTAGTAATAGGCGGTGGCCGCCTCCAATTCCGTCCAGAACTGGCCGTATTCGCGCAGGATGTAGGGGTCTTGCGTGGCAGCCAGGCCCGAGCCGGGGGCTGGACGAGTATGGGCCAGCGTATAGGTGCGGGCGGCGTCCAACGCGCCCCAAGCCGAGCCGAGGTAGTAGCTGGCGAAATATAGCTCTCCGATGGCTGCGTAGAGCGGGGCGAAACTTTGCACCTTGCCGAAGCTGGATTTGAAGACCTCGGCGGCTTTCAGTTCGACATTGTCAAAGTCGATAGTCACGGTATCGGTCAGGCGCAGGCCCAGATGGTCCCAGTCTTGGCGATAGGTCAGGCCTTCACGCCGGGCTGGGATCCAGCCGTAGACCACTTCATCCGCGCCGTCTCGGTGGGCCAGAACCGTGGTGACATCGGCGAGCGACGGCCCGGTGTTCCAGTATTTCAACCCGTTCAGCCGCCAGTTCTCGCCGTCCTTGCTGGCTTGCAGGGTGCGGGCGAAAGGCTGGCTGATGTTGCCCCAGAACCAGCGGTTCTGTGCTGACAACCGCTCCAGAGCCTCGGCGTCGGTGTCCACGTCATAAAGCCGCGCAACGCCGGAGTTGGTGTAGTGATAGCCCAGAAGCGAGCCGACCGACCCGTCGCCCCGATTGATCTCGATCAGCACGGCCAACGCGGTTGGAATGCGCGCGCCGAGGCCGCCGAATTTTTCTGGGATCAGAAGGTTGACCAGACCGCTGGACTTCAGGATTTCGACCTCGTGCTTGGGTAGGGTGCCGGCGCGCTCCCGTTCGGTTGCGGTGCGGGCGAGCTCGGCCGCGAAGGCGCGCGCGAAGCGCAGGGGGGCGTCGGGGTCGACTGAGTAGGGTGGCAGGACGACCGTGGCATCGAAGGGCTCGATGGCGGGAGTCGGCGTGTGGGGAAGCTGGTGGAAGGTCATGCGGGAACCTCGGTTTTGCGGGAAAGGGGGGCGGTGCCCGAGGCGCGCCAAGTGGCTGCAATCTCTTGGGCGCGGGCGAGGGGGCGGGGGTCGATCCAGGCGTCCAGATCGAAGTCCTTGGTGATGAAGCCGTGACGGAGGAGGAAGTCCTTGCGCAAGGCAAGTGCCTTGAGGCGGAAGTCCGACAGGTCGATGTCAAGCTCCTGCGCCAGACGCGCCCCGTAGGTCACATCCACCGCCTCGACCGAGACCTTCTGTTCAGAAGCCACGATCCGCAGCGTCTCGGATGGGTTGACCTTGGCCCAATCGGCAGCGGCGATAGCATGGGCGAGGATCAGAGCCACCGCCTCGAAATCCTCCGCGATCAGGCGAGCCGAGACGGTGAAGGCCTCGGGCAGGGCGTTGTTGGCACGGTCAAGTTCGTTGGGCAGGTCCCAGGCATCAAAGACCACTTCGGCGCCGGTGAAGGCCTGAACCTCGGTCGCAAAGGCGGATTGCGAGTAGATTGCATCGACCTCTCCGCGCAGCAGAGCGAAGACCTCTTCGCGCTGCAGGCTGCCACCGGTGGCGAGGCTGGACTGGCCGGGCAGGCGACCGTCCTCAAGATAGGTCCGCGCCACCGGCAGTTCGACCAGCGTCACATCCGCCAGCGTCAGGCCGACGCTGGCCAGCGCCGCCTCATAGGTGCGCAGGGCCGAGGCGCGCCAGAAGTCGATCGGATCATTCAGCCGCCGCGTTAGCGCCAGCCGCTTGCCTTTCAGGTCCGCCACGCCCCGGATGCCGCTTTCAGGCAAGGTCAGGATCGGATGCGGCGTGCGGCTCCACGACAGGGCAACGATGCGGGTATCAGCGCCTTGGGAACGGGCATAGATCGCCGGGATATTACCGCCGTGCCGGATCGAGCGGTCAATGCTATGGGTGAAATGCGACTGCTGAGTGGCCTTCTCGCCGGTCGCCTGGATCGAGCGGAAGGCCACACCTTTCGCTTGCAGGGCCTTGGGCAGATCGCCCCGCCGAACAGCAAGTCCAAGGGCCGTCGGCACCGGGCAGCGCGTATACCAGACTTCGGATTTCGACATGTCCCGCTCTTTTCACGTTTAACTTCAAGGACAAAGATAAACACGACTAAAGCTATAGATAAACTGTAAAATTGTCGCAGGCGACGACGAGGGCCGAGACTTTGACCATATCCGTATCAGAAAGAACGGGAGTGCCGGCGGGACAGAATCTTATTGCTGTCCTTGCGCTACGAGATGGATGAGAGCCTGCGAGCGATGAGCCATTCGAAGCAGGAAGTGGCTGTTGCGGAAAAGGCACACGGAAAACGTCTTGTGTGTGTCGAGGGCGATGGCTTCGTTCAAGACTGTACGCCGTAATCTTGGAGCCGATTCGATCTACGGGTTTAAGGGGCTTAACGCAGGTCGGATCGCAGCTACCAGCCGCAACGAGAAGTCCCCTTTGCACGCCGATCACGGGTCAGCATTCCTAGGTGAGTGAGAACGCATGGATGCCTGTAAGGATGCCACCATTGCGTCGGCCAAGCGGCAGCTTTCGGAAAACCGCAGCGCAGCACTCCCGGCCGACGACCGGCAGCTTTGGGCCGACCGGCGCATCGCACGCCGATCGGCAGGGTTGTTACAGATCGATCCCTTCAGACAAGGACAGCGCGTCGTCTAAGTCGACTCCAAGATAGCGAACAGTGCTGTCCATCTTGGTATGCCCGAGCAAAAGTTGAACAGCGCGCAGGTTGCCTGTCTTCTTGTAAATCTGGGCAACCTTGGTGCGCCGCATCGAATGGGTGCCATACGCGCTCGGTTCAAGACCGATCGAGAGAACCCAGTCGCGCATGATCCGCGCATATTGGCGGGTGGATAGATGCGGGCTGGCATGGACTCGGCTGGGCCAAAGATATTCGCAACCGATCATTTCGGGATCCTTGATCCAACGCTCCACCGAAAGTCGCGTGGTTTCGGTGATCTCGAAGCGCACAGGCTTGCGAGTCTTGCTTTGCGTCACCGAGGCGCGTTCTTTGACGCGGCCTGCGGCGTAAACATCGTTCACCTTCAGGCAGACCAGATCGCAACCCCTGAGCTTGCAATCGATGGCCATGTTGAACAGCGCAAGGTCGCGCTTATTGTCGGCCATTTCGAGCCGGACACGGATGGACCAAACATGTTTGGGCAACAGCGGGCGCTTCTGGCCGACAATGCGGCCCTTGTTCCAAGGCGCGCGTGTGGGACGGATGACGGGAAGTGTTTCGATAGGCATGGCTTATCTCCTGCCCGCCAAACCCGCCACGTCCTCGGCTTTGCCGACATGGCATTGTAGCATCGACCGCAGTTTGAGTGCCGATAAATCGTAGCGGGCGGAAAGCGGTCGGCGAGTGATGGTTCCCGAATGCCAAGCCACACCCGACAGCAGCCGTTCATGGTTTTGGACATCTTCCGATGGACCGCGACCGGACAGGCGGGGCGCAATTCCGTTCCGGCGGCCAATGTTCCCGGAAACAGGCCGCACTGATCTCAGCCTGCCGCCGTGGCCTGCCCCGCGAGGCGCGGCCCATGGGTGGAAAGCCGTCCTGCGATGAACTCGGCCAGGAGGCGGACGCGACGGGTCTTGCGCATCTCGCCCTGGGTCAGGAGCCAGAGCCGGCCGTAGGGTTGCGGCTCCAGCACAGCGACCCGGACAAGCGCCGGATCGGCATCCCCCGCGAAACAGGGCAGGACCGTGGCCCCCATGCCCTGCCGCACCGCCGCAAGCTGGGCGTCGAAATCCGTGACATTCAGCGGCGGTCGCGTGCCCCCCGCCTCCAGCGCGCGCACCCAGTCGGGCACGCTGGAGCCGCCGACCACGATCCAGCGCCCCGCCTCATGGCCCGCCCGCGCGGCATAGGTCGCGCCCCAAAGCTCCGGCCCCTTCCGGCCATGCAGGTTCTGCGGCAGGCTATCCCTGTCATAGACCACGCGGATCGCAAGGTCGGCCTCGCGGTTGGTCAGGTTGGCCAGTGCGCCGGAGGAAACCAGGTCCAGCTCGATCTCGGGATGGCTTTGCGCGAAATCGGCGAAATCGGGCATCAAAAGATGGGCGGCCAGGGGCGGCGGCAGGGTCACCCGCACGCGGCCCCGCAGGCCCTGGTCGCGGCCCAGGACCCGGCTCTCCAGCGCAAGTGAGCTTTCCTGCATGCGGGCGGCGAGGTCGAGGATCTCCTCCCCCGCCGTGGTCAGGCGATAGCCCGAGGGGAGCTTCTCGAAGAGCTGCGCGCCAAGTCGGGCTTCCAGCTGGGCCACCCGGCGCAGGACAGTGGCATGGTTCACCCCAAGCGCCGCGGCCGCAGCCCGGACCGAGCCGCCCTGCGCCACGGCCAGGAAGTGGCGGATGTCGTCCCAGTCCATCTTGGCCTCCCTCCCGGTGCGCTCCGGCACCGACTTGAGAGAGGATAGGGCAATGCACGCCAACAAAGAAAGAGATATCCGGATCGTTTCCGCACCAGCCTTCTGCGGGCTTTCGCACTGAACACGGGAAGCCCCTGGGGTCATGTTGCCGGAAGGGGCGCAGATGGCCCCCGGGAAAGGAAAGATCATGAAGAGACTTGCAGGCAAGGTCGCCGTCGTCACGGGCGCCAACAGCGGCATCGGACTCGCCACTGCGCAGCGATTTGCGGCCGAGGGCGCCTCGGTCGTCATCACCGCCCGGCGGGAGAAGGAACTGGCCGAGGCGGCGGTGCTGATCGGCGGCGATGTCACAGCAGTGGCGGGGGATATCTCGCGGCTGGAGGACCTCGACCGGCTTTACGCCGTGGTCCGGGAGAAGCACGGCCGGATCGACGTTCTTTTCGCCAATGCCGGCTGGGGCGAGGTCGCCCCGATCGAGCAGGCCACCGAGGCGCATTTCGACGCGACCTTCGATCTGAACGCCAAGGGCACCTTCTTTACCGTGCAAAAGGCGTTGGCGCTGATGAGCGATGGCGGGTCGATCATCCTCAATGCCTCGGTCGCCCATCTGCGCGGCGACGGCGCCTTCAGCGCCTATGCGGCCAGCAAGGCGGCGGTGCGGGCCTATGGGCGCGGCTGGACCACGGACTTGGCCAAGCGCGGCATCAGGGTGAATGTGATCAGCCCCGGCCCGGTCGAGACCCCGGCGCTGGAGAAGGCGGGCCTCTCCCCCGCCCAGGTCGAAGCCGCCGCCGCCCATTTCGCCTCACAAGTGCCGATGGGCCGGCGTGGCAAGCCCGCCGAGATCGCCGCTGCGGTGGCCTTCCTCGCTTCGGGGGAAAGCTCCTTCATCACCGGTGTCGATCTGGCGGTCGATGGCGGCATGGCGCAGGTCTAGGGGGCCGACATGACACAATCCATCATCGGCTTTGGCCGGATCGGCCAAGCCCTGGCACGCGCCTTTGCGCACCAGGGCCTGGAGGTCACCGTCGCCAGCCACCGCCCGCCCGAGACGTTGGCCCCCCTGGCCCAGGCCATCGGCCCTGGCGTGCGCCCCGTCCCCCTGGCCGAGGCGCTGAAGGCCGAGACGATTATCCTGGCGCTGCCCTTCGACACCCATCCTTCGGTCGGCGCGCTCTTGCCGGATTGGGGCGGCAAGGTGATCGTCGACGCGATGAACACCCTGGCCCCCCGGGAGGCGCTGGCGGGCCTGCCCTCCACCGCCTTCGTCGCGCGGTCCTTTCCGGGGGCGCGGGTGGTGAAGGGCTTCAACCACCTGGTTGCCGCGACCCTGGCCGGCGATCCGATCCGGGAAGACCTGCACCGCGTGGTCTTCCTGGCCAGCAACATGCCCGAGGCGGTGCCGCAAGTGGCCGACTTGGCCCGCTCTTTGGGCTTTGCGCCGGTGAGCCTTGGCCCGCTGGACGCCGGGGGGCTGCTGGTACAGGGCGAGGCGGGCGCCTGGGGCAGCCTGGTCTTCAAGGACCTGTTCAAGGTGCCGTAAGCGGGCCTTGGCCGCAAGGCAAGGCCCCCGTCAGGCCGCACGCAATGCTTCAGACGCCCTTGAAGGATCGGGCGGCTGAAGCGATCGACTGTTTCGAACTTCGTGAAAGAGAGCCTGCATGACCTTGCCAACCCAAAGCCGCGCGTTGCAAGGGGTGGGGAGCTGCCTGACGGCAGTGCGGCATGGCTGTCGCAGCATCGCGCCGAAGCCGCCATTCGTTCGATGTGCAGCATTTTCAGGTCCTCATCGACGTGGAGGGCGGAAAGTGGGCATTCGTCCAAGTTCATTGTGGCTTTGTTCACCGGTCAATGCGGCCATTCGACCGCCAGAGAATTTGGCCGGAAACCTGTAGCTGCGGATATCGCGCGCATAGACAGACCGATTTTATCCTGGAGGCTGACGTCTCATTTCTGTTCATCCTCAGCCCTGTACAATGCAAATGTCAGCCGGGGCATGTCGGCGAAATCCTCAGGTGGAACAAAGGTCTCGGCCAAGGTGACATTGGTGTCGACCTCGTGCGGAAAGCGCAGCCCGACGATGGCGGAGGCAATTCGGCTGTCGGACAAGGCGAATTTTAGTGCAACGTCGTAGAGATCATGTGCCGGATGCAATTCGGGGGCCAGCAACTGCATCTGCCGTTGGAAGATCCCGGAGGTCATTGTCCGCATGGTCACGACGCCCACGTCAGCCTTGGCGGCCTCGATCAGGAAATGGCGGGCGGCGGCCTGGTAGATCAGGTTGTAGGCGATCTGATAGACCTCGATGTCGGGTTCGGCCAGAAAGGGCAGCAGGGAGTAGGGCTCCTCCGACGTGATGCCGATATGGCCGATCTTGCCCTGCGCCTTTAGCATCCGCAGCGCATCGAGCGGGCCGCCGGTCAGGACATGGGCCACATCCGTAGCCGCGAACATCCGACCATGCAGTTGCATCACGTCGATGTGGTCGGTTTGCAGGCGGCGCAGGCTGTCGTGGACAGAGGCCACCACCTCGTCATGGCTGATATCGGCCCAGACTTTCGAGGCGAGGGTGCAGTCGGTGCGGCGAGTCTTCATCACCTCGCCCACCAGCATTTCGGAATACCCGTTTCCGTAAGCGGCGGCGGTGTCGATGTAGGTGATCCCGCGGTCCAGCGCGCGATGCACCAAGGTGTGGACGGCCTTCTGACCCTCGGGCGTTGTCGGGTCCCAGCCAGCGGTTTTATGGACATAGGCGAAAGCTGCTCCGCCCAAGGCGATGGGCGGGACGGTCAGGCCGGTGCGGCCAAGGCGGCGAGGTTGCATCATAGCCCCGTGGTCTTCTCGATGGCATCGGGATAGCGCGCGCCTTCGATCCGGATGGCTTCAGCCGAGGCGGTGATGGCGGACAGATCATCGGCCGTCAGGACCAGGCTTGCCGCGCCAAGGTTTTCCTCGATCCGCGACAGTTTGGTGGAGCCCGGGATCGGCACGATCCAGGGCTTTTGCGCGAGCAGCCAGGCCAAGGCGATCTGCGCAGGGGAGGCGCCTTTGGTTGCACCGATCTTGGTCAGAAGATCGACGAGGGCCTGATTGGCACTGCGGGCCTCGGCAGTGAAGCGGGGCAGTTTGGCGCGGAAGTCGGTGGCGGCGATTTCGGTATCGGCGCTGATGGCGCCGGTCAGGAAGCCCTTTCCCAAGGGCGAATAGGCGACGAGGCCGATGCCCAGTTCTTCGATGACGCCCAGAATCTCGCGTTCGATATTGCGCGACCAGATCGAGTACTCGCTTTGCAAGGCAGTCAGCGGTGTCACGGCATGGGCGCGGCGAATGGTGCCGACGCCAGCTTCGCTGAGACCCCAATGCGAGACTTTGCCCTCGGCAATCATTTGCCCGACGGTGCCCGCCACATCCTCGATAGGCACGGCCGGGTCGACGCGGTGCTGATGGAGAAGGTCGATCTTCTCGACCCGCAGCCTGCGCAAGGACCCTTCGACAACGCGGCGGATCGTCTCGGGGTGGCTGTCGAGGCCACCACCCGCAGGGTTGTCACCGGCGGGTTGGCCTTCCGGTGTGAGGCGGAAGCCGAATTTGGTGGCGATGGTGACCTGACCCTTGAACGGCTGCAGCGCCTCGCCGATCAGGTATTCGTTGGTGTAGGGGCCGTAGACCTCGGCGGTGTCAAAGAAAGTCACCCCCCGGTCGAAGGCGGCGTGCAGGACCGGGATCATCTCGGCGGGCGCGGGGATGGTGCCATAAGAAAAGCTCATCCCCATGCAGCCGAGGCCGATTTCCGAGACGTTCAGGCCAGAGCGGCCGAGTGTGCGGGTTTTCATCGTCATCTCCTATGTAGTCCGTGGATGCCAAGGCTTTGGCGTGTCTCCAACGCCGGCGTGGCGACCAGGCGCAGGATCAGGCTGGCAATACTTTGGCGGGAAACGGTCAGGCCGCTGTTCTGAAACGGCTCTCCCTTGTGGGTGATGCCGTAGCGCGTCACGGGATCATCGTTCAGCCAGGCAGGGCGCAGGATGGTATAGTCGAGGTCTGACGCCTCGATCGTCAGCGCGGCATCGCGGTAAGGGTCAAGCACCGGCTTGTAGCGTTGGCCCGGCACCTCGTCGTAAATGCCCATGGAACTGACGAAGATCAGGCGATTGAGGTGGGCGGCCTTCATCGCCAGCAGGATGGCCTTGGCTTGCGCCCCCATGTCGCCCGACAGGTTGGCATAGACCACGTCTTGCCCTTTCATGGCGGCGGTCAGGGCGACCACGTCCTTGGCGTCGCCGTCGATGATTTGGGCACGATCCTCGGGCCAGCGGCCCTTCAGCCGGTTGGCACGGCGCAGGAACAGCGTCAGATGCGCGTCGGTCTCGGCAAGGAACATCTTTGTGGCGACCTGGGCAATCTGGCCGTTTGCGCCGATGATCAGGATGTTGGTCATGTCAAAGCCCCGTCATCTTCAGCGCCGCTGCGGGCAGGCGGGCGCCTTGTAGTGACAGGGCGGCGCTTTCAGCCGTGATGCGGGCGATATCTGCGGGAGGAAGAACCAGAGCGGCACCGCCAAGGTTCTCCTCCAGTCGCGAGATCCGGGTCGTACCCGGAATCGGCACGATCCACGGTTTTTGCGCCAGCAGCCAGGCCAGAGCCACTTGCGCCGGAGTGGCACCCAGCGGCGCGGCGATGGATTTGAGCAGGTCAACCAAAGCCACGTTGGCCGCCCGCGCCTCGGGCGAAAAACGCGGGACGTTGTTGCGGAAATCACCTGGCGGGAAGACGGTTGTCGCAGTGATCGCCCCGGTCAGGAAGCCGGCACCTAGTGGGCTGAACGGGACAAAGCCTATGCCAAGCTCCTCCAGAGTCGGCAGCAACTCCACCTCCGGTTCGCGCCAGAACAGCGAATATTCGCTTTGCACGGCCGTCAGGGGCTGCACGGCATGGGCGCGGCGGATTGTGGCAGGGCTGGCCTCGGACAGACCGAAATGGCCCACCTTGCCCTCTGCAATCAGGTCGCGGACGGTGCCTGCGACATCCTCGATAGGAACGGCGGGGTCGACGCGGTGCTGGTAGAATAGGTCGATGTGATCGGTGCCAAGCCGCATCAGGCTGGCTTCGGCCACAGCGCGGATATGCGCGGGGCGGCTGTTGGTGCCGCCTGTCCGGGCGCCGGTGGCAAGGTCGATGTCAAAGCCGAACTTGGTGGCGATCACCACCTTGTCACGGACCCCGGCAAGCGCCTTGCCCAGCAGGACCTCGTTGGCAAAGGGGCCATAGGCCTCGGCGGTGTCGAACAGTGTCACGCCGCGGTCATGGGCCGCATGGATCAGGCCGATCGCTTGTTCCTCGGCGATGCCCTCGCCGTAAACGCCGGTCAAGCCCATGCAGCCCAGCCCCAGGGCCGAGACGGTCAGGCCGCTTTGGCCCAGTTCACGCAGGTTCATGGTTTTGCTCCAACAGTATGAAAGGGACGGACGATGAACAGGATTGAAGTCACCATCCCAAGGGCCTGCAACCCGGCGGCGACATTCAAACCCACCGACAGGCCCCCAAATTCAGCCGCCACGGCGGCCAGGCTTGCGACTCCGAGAGAACCGCCCAGCTGATGTGCCACGTTCACAAGGCCAGAGGCTGCGCCCGCATCAGCCCGCGCCACGCCTTGCACCCCTGATACGGTCAGCGGACCCAAGGCCGTGCCATTGCCGAAGCCAAGCAGAAGCATCGGCAGGGCAACCGAGGTCAGATAGCCGTGCCCGGCCCCGGCGAACGACAGCCAGAACAGTCCGACCGCCGCGCAGGCAAAGGCCAGCACGAGGACGCCACCGTTCGTTATGGCACGGGTCAGACGCGGCAAGCAGAGCGATGCAACAAAGGTCATCACAGTCATCGGCAGGAAGCCAAGCCCGGCCTGCACGGCGCTGAAGCCGAGGTCGCCTTGCATCAGTTGCGTCGTCAGAAAGAAGAAGCCCATCATCGACCCGGTGAACATCATCCGCGCCGCATAGGCGCCGCTGCGGACCGGGCTTGCAAACAAGCGCAGCGGCAGCAGGGGCGTGGCGGACCAAGCCTGGCGCAGGATGAAACCAGCCAACACCGCAACGCCAAGGACAAGGGAGACCGCCGTGATCGGGTCGCGCCCCACCTCTGCACCGCGCACGATGCCGTAAACCAGCGCCGCCATGCCAAGGGTCGAGGTCATTGCGCTGAAGATATCCAGCCGCCCGCCCGATCCGGGCGTTTCGGTCAACAGATGCCGCGCGGCAAAATAGACCGCAAGGCCTACCGGAACGTTGATGAAGAACCCAACACGCCAGCTGAACCAGCCCGCGAAAATGCCACCCAGCACCAGTCCAAGGCTCGACCCGATGCCTGCCGTCGCGGCGTAAAGGCTGAGCGCCTTGGTCCGCTCTTCACCTTCCGCAAAGTGCACCTGCAGCAGCGCCAAGGTCGAGGGTGCCAGGATAGCCGCCCCCAAGCCCTGCACGGCACGGGCTGCCAGCAAGGCCGCGGCGTTGGGCGCAGCCCCGATCACAAAGGATGACAGGGTAAACAGCGTCAATCCGGCCAGAAACACGCGCCTGCGGCCAAATAGGTCACCCGCCCGCGCCCCGAGCATCAGGAAGCCGCCGAAAGCCAGCATGTACGACGTCTGCACCCAGCTGAGCATCACCGCCGAAAACCCCAGCTCGGTACGGATTTCGGGCAATCCTGTGATCACGATGGAGGTATCCAGAAGGATCATCATGTAGGTCGCCAGCACGACGATCAGGACGGCGCGTTGCTGGCGTTTGGCTTCGGTCGGCATCATGGCACCGTCAAGCGAGATACTGGTCATCGGTCACATGCTCCATCCAGGTGACCACCTGACCATCCAGCGCTTCGGCCAGTGCGATATGGGTCATGGCGACGGTGGGGCTGGCACCATGCCAGTGCCGCAGACCGGGGGCGAACCACACCACATCGCCGGGGCGGATTTCCTCAACCGGGCCGCCTTCTTTCTGCACCCGTCCAAGGCCAGCGGTGACGATCAGGGTCTGCCCCAGGGGATGGGTGTGCCACGCCGTTCGGGCGCCCGGTTCAAAGGTGACGGTGGCGCCGCCCAGCCGCGCCGGAGCCTCGGTCTTGAAGGCCGCATCAATACGGACCCTGCCGGTGAAATATTCCGCTGGGCCTGTGGCGGAAGGGACGGAGCCGTTTGGGGTGATGGTCATCAGATGCCTCATCAGGAATTTGCTGTCCTGAAACTACACCTTTGGCTTTCATTCGATTAGGCTCTAATATCGGAATGTACTCATACTTTGGATGCATGAATGAAGCGCGATGAACTTGGGGACCTCTCGGCCTTTCTGGCGGTCATCGAGGCGGGAAGCTTTACCAAGGCCGCCGCTCGCCAGGGCACCTCGCAATCCGCCCTCAGCCACACTGTGCAGCGACTTGAGGCACGGCTGGGTCTGCGCCTGCTCAATCGCACCACCCGCCACGTCGGCCCGACCGAGGCAGGCCAGCAATTGGCCGCCACCTTGCGCCCGTGTTTTGACGAGATCGAAACCAAGATCGACGCGCTGTCCTCGATGCGCGACACGCCTGCTGGGTTGGTCCGCATCACCTCCAGCGCCTTGGCGGCGGACATGATCCTATGGCCGATGATCGCGCGGCTCTTGCCGGACTATCCGGACGTGAAGGTCGAGGTGAACGTGGAAAGCCGCTTCACCGACATAGTGACCGAACGGTTCGACGCGGGGGTGCGCCTTGGCGAAAGTCTGGACAAGGACATGATCGCGGTCAGGATCGGGCCGGATATGACGATGGCTCTGGTCGGCTCCCACGACTATCTCGCGCGTTTCGGATACCCGGCCGAACCGCAGGATCTTGTCCGCCACGCTTGCATCAATTTGCGCCTGCCGACCTTGGGCAACCTTTATGCGTGGGAGTTCGTCAAGAACGGCCGTCCGCTGAACGTGCGCGTGGAAGGGCCGTTGACCTTCAACGTGCCGGGTCTGTGCCTGAACGCCGCGCGGACAGGGCTTGGTCTGGCCTTCGTGCCTGAACCCTATGTGACCGATGACCTCGCCCAAGGCGCCCTCGTTCGCGTTTTGGAGGACTGGTGCCCGATTTTTTCCGGGTTCCATCTGTATTACCCAAGTCGCCGACAGACCTCACCCGCCATGGCATTGGTGGTGAACAAATTGCGCTGGCGAGGCTGAGATCGCCATGGGATTTCCGCAGTGTGTCGATCAATTACAACCCGACTTTCTAGCAAGCCAGATCACGACGGATCGAATGTCGGCTTTACGCACCGAGTGTCAACCATATCAGTCTCATTTGACCGGCAGCTTAGGGCCGATCACGTTCGGGCGGGCCGGATCGACGCATTGGGCCAAAAAACGGCCGTTTGGGCGAACGCGCAGTTCACAGCACAGACCTAAACCCGGCAATTGGCGCACAACAGACGGATCGCTGTTTTGCTTTGGGGCGTTGCCACCAGATCAAACGCAAACGTCTGCACCCTTTTGATCAAAATCTTTGGCACCGAGTCTGATGGCAAGCATTGGCAGTTTATCCGCCAAACATGGTCGAGACCGCACTTAGGAAGCAGGCCATGCTTGCAGTCCGCAAGGGTATGAACGGCTTTGCCATGTCCTGACACAGACGTTTTGCCTGTCCCATGGCATAGTGGCTGACGCAATCCACCGGAAATACGACGACATCGGCTTGCGCAACCTGACCAGACAACAGGTGTCGCGCGTCTTCGATACCCCCATCATGGCTGAGCAAAGTTCCACCGGCTTGCCCCGCCAGAAGTCTCAGTTGCTCGACCAGTTTTGGTCTTCCGCCCAGATACAGTATCTTTTGACCTTTGAGATCAAGCGCTTGCGCCTTTGGTTCCACCAGTCTTGCATAGACCGTCTCAGCCGCCAGCAACTCCGCCTCCAGGTCGACCGCCAGCTTTTCCGACTTTTCGGCCCTGATTGTGATCTCTTCGACAGCAAGTTCCTTTGCGTCATGCCGTTCTGCAAGGGCTTCGGAGCGTGCGCGTTCGTCGGCCAGCTTGCGGCGCAAGAGCTCAACCTCTTCGGGACCTGAAGCTGCTATTACAGGGTCTGGCCGCAGTCTTGCCAGGCGGTCTGCGTGACGCAACGCTTCCGCTTCCGTAGAAATCGCATGCTTCTCGTCGGTCAGGGAACGGACGCGGTTCTCATATTCTGCAATCCGAGCCTTCTGAAGTTCAAGCTCGGCTTCCAGCGCACGCAACCGTTGCAGGTCGACGCGGCTGGCGCGCCCAACCAGATGGGACAGCATGTGGACTTCGCCAAAGACAGCATTGCACAAGGCCTTGTCGGCGGCCGGATGCGACAGTACGGCCCAATAGCCGCTGGCAATGTCTCCCGCAGCCGAGGCCTCATCCCAAAGGGTGCGAAGATCTTCGACCGACTTTGCCTTCCCAAATTTTCGGATCATTCGGTCGTGCTGCTGATCCAGTGCCTTGTTCAGCAGCTTGCTGCTGATGTCTTGTCGACTTGCCATGCTGACGGCTTTGACATGCAGCTTGTGCTCTGACGCCATGTCTGCTTCCGGGTCGCCCAGCTTCCTCAGAAGGTGCCGGACGTCGGCGTTTGTCAGGCAAGTCCCCACGATCGAACAATGGAAGGCTGGCGCCATTTCCCAGATGCGGGTGCGCTGATTCTGTGCGGCTCGTACTGGGGGAACGAAGCTTTTGCCGTCAAAACTGGCGGGAAGGGCGGGGGCCGTGCCCAGAAACGAGGTGAGTGCAGTTGCCGAGCGCAAGGGGCCGTCTCCCGTCGATATATTTCTAGGAATATATCGATTCCCTTTCGGCACACAAGCACGGCTTCACCCGAGATGGAAATCCTTTGGCAAAAGCGGCAGTGGCGCAGGCTGCCCCAAGTGGGGTGCAAGGCTGATTTCGGCCGCACGACAGATCGCATCCAACGGCAGTGCGTTCAGGGCAGTGCCGAACGGATGGCTCAATTCTTCGGTCACCTCGGCCAAACCCAGGAACACATAGGCCACGATGCCGATGAACAGCGGCGTCAACCAACCCGCGTGACCGATCAGAGCCAAAGGCAGAAGCAGGCAGTAAAGATAGGTCGTGCGATAGATCAGAAGGGAATAGACATAGGGCAGCGGTGTGGTCGCGATACGCTCGCACCCCGCCTGTTGCAACGCGATGCTTGATAAACGGGTTGTCAGACCACGCGCACCAAATCCGTCGATCTTTCCGTCAGCCAGTGCATTTGACAGGTCCGCATTGATGGCGTCCAGGGCGGCGCAGGGTGGATGCGGGTGATTCATCAGATCCAGCGCTCGGCGCGTGCTTTCGAGGTCAGCCGTGATCCGCCGCAAATTTGCGCGGTGCAGATGCAGAAAGGCCAGCGCCATGTTCAGCACCTGATGCCGCAGCACAGGATCGGCCACGAACATCTCGGTCTCCCGGGCAAAGGCGCGCAGGTCCGCCAAAAGGCCACCCCAAAGCTTGCGCGCCTCCCACCAACGGTCGTAGGCCGCGTTGTTGCGAAACCCCAAGAACAGTGACAGGGCGATGCCGAAAACGGTAAAGGCCGTGCCGTCGGCATGCTGCAACATTCCGAACCTTGAATCGAGCCAGACCAAGGCGGCCGCAATCGCCATCAGGATCAGTATGTTGGGCATGATTTGCGGCAGGACGGAGCCTCGAATGGCGAAGGCAAGGTCTCTGAAACGGGGTTTGTCGCGGATAATCAAAGGGGGCTCCTGCAATATGGGTTTGACAGTTGGCGTTTGAGATTAGATCGGACCCATTCCGGCAAGCCAAACTCGACCGTCGCGGCTCAGGGCGGCGTGGCAACATCGCTTGGAGCGACGGACACCGATTTCAGCACAGCATAAACCGGGCTCCCAATCTTGAGAGCGAGATTGGTGGCCGACCGGCGCGTGATGCGGGCAAGAAGCAGATCCTGGCCAACCTGCAACTGCACGATGGCCCCCGGCCCGTCGCCCATCCGCAGGGCGGTGACCGTGGCGGGCAGGATGTTCAGCGCCGACAGCCCCTCGGGATGGGTGTTAGACAGGATGATGTCCTGCGCCGCGATGCGCACCCGCACTCCGGCGCCCAGTGGGGCGTCGACTCTCGGCAGCCAGATTGGACCTGCAGAGGTTTCCAACCGGGTCAGGCCATCGTCGTCTTGGGCTGCGATCCGGGCAGGAATGACCGAACCCGCATCGCGCAACCCTACCGAGGTGACGACAGCGGGGTCCGAGAACACCTCGGCCACTGTTCCGGTGCGGATGATGCGGCCCGCTTCGATCAGCATCACCGATTTCGCAAGACGGGTGATCTCGGAAACCGAGTGGCTGACATAGAGGATCGGAATAGAGGTACTGTCCCGCAACTGCTCGATATAAGGCATGATCTCTGCTTTGCGGGCGTGATCCAAGGCGGCGAGGGGTTCGTCCATGGCCAGAATTTGTGGATCGGCAAGTAAAGCACGTCCGATGGCCACCCTTTGACGTTCGCCGCCCGACAGATTGCCCGGGCGGCGAGCCAAAAGCGGGACAATGTCCAACATCGCGACGACGCGGTCAAAGCCCGCCCCTTTCGCTTTGGGCGCAAACCAGCGACCATATAGCAGGTTTTGTCGCACGTTGAGGTGTGGAAACAAACGGTCATCCTGAAACACATAGGCCACTCGGCGGCGGTGCGGCGGCAGGTTGATGCCCCGGTCGGTGTCCAGCAGCACCTGCGGCCCGTTGGCAATTCGCCCCGTGTCGGGCCGCAATAACCCCGCCACAGCGTTGATGATCGTGGATTTTCCCGACCCCGATGGTCCGAAAATCGCCGTCACACCGGCCTGAGCCTCAAATGCTACATCAAGGGTGAAGCCCGGAAATCTGTGGCTCAAGGCAACCGACAGCGTCATGACCCCGATATCCTGCGCGCCACAGACTTGCTGACCCATTCCGACAGGATCAGCGCTGACATTGCCACGAAGATCGAAACAAGCACCAACCGGAACGCTTGCGGGTCACCGCCCGGCACCTGCAGGAAGGAATAGATGGCTGACGGTAGGGTCTGGGTTTGACCCGGGATGTTGGAGACGAAGGTGATAGTGGCACCGAACTCTCCCATCGCCTTGGCAAAGGCCAGCACGGCACCTGCGATGATGCCCGGCAGGATCAGTGGCAAGGTGACAGTCAGAAACACCCAGACTGGCGAGGCGCCCAGGGTGCTGGCGGCCTGTTCCAGCTTGGGGTCCACCGCCTCGATCGAAAGGCGGATCGCACGGACCATGAGCGGGAAGGCCATAACCGCTGCGGCAAGGACAGCCCCTGTCCATTTGAAGGCCAGAACGATGCCCACCATGTCCAGATACTGGCCGACAAAGCCTTTGCGACCAAAGGTCAAGAGCAGCAGATATCCGGTTACGACCGGCGGCAGGATCAGTGGCAAGTGGACCAAACCATTCAGGATTTGCTTGCCCCAGAATTCGCGCCTGGCCAGCACATACGCAATGTAGATGCCCAAAGGCAGACTAAGGGCGGTCGCCCAAAGCGAGACGCGCAGCGACAAGGCCACTGCGCGCCATTCATCAGGAGAAAACCAATCAGGCATTTGCGTCCTTATTTCAGGACGATGAAACCCTGAGCGGTGAAGACTGCCGCAGCCGCATCAGACGTCAGGTCATCCAGGAATGCCTGCGCCTCGGGTGCCGTGCTGGTAGCGGTTACAGCCGCAGGATAGATGATCGGCTTGTGGCTGTCTTCCGGGAAGGTGCCGACAACGGTCACCTTGTCATCGGAAATCGCATCCGACGCGTACACGATCCCGTAGGCCGCCTCACCCGTATCCACCAGCTTCAGCGCGGCGCGGACGTTGTCCGCCTGCGCAACTTTCGGTTCAACCGCATCCCAGGCCCCGAGATTCGTCAGTGCCTCCTTGCCGTACTGGCCAGCCGGAACAGAGTCCACCAGACCCATCGCCAGCTTGCTGTCGCCGACCAGCGTGGCCAAGTCGACACCCTTGACCAAGTCGACCTTGGCGGCCGCTTTGTCGGCAGCAACAAGGATCAGCGTGTTGCCCAAAATGGTCTTGCGGCTGTCATCCTTGATCAACTTGGCATCCGCGAGCGTGTCCATCCACTGTTTGGACGCCGAGATAAAGATGTCTGCCGGCGCACCCTCTTGGATCTGTTTGGCCAGCTTGGCTGAGGATTCGTAGGAAATGACCACTTTGTTGCCGGTCGATTTTTCCCAGTCTGCGGCAATCGTATCCAGCGCTGTTTTCAGGCTGGAGGCTGCGAACACTGTGATTTCAGCCGCTGAGGCAAATCCGGGGATTGCAAGAGCGGTGGACAAGGCAAGCGCAAGCAGCGTGGCGCGACGGGTCAGAAAAGTCATGGAATCCTCCAGGCAACGATATGTTTCGCGGGATATATCATGCTGGAGCATCTGCAGATGCAAGGGTTATTTCTGGAGGGGAATATCCCTGAGCATGGATTTGAGCATCAGGATATCTTCCGCCCCTGCCCGCGCGGCCGTTTCCTCGATCGATCGGTAAAGGCGCAACATGACCAGGCCCGCATCGGTAACACGTGCGCCGCCGCCTCCCGGCCCGCCGCGGGTGCTTTCCACCAGCGGTTCCCGAAATGCCGCGTTCATCTCTTCGACCAGCATCCAGGCCCGCTTGTAGCTCATCTTCATCTCGCGCCCTGCTGCGGAGATTGACCCGGTGTCCCGGATTAGCTCCAAGAGCTCCGCCTTGCCGGGGCCGAGCATGGCATCGTCCCCGAAAAAGAGGCGAAGTTGCAAACGCGCAGGGCTGATTTGGGTTGGGGCAGGATCATTCATGGGTTCCAAGGTTCCGCCAAAAAGCCGGCATTGCAAGCACCTTTTGCGGGCAGCCGGAAATTGTCGGGCCCGAACCGCTCTCAGAAAGCGGGTTGCGTTGGTGGGTGCGAACAGCGATATTTTCCTAGATACATATCGAATCGAACATCAACAAACGCGACAGCGCCCGGCAAAGTGAGACAGCCATGATTTCTACTAACCTGACCAAATTCTACATCGACGGCGCTTGGGTGGACCCCATTTCGACCATCCGAATGGGCGTTGAAAACCCCGCCACCGAGGAGATTGTGGCCGAGGTCGCATTGGGCTCCGTCGCCGATGCCGACCGCGCGGTTGCTGCGGCGCGTGCGGCGTTTGACACCTATACTGTCTGGCCGGTGGCCAAGCGCATCGCCCTCGTGAAGCGCATCCTCGAAATCTACAACGAACGGTATGAGGATTTCGCCCAAGCGATGAGCACCGAGATGGGCGCCCCGATCGAATGGGCTCGTGGAGCACAAGCTTGGGCGGGCCAAGTCCATATTGAAAGCACGATCAAGGCGGCTGAGGAGATGGCCTGGGAATATGACCGGGGCACCACGCGGATCGTGTATGAAGGCATCGGCGTCTGCGCGCTTATCACACCGTGGAACTGGCCGATGAACCAGATCGCTTGCAAGGTCGCCCCGGCCCTGATTGCGGGCTGCACAATGGTTCTGAAGCCCTCGGAAATTGCGCCCCTGTCCGGCGTTCTATTTGCTGAAGTCTGCCATGCTGCAGGTGTCCCGCCCGGCGTCTTCAATCTCGTGAACGGCACCGGTCCCGAGGTTGGCGCGCGCCTCTCCTCGCATCCTCAGGTGGACATGGTCAGCTTCACCGGCTCCACACGGGCAGGCACAGCGGTGGCCGCCGCTGCTGCTCCGACGGTCAAGAGGGTGGCGCAGGAATTGGGCGGCAAATCAGCCAATATCATCTTGCCGACCGCTGACTTGGAGGCCGCGGTCAAGGCTGGTGTCGAGGGTTGCTTTGGCAACACTGGCCAAAGCTGTGATGCGCCGACCCGGATGTTTGTCCCGCGCGCCTCCCATGTCGAGGCGATGATGTTTGCCAAGGCGGCAGCGGACGCCGTGGTTCCGGGCGATCCGCGGGCGCCTGGGACCACCATGGGCCCGTTGATCTCGAAGACACAATTCGACAAAGTCCAACGCCTGATCCAGGCTGGCATTGATGAGCATGCAGTTCTGGTTGCAGGCGGGCTAGGTCGTCCGGCCGGTCTGAACCGGGGCTGGTTTGTCAAACCAACGATTTTCGGCGGTGTCACCGACGATATGACGATTGCGCGCGAGGAGATCTTTGGTCCAGTCCTGTCGATCCTGCCCTACGACTCCGTCGATCAAGCCGTCGCTTCGGCGAATGACTCGCCCTACGGCCTGGCCGCTTATGTCTCCGGTCCGGTCGAAGATGCCCGCCCGGTCGCGCGCAAACTGCGGGCGGGCACGGTGAACCTGAATTACCCGGCCTGGGACACCTTCGCCCCCTTTGGCGGTTACAAACAGTCCGGCAACGGCCGGGAATATGCCGATTGGGGCATCCATGACTTCTGCGAGGTCAAGGGCATCGTCGGCTACAATTCCTGAACTAACCGGCCCGGAGCGATCCGGGCCACCTACTTCGCCTGTGGAAGGGCGCAGATTTCAGAGCGGGTCAGGAAGCGTTTCTCGCGTCCGTTGTCCAGACTGAACATCCCGCCGCGTCCCTTCACAACGTCGATGATCAGGTCGGTGTGTTTCCAGACGTCATACTGGCTGGCCGAAATATAGAACGGCATCCCGCCGATCTCGCCCAGCTTCACGTCGCGATCGCCGAGCAGGAACTCGCCCTGAGCATAGCACATCGGCGATGAGCCATCGCAGCACCCGCCCGATTGGTGGAACATAACAGGTCCATGATCCGCCACGATCTCAGTCAGTAGTTCCAGCGCAGCTGGCGAGGCCCGCACCTTGTCCAAGCTGTCCATAGGATTGTCTTACCTCCTTGGCCGAAAGCGAAAACGGGGGGCTTCCGCCCCCCTACACTCCCATCAATTGTGGTTCAGAAGAAGCCCAGCTTCTTCGGCGAGTAGCTGACCAGCATGTTCTTGGTCTGCTGATAGTGGTCCAGCATCATCTTGTGGTTTTCGCGCCCGATCCCGGACTGCTTGTAGCCACCGAAGGCCGCATGGGCCGGATAGGCATGGTAGCAGTTGGTCCAGACTCGGCCTGCCTGAATGGCGCGGCCGAAGCGGTAGCAGGTGTTGGCAGAACGACTCCACACCCCGGCACCAAGGCCGTAGAGCGTGTCATTGGCGATCGCCAGTGCGTCCTCATCATCCTTGAAGGTGGTGACGGACACGACTGGGCCAAAGATTTCCTCTTGGAACACACGCATCTTGTTGTTGCCCTTGAAGACGGTGGGCTGCATGTAAAAGCCGCCCGAAAGGCCGCCTTCCAGATGACGCTGGGCACCACCGGCAAGCACTTGCGCGCCTTCCTGCTTACCGATGTCCATGTAGGACAGGATCTTCGCCAACTGCTCTTCGGACGCCTGGGCGCCAATCATCGTGGTCGGGTCGAGGGGATCGCCGGCCGTGATGGCCGCCACACGGGCCAGAGCCTTTTCCATGAAGCGGTCATAGATCGACTCGTGGATCAGGGCGCGGGACGGGCAGGTGCAGACTTCACCTTGGTTCAGGGCGAACATAACGAAGCCTTCGATGGCCTTATCGAAGAAATCGTCATCCTCGGCGCAGACGTCCTTGAAGAAGATGTTTGGGCTCTTGCCACCCAGTTCCAGCGTCACCGGGATCAGGTTCTGCGAGGCATATTGCATGATCAGGCGGCCCGTCGTCGTCTCACCCGTAAACGCGATCTTGGCGATGCGATTGGACGAGGCCAAGGGCTTGCCCGCCTCAAGGCCGAAGCCGTTGACGACGTTCAGCACGCCTGGCGGCAGCAGGTCCTGGATCAGTTCCATCAGGACGAGGATCGAGGCCGGGGTTTGTTCCGCCGGTTTCAGCACCACGCAATTGCCCGCAGCCAAGGCCGGGGCCAGCTTCCAGACCGCCATCAGCAGCGGGAAGTTCCATGGGATGATCTGGCCGACAACGCCCAGAGGTTCATGGAAGTGATAGGCCACGGTGTCATGGTCAATCTCGGACAGCGAGCCTTCCTGGGCGCGGATGGCCCCGGCGAAATAGCGGAAGTGGTCGATGGCCAGCGGCAGGTCGGCGGCAGTCGTCTCACGGATCGGCTTGCCGTTGTCCCAGGTTTCGGCCAGGGCCAGAAGGGGCAGGTTCTGCTCCATCACGTCGGCAATCTTGTTCAGGATCACCGCCCGTTCGGCGACCGAAGTGTTACCCCACTTCACCTTGGCGGCATGGGCGGCATCCAAAGCCGCCTCGACGTCGGCAGCTTCCGAGCGGGCGACGGTGCAGATCACGCCGCCGGTGATGGGCGAGGTGTTCTCGAAGGTGCGGCCGGATTTGGCGGGCACCCATTGGCCGCCGATGAAGTTGCCGTAGTTCGCCTTGAACGGCGACGCGGACGTGCGGAAATATTCCACTTTATTCATGATGTCCTCCCAGACGATGTGTTTGCCCTCACGGACGGGTGTGCGTTTGTCCTCACGGACGGGCGCCTCCTCGCGCCACTGGGATCATGCTGGACTCGGAATCATCCTCTGTCAGCCGGGGGGCGAGTGATGGTAGCGCGAACCTGTCGCGGTCTTGCGACAGGTTCGGCCAACTAAATCACCGCGGACGCGGCCCGAGCTTGCGGTGCAGCGTAGCGCGGCTGATGCCAAGGTCGCGGGCGGCGGCCGAGACGTTGCCGCCGGCTCGCGCCAATGCCCGCGCCAAGAGGGACCGTTCGGCATCCTCCAGCGTCTCAGCCCCACGCCGTCCCAGCACATCAGCGGCAGGGCGCGGCTGGCTCTCCAGATCGCCCGCAAGGCCCAGATGCAGTCTGGCATTTCGGGTGGCACCTACCACCAGATCATCCTCGTCGACCGCCAGAAGCCCGCCCGAGTGACGCTCACTGCCCGGTACCAAAACCATCCGGGCCTTGGGATAGGCATCCTGAAACGCCTGCGCCTCGATCTTTTGGGCAGTTTCGGTCACAGCTTGCACGATCAGTGTCATGAAGCCCTTGGTCAGATCGCTCCGGGCCGAAGAGACGTCCAGCACCCCGGCCAGATTGCCCAAGGGGTCATAGACCGGGGCAGTCATGCAGGACAGGATTGTGTTGCGGGCCAGAAAGTGCTGGTCGCGGTGGATCGTCACCACCCGTTCTTCGACCAGACAGGTGCCGATGCCGTTGGTGCCCTGTTCGGCTTCGGTCCAGACCGTGCCAGTCCACAAACCCCAGTCGGCAAAGACCGGGTCATCCACCGAGGCGCCCCGACGCTCGAGCGGCACGCCATCGGCATCAGCCAGAAGGATACAGCAACCGACTGAACCCACTGCCTGAAACAGCCGATCCAAGTTCGGTCCCGCCGCCTGAATCAAGGGCGCCATCTTCTCGCGCGCGGCCGCCAGTTCTGCCGCCGTCATCCGCTCGGGCCGCTGTGGGCGCGCCGGGTCCAGCCCGTGCAGATGGGCCGACCGGCTCCATGAGGCGACGATGGGCGACAGCGCAGCCTCACCTCGAGCGAGTGCGGTCTCGATCTCGGTCAGGTGGCGGTCAGCGGGTCTTAGGTTCACGGCGACACCTCGGCATGAGGAAGGCTGTAAAGATGAGCAAGATGAGCCGGTCTGGTCATCTCTTCCGGTGAGCCGAGACCGACCTGGCCAACACGGTCGACGCTGAGGATGCGGGTCGCCAGTCTTGCGGCATGATCGGGCTCATGAGTGGACAGGATCAGCGCGGTCCCCTCGGTGGCCAGGTCCCGCATCCTGACCAGAAGGCGCAGGCGGTTGCCGTAGTCGAGGCTGGCCGCAGGCTCATCAAGCACGATCAGCGGCGCACCCTGTGCCAAGGCGCGGGCGATCAGTGCCAGTTGACGCTCGCCGCCTGACAGACGGTTAACAGGGGACCCTGCGAGCGGCAGCAGGTCCAGTTTGGTCAGGGCAGCCACCACCGCAGCCAAATCTGTCTTGGAAGGTTGACCGAAGCGCGGCAGATGCGCGGTGCGGCCCATGAGGACGAAATCCGCAAGGGTGTAGGGAAACGGGGCGGTCATCGCCTGCGGGACATAGGCCATGGCGCGGGCGATCTGCGGGCGCGACAGGGTGCGAAGGTCAGCCCCGTGCAACCGGATATCGCCCGAAAGCGGTGGGATCAGGCCCAGAAGCGTACGAAACAGGGTGGTCTTGCCCGCTCCGTTCGGGCCGAGGACGGCGAGGATTTCTCCGCGTTGCAGGGCAAAGCTGATGCCTTGGGCCAAGGGTTTGCCCGGATGACCGATGGAAAGGTCAGTGGCGCGGATCAGCTCCATGACGCTTTGCCCCGCAGGACCAGCGTCAAGAAGACCGGCGCACCGAGAATGGCCGTCAGGATGCCCAAGGGCACCTCTGTCGTGGCCATGGTGCGGGCCAGCGTGTCGACCAGCACCAGCGTCAGCGCGCCAAGAACGGTGGCAACGGGCAGCAGCAGGTCAAACCTTGGGCCGGGGAGACGCCGGGCGATATGGGGGACCATCAGGCCGATCCAGCCGATGGTCCCTGCAACCGACACGGCGGCAGAGGTCATCAGCGTGGCGCTGAGGATCACCACCCAGCGCAGTCGGGCGGCATTGACGCCAAGCGCCCTTGCCTCGTCCTCGCCCATCGCCAGGACGCCGATTTTCCAGCGCAGCAGGATCAGCGGCAGCAGGCCAACGACGATGGCAGGCAGGGCAAGGCTGACATCGACCAGTTTGATCCCGGCCAGCGAGCCCAGCAGCCAGAAGGTCATGGCGGGCAATTGGTTCTCGGGGTCGGCCAGCACTTTCACCAGCGAAATCCCCGCACCCGCCAAGGCACCCAAAGCCAGCCCGGTCAACACCAGGGCCAAGGCGTCTTGTCGTGTCGCCAATCCCGCCGTCAGCGCGAGCACAAGGCTGACGGTGGCCAAGCCCCCGGCAAAACCCAGAAGCTGAATTATCACCACCGGCAGTCCGAAGAAGATCCCCGTCACAGCCCCCAATCCCGCCCCGGCCGACACGCCAAGAATGTCGGGCGAGACCAGAGGGTTGCGGAAGGTCACCTGATAGGCAGCCCCCGAGGCCGACAGCGCCCCACCCACCAGAGCCGCTGCCAGAATGCGCGGCAGGCGGATGTGGTAGAACACGGCGGCCTCGGCCCCTTCGGCCGGGCTGCCAGATACCAGTGCCAGAATGCGCGGCAATGGCAAATGATAAGCCCCAAGTCCCGCAGCCAGCAGCATGGCCAAAGCCAACGCTCCCAAGCTGAGGCCAAGGGGCTTCAGACTACTACTGGCCAAGAAGCTTTCCAACCGCCGCCTCATCCAGATCGACGTGATAGAACAGATGGTAGAAGTCCGTGACCTGGGCCTTCAGGTTACCCTCGGCCTGATCGGGGTAAAGCGCATGGACCATCCATTGCAGGCCGATCAGCCGGTTGATCGAAGGCGGTGAGTCGATGAAGCCGAAGGGATGCGAGGGGGCCAGCAAGACACGCCCTTTGGCCACTGCAGGAACACCGGCCCAAGCGGGCAATGCAGCGACTCCCTTGGCGAACGCTGGATCAATCGTGATGATGACATCAGGCGCCCAGGTCTGCACTTGTTCAGGCGAGGTTGTCACCAAGCCCTTGTCAGTGGAGTCCACCACATTGCGGCCACCCGCACGTCCGATAATTTCGGCGTTGATAGAGGCGATACCGGCGGATTCAAGCCCCTCCGGACCGCGCGCCAGATAGACCGACGGGCGCTGCGCGTCCGGCACCTTCGCCAGAACGCGGTCGACCATGGCAAGCGTGTCTTCGGCATATTTGGCCAGGATTTCACCCCGCTCCGGCACGCCCAGGATCGCCGCCATCTGGCGGATGGCGGTGGGCGTGTTGGCGAAGGAACCGTCGATCAAAACATAGGGCACGCCGGTCTGGCTTTGCACCCGGTCGGCGAGGGTCTTGTAGGTGTCGCTGACCGTGCCGAAGTCTATGACCAGGTCGGGCTTCGCCGCCAAAAGCTGTTCAAGGTTCAGCGCATCACCCTTTCCGGTCAGGCGACCGAGTTCGGGGAGGCCCTTCACGTTGTCGGCCAGATAGGGGAGGTCCGCATCTTTCGGCGCCTTCACCCAGCCGATCATCGCCTCGGGCTTCAGCGCATAAAGAAGCACGCTGGCCGGGGGGCCAGCCGCAAAGACTCGCATCGGCGCATCGGGGACTGTCACGGTGCGCCCCGTGGCGTCTACAACATCTCGTGCAAAGGCAGGCGTCAGCCCGATGAGCAATGCCGCCAGGGTCAGGCCAAGGGCCCGTCTTACTTGGAAGAAGGAGAGACTGCCGGGCATGAGGAGGCTCCGAATTCGGGTTTGAGGTCAATGAGAGGCGTTCCATCGAGGCAATCCAGACCCCGCAGGGCAAGGCGGTTGCCTTCGATGCTCAGAAGGGTCACGACCGAGGAAGCAATCGGGTTCGGTCGCACCGGTGACCGCAAGGCAAATGTGCCCACGGTCGTTCCGTCATGGCGCGGGCTTTGCAGCACCAGATCGCGCCGCGCTTCGTGCATCCAGTACAGGACCTGCAACTTGGTCTTGCCGTCCAACCCGGTCAGAGCCGCAGCCCAAAGGGGATCGACCTCAGCGTGGCAGATCGGGCCATTGTCAGGGTCGCCCTTCTTGGGGCAGTCCGACCTTACGGTCCAAGGCGTGCGCAGGCGTCCGATGAAATAGACGCCAGCGTCGAAGTCTGCAGGGGCCGTTACTGCGATCTCACCGGGGCGGATGCCGTCGTCCATCCGTCAATCCTTGCCAACCATCACGTCAGAGGCTTTGACGACGGCAAAGGCGTTGTCGCCGACAACCAGACCCAGTTCTTTGACCGCCTCGTTGGTGATCGAGGCGGTGACGATGGTACCCCCGACGTCCATCCGAACATGGCTGGTGACGGCCCCCGTGACGATCTCCACCACTTTGCCGGGCAGAATGTTTCGTGCGCTGAGTCTCATGTGAAAGCCTCCCTGGACGATATATTTCTTGAGCTATATCGCATTGAATTCGCATCCGAGCAATGCAAGATATCGTTTGGGGCAGCGGCGTGTTGCCGCCGTCATTCACGGATCTTGGAGTGGGACCAATGATGCATAGACAACGTCCCATCCCACAATCAGCGCATCGCCTGTCTTGCCGGTTTCACATCCATGACCCGATCCGCTGATTTGACAGTTTGGGCGGCTGGAAGCCTGACGGTTCCCTTGGGTACATGGTTGGATGGATTTGCGGTGCGTGGCGGCCTGAAACTGACAACCCGCTTCGGCCCCTCCGGCACACTGCGCCGCGAGATCGAGACTTTAGCAGGGCCTGAACGGCCCGATCTGTTCGTCTCAGCGGACCTTGGCCATCCAGAACATCTGGTCTCCATCGGGATTGCGACGAGCATCCAGCGATTGGGTGCGACCGATTTAGTCGCGTTGATGCGACCCGGCTTGGTCTGCACGACGATTGAACTTCTTGACATGCTGCTGCACCCGAAGGTGCGCCTTGCCACCTCTTTTGCCGGGCGCAGACCCGTCTGGAGATTATGCGCACACAAGTCTGCGGCTGAGCGAAAGGCTGCATCTCGGCGCTGCGGACCTTCTGATGGCGAAGGTGCTGATCCTGGCAGGGGGACCTTCGGCCCCAACGGCTCCAGCGGGTATCAATCCCTATGCCTTCATACTGCAGAGCGGTCTGGCTGATGTTTTCCTGACCTATCAAAGCAATGCGCGACTGGCCTGTATTGATGCTCCGGGTCTGTCGGTCTGCCAGCTTCCTGCGGCCATGGCGGTTGCCGCGACGTTTGCGTCTTGCCCACTGACAAAACCTGCCGGTCCCTTGTCGGCGCTCGTTGCCGACCTGCAAACGGAAGATTGCCGAAATCATCTTGCAGGATATGGTATAGGCCCAATCAAGGATTGAACGGAAAGAAGGACACCAGCGACATGGCATCCACTCGCTCGGGCGAGACGGGCAGCAGGATCAGACCCTCGGCCTGCGAAAGCGCTGCGAAGCTGGCCGAACCCTGAACTGTCAAGGCCTGAACAGCACTTTGCCCATCCGGCAACAGAGTACGCCGTCCGGCCAGAACCTCCAGCCGTCCCGGTGCCTTGAAAGCACGATGGGCCAGTGGCAAACACATCGCGTCAGGCTGAAGCACCGGGTCACCGGCCAGCCTGCCGATCAGCCTTCGCCCGATCAGCGTGAAGGCAACGGCCGCCGCCATCGGATTGCCTGGCAGGGCAAGGATCGGGCAATCGTCGATATCGCCCAGGCCCACCGGCTTGCCGGGCCGCATGTTCAGCCGCCAGAACTCCATGAAGCCGCGCCGGGCGATGAGGCGGTTCAGGTGGTCGGCATCGCCAACCGAGGCGCCACCGCTGGTGATGATCAGATCGTGAGCCGCTGCCGCTTCGATCAGAACCGTCAGCAGCGTTTCGGGGTCGTCGGGTAGAATTCCCAAGTCTGCCACATCGCATCCCAGCCTCTGTAGCATGGCGCGCAGCATAGGACGATTGCTGTCGATGATCCGCCCTGGCTCAAGCGGCGCGGAGCCCTCTTGCAACTCATCCCCGGTGGACAAGAGCCCCACCCGCAACGGACGTGACACCGGCACCGAGGCGATCTGCAGGGCCGACAGCAACGCCAATTGACCGGGCCCAAGCCGCAAGCCTGCGGTCAGAACCGTCGCTCCTGCGTGCATATCTTCGCCCCTGCGCCGGATGTGTGGCTTGCCGCCCGGAGCCGCCGAAATCTGGACGTGACCTTCGATCAAGCGGCAATGCTCTTGAACGACAACCCGGTCCGCGCCCCTTGGCAGCATCGCACCGGTGAAGATGCGAGACGCCGCGCCGTGCTCCAAGGACCAGTTGGGCGGGTGGCCGGCGGCGGATATCCCGGCCAAGCGTAGGGTCGCATGTCCGGCTTCGTCCAGATCCCCAGAATGCACGGCATAGCCATCCATCGCCGACGCATCAAAACGCGGAAGATCAAACGGAGCAACAATATCTTTTGCCAACAATCGGCCAAGGCTTGCGTCACCTGTTACCCACTCTTGCCCGACCACGGCTCGAAAGTGCTTGGTGATGAAAGCCTGCGCCTCAGTCAGGGTCTGCGGCTTCTTTGGTCGCTCTGCAATCTGTGTGACGGACATCAGCAGGGTTCCGTTCCGGGAAAGTGACAGAGATAAGGGCGTCGCCTTGTTGGACGATGCGCTATATTCGAGCCAACATAGCGCGAGCATTGGGATGAGAACAAGGGCGCTCTGACCCCGAACGGATGCAACCGGCACGTCAGTCTCTCTGGAGTCGCCCCCCGATCTTTGGCCAATATAGGGTCAGCGCGTCAATCGGGTTGGTTTTGGTTTGATGCCCCTTCGGTCCAGTCTTGTTCGTGGCAAAATACCATCCAGTTTCAATGGCGTCCTTGAGGATCATAATTCCTTCGTGCTGTCGCCCAGCTTCATCCATAGTAGAGACGAGCATCGCGTGCTGTATCTATTGCTGGAACAAACCGGGTGCCGTGCGTGGAGCCGCACCCGCATGAAAAGGCGGAAACGACCGGGTCATCACCATCAGGCTGAGTAACCCTTTTTGCCGAATTCCCCCGGTCACGGTCGCCCCACGATCAGACGGAGCGATCCATCGAAGAACGGCTGGCGGCGCAGATGGCCAAAGCGGGCGTCCCAGGCGCCGCGTTCAAGGTCCTGCGAAAGCTGCCGTTGGAAGCGTTCGCCGACAGAAGGGTCCACGAAACTCCACGCCGAATTGGCACGCCGCGCACCCGGGTCCAGAAGACGCTCCGGGCGACCATAATAGGCCTCCGAAAAGCCGTCGGTGCAGGACAGGGGGATCGGAACTGGGATAACTTCAACCTCACCTCCAAGCGCCTCCGCGAGGGTGGAAATCGCAGGATAACGCCGTGCTTCAGTGGATATCGCCTCGGGTGCATAGTCGTTGAGCCAGAACAGGTCGAGTGCAGCCGGATCGCAGGTGAGCACCAGCACCGGCCCCCGCGTGACACGGCGCATCTCGGCGAGGCCGGCGCGCAGATCGCGCCACTGATGCACCGTAAAGGTCGCCATGCTGGCCTCGAAGCGGCCATCTGCAAAGGGCAGGCTTTCGGCGACAGCATCCACAGCCTGTGGCAGATGCCCCTGGCGCTGCGCCCGCATCGCGGCAGAGGGCTCCACCGACGTGACCTGACGGTCCTCCGGTTCATAGGACCCCGCCCCTGCCCCCACATTCAGGACCGTCACCGCGTCGCCCAAAGCGTCAAGGATGAATGAGGCGATGAATGGATCAGGCTGACGATAGTTCGTGTATCCAGCACCGATCGCGCCGTAGTTGGCATCTCCGGCACTGCCATCGGACGAGCGGGCATCATAGGGGCTTGCTGACATCGGATGTTCCCTTTCAAGGAATTCTTGTACCAAATCCGTTCAAGCTATGGCTTGCCTGCATAAGAAACACTCTTATTTGTTCATTGGAAAACGATATGAAGGAACAGCTTATGTTCGGTAAACGCACATGAACCGCCGACTGCCTTCGCTGAATGCGCTCAAGGCCTTCGAGGCCGCAGGCCGCCACGGCCGCATGACGCTCGCCGCCGCAGAGTTGTCGGTTACCCACAGCGCCATCAGCCGACAAGTCCAGCAACTGGAACTGGCCTTAGGTATTCCCCTATTTGAAGGACCGAAAAACAATCTGACCCTGACGGAGTCCGGTGTGCGATTGTTGGCTGGCTTGTCCTCTGCGCTTGATCAGATTGACGCTTCGGTGCGGTCGGTGGCTGACCGAGCGGACGGCCCGTTGGATGTGTCCTGCCCCGGCACCTTCACGATGCGCTGGCTGATCCCAAGGCTGTACCGCTTTCAGGCAGCCTTCCCAGAGATTGAGGTGCGCCTGACCGCCTCCCCCCGTGCGGTGGATTTCAGCCGTGATGCCTTTGACGTGGCCATCCGCGTCGGCAGCCCACCATGGCCCCCGGGCGCCGAAGTCATCACGCTATTCCCCGAGGAGACCGGTCTTGTCCTCTCCCCCGCACGCGCGGTCGACACGCCCTTTCCCTTCGCGGGCCTGCCCCGCTTGCACACCCGCACCCGGCCTGAAGCTTGGGATGGCTGGCTGTCGCAATCTCAAGTGACGCTGGCCGAGGGCCCCCGCGTCGATTTCGAGCACTTCTATTTCATGCTGGAAGCCACTACCGCGGGTCTGGGCATGGGGGTCGCGCCTTGGCCCTACGTGGCCGATGACATCCGTTTCGGCAAACTCAAGGCGCCTTTTGGCTTTCGCGACAGCGGTCATGGCTACGTGGCTCTGCGAAGGGCGCGCCGCAACCGGAAGTCGTCGCTGTTCTGTGACTGGCTGCGACAGGAGGCGGCGGCCTTCGAAGGGGCACCTTCTGCCGCAGCATGTTAGGGGCTTCCGCTAGCACCAGGCGCCGCATCACTTTACATTCCCGTCCTCGACGCGCGGCAGGAACCAGGCCAGCAAACCGGCCAAAGGAAGGATCGAGCAGATCCGATAGACCACCTCGACGCCGTAGTGGTCCGCCAGCATCCCGAGCAAGGCCGCCGCGATTCCGCCAAAACCGAAGTTCAGCCCGTAGAACAGACCGCCGATCAGCCCGATCCGGTTGGGCAGAAGGTCCATGGCGTAGATCAGGATCGACGCGAAGGCGCTGGCGAGGACAAGGTTGATCAGCACGGTCAGCACCCCGGTCCAGAACAGATCGGCAAAGGGCAGCATCAAACTGAACGGCAAAGGCCCCAGCACCGAAATCCAGATGATCCGATAGCGCCCGATCCTGTCGCCGACGATCCCGCCGATCAGAACGCCCGCCACGGCTGCCAAGAGGAACAGGAATAGCATCAACTGCGCTGTCGGGATCGAAAGGCCGAACCGTTCGATCAGGTAGAAAGTATAGAACGACCGGAAGCTTTCCTCGTAGGTGTTCTTGGTGAACATCAGCAGGGTCAGGACCACAACCCCGAGGGCAACAGTCCGCGGGGCAAACTGCGCCTCGCCGCTGCCCTGCTGTGCCTTGGCGCGCATTGCGGTGAAGTCTGCCCGAATGCCATGTTGCTGGCGCCCGATCCACAGAAGCAGCAGCATGGCCACCAGCGCCAGAACGGCAAACCACGCAAGGCTAGGTTGCCCCCACGGGACGATGATCAAGGCGGCAAGAACCGGGCCAAGCGATCCGCCGGTCTGACCGCCCACCTGAAAGATGCCTTGCGCCAGCCCCTGCCGCGCACCCGCCGCATAGCGCGCCATCCGGGTCGCCTCGGGGTGGAAGATCGACGAGCCGATGCCGATCAGGCCGACCGAAACCAGAATGACCGTGTAGCTGTGGGCAAAGGCCAGGCTGACCAGCCCGGACAGCGTGAACATCATGCCGACAACGGGCGAGTACGGCGCCGGGTGGCGGTCCGTCACCATGCCGATCACCGGTTGCAGCAGAGCGCCCGCGATCTGGAACGTCATGGTGATCAGGCCGATCTGACCAAAATCCAGGGCATAGCTTTGCTTCAGGATCGGATAAACCGCCGGGATCAGCGATTGCATCAGGTCATTGAGAAGATGGCTGGCCCCCAAGACGGCCAAAACGGTAAGATATGTCCGAGTGCGAGCGGCAGCTGTCATGTTGGGGGTCTTCACTTTTGCGGTTCGGGCTGCACTTTGGCCGATCAGAACGAGGTTATCGACCCCCACCAAGAATACAATCGCTTCCGACGACGTCTGAAGCACAGATGCTGTTCATCACGCTGCGTCGTCACGGCGTTCCGTTCACTCCCCATTGCCCATCTGCGACGCAAACTTCGCGGCCCCGTTCGCTGCCAAAACCGACTTCGCCATCTGCAGCTTGGTCAACGCAGCGATCGCATGATCATACTTCTCCTGCGCTTCGTTCCGGAAGGTCCCGAAACTGTCGAGCGTTTTTGACACCGACTGCTGGAATTCCTCGATGATCGAGCCGAAGGCATCCGTATTCGACGCCGATTTCGCCAGTTCCTGCATGGCATCTTGGGTATAGCGCATGGCGCAGTCGATGGCGACGAGTTCGGAGATGAGGGCGATTTCATCATCGGTAAACTGGAACTTGTAGGCTCGGGCGGTTTTCAGAGTGTCGTAGATCGGGACGGAAGTCATGCCGATCAGGCCCACGGCATCGGGGGAAAGCTTGGTGTCATCGCGGAGCGCGTCGGAAATACCCTGCAGGATCGTGCTGACGCGGGCGTAGAAGGCTTCGGACTGCGGGATGGTCACGCTGACCAAGGTTGGGGCCAGGCATTTTGTTGCCTCATCACAGTGCAGGACCTTGAGAGTGCCGCCTTCGACGAAGGCTTCGATCATGTCAGGGGTGAAGGCACGGGGGGTGATGACCTGGTGACGCGGGCCTTCGTTGTCGTTGGCGGCGGCGCGGGTGATGATTGTTCCGGAGAGGGTCATGAAGAGTTCGCCCAGCTTCGGATTACCGGCAAGGAGGGCGTTCTTCTTGACGGCCTTCCAGGCGTAGTTCACATCGACCGGCACCTGGTCCTTCATGGCACCGGTGGCTCCGGCGAGGGTTGTGGTGGTCTTGCCTTCGGACCCGCAGCCATAGCGGGCAGAGAGGGCATCGGCAAAACGTCCCGACATGGTGCCGACAGTCTTGCAGACACTTTGGGTGTT
>NZ_CBBQHX010000035.1:0-44181 GCF_964946895.1 Stagnihabitans sp. | reverse complement strand
TTCGATGGGGCGCGGCGGTTTGACGGGCTGGTGCCGGACCTTGACAAGCATTGCGCGCGGGTCAACCGATCCGCCGAGGCGCTGATGATCACGCCGACCTGTGCGACCGAGGACATGATGGCCATCATCCGCGAGGGGCTGTCGGATTTTGCGCCGGGGCGGGCGGTGTATATCCGGCCGATGTACTGGGCGCTGCATGGGTCTGATCTGGGCGTTTCGCCGGAAGCCGGGGCGACGGGATTTGCGATTGCGCTGGAGGAATGTGCGATGCCGCATGCCTCTTATGCCACGACGCTGACCCGGACGCGGTTTCGCCGTCCGGTGCTGGAGGACGCGGTCTGCAACGCCAAGGCCGGCTGTCTGTACCCCAACAACGCCCGCATGCTGACCGAGGCCAAGGCCAAGGGCTTTGGCAACGCGCTGGTCGCCGATGCGCTTGGCAATCTGGCGGAAAGTGCGACGGCGAATGTGTTTGTGGTGAAGGATGGCGTGGTGTTCACGCCGGTGGCCAATGGCACCTTCCTGTCGGGCATCACCCGCGCCCGCCACATTGCCAACCTGCGCGCCGATGGGGTGGAGGTTGTGGAGACCGTGCTGACCTTCGAGGATGCGCACCGGGCCGACGAGATCTTCCTGTCGGGCAATTTCGCCAAGGTGACGGCGGTGGCGGAGTTTGACGGGACCTTGTATCCGCACCGCCCGATGACGGAGCGGGCGCGGGCGCTGTACATGGACTGGGCCGCCGGCACGCGGCTTTAGGCGTCGGAGCGGGGGTTTCACACCCCCGCGCCCCCGTGGGATACTTGGACCTGGATGAAATGGGGGCGTTCGGCAAGGCTTGTCTAAAGGCTGGCCCTTGGGCGATAAGGGCCGCGAAGGAGACGAACATGCGCAAGTTTCTGGTCGTGCTGGATGACACGCGGGAGTGTCTGAATGCGATGCGGTTTGCCGCGCTTCGGGCCGCGCATACCGGGGGCGGGGTGCAGATCTTGTCGATCATCTCTCCAGACGAGTTTCAGGGCTGGATCGGGGTGGCCGATCTGATGCGGGCCGAGGCGCGCGAGCGGATCGAGGCGCATTTCGAGGTCTATGCCAAATGGATGCGGGACCGGCAGGGGGTGAACCCCGAGCTGGTGATCCGCGAGGGCGATCCGGAGACCGAGATTCTGGCGCAGGTGCGCGAGGACTCGGAGGTGGGCGTGCTGGTGCTGGGCGCCAGCCATGAGAAATCCGGGCCGGGGCCGCTGGTGACCGCGCTGACCCGCAGCGCGGGGACGCTGCCGGTGCCGATCACGATCGTGCCGGGCGACATGAGCAAGGAGCGGCTGGAGAGCATCACCTGAGGTGGCCCGCGCGCCAGCCGGTCTGGGCCTGGCAGTTCCAACCGTGCCGCGGGTTCGGGCGCCTGTCCCGCAGGCCAGCACAGCGTTTTCAGCAGGGCGGCCATGCGCGTTTGGCGGTTTTGCACCGGCCGCATCAGGCGCATATCCCCGGCGGGAGGAAGGACAAAAGGAACCATCATGTCCGACCTGAAGCATCGCAAATCCGCCGTGGTTGACGTCCCCGGCCTGGCCTATTTCACCCGGGACGCCGAGAAGCCCGCACCGGCGGCAGGGGCCCTGCCCGCTGCCCCACTGACGGCGCTGGAGCAGATGTACGGGTATTTCGAAGGCTGAGGTCCAGTTTGGAATCGGTCCAACCTTGACTCGGCGGCCCCCGAAGCGCATATCCGACAGGAACAGTCAGGAGTTTGCCATGTTCATCCAGACCGAATCCACGCCCAACCCGGCGACCCTGAAATTCCTGCCCGGCCTTGCCGTTCTGGAGGTGGGGACCGCCGATTTCCCGACCGCCGAGGCTGCGGGCAAGTCGCCGCTGGCCAAGCGGATCTTTGCGGTGAACGGCGTGACCGGGGTCTTCATGGGCCTTGATTTCGTCACCGTCACCAAGGCTGAAGGCATTGACTGGCAGCACATCAAGCCGGCCATTCTGGGGGCCGTGATGGAGCATTACCAGTCGGGCGCCCCGGTGATTGAGGGCGAGCAGGCGCAGGCCCATGTGGAAACCGATGGGCCGGATGGCGATATCATCAACCAGATCAAGGAATTGCTGGACACGCGGGTGCGTCCGGCCGTGGCGCAGGATGGCGGCGACATCACCTTCCACGGCTTTGACCGGGGCGTTGTATACTTGCACATGAAGGGCGCTTGCGCCGGATGCCCCTCGTCCACGCTGACGCTGAAGATGGGGATCGAGAACCTGCTGCGCCACTATATCCCGGAAGTGACCGAGGTGCGCCCGGTTGCCGCCTGATCCCATCGTTCTGGCGTTCGACTCATCGGCGGCACATTGTGCCGCCGCTTTGGTGTCTGGCGGCACGGTTCTGGCGCATCAGGTCGAGGCGATGGAGGTGGGTCAGGCCGAGCGTCTGATGCCGATGCTGGAAGAGATGCTGGCCAAGGCCGGGGTGGGCTGGCGCGACCTGGCCTGTCTTGGCGTGGGCACCGGGCCGGGGAATTTCACCGGGGTGCGGATTTCGGTTGCGGCGGCGCGCGGGCTGGCTTTGGGGCTTGGCGTGCCGGCGGTGGGGGTGACCGCGCTGGAGGCCATGGCCTATGGCCGTGCCGGTCCAAGGCTGGTGACGCTGGATGCCCGGCGCGGCGCGGTCTATGCGCAGGTGTTTGACGGCGGCGCGGCCGTGGCCTGCACGCTGGACACCTTGCCACAGGCCGCGCCGGGGGTGATCTGCATCGGCCATCGCGCGGCAGAGGTCGCGGCTTTGGTCGAAGGTGTGGTGGCAGAGCCTGCCCTGCCGCTGACCGTGGCGATGGCGCGGATCGCCGTGGCGCGGCGCGGGACGGCGGACCGCCCTGCCCCGTTCTACCTGCGGGGGGCCGATGCGGCACCGCCGACAGACCCGCCGCCGGTGATCCTGCCGTGACGCCGGCCCAGATGGCCCGGTTGCATGCGGCAAGCTTCGTGCTGCCGGCACCCTGGTCAGAGGGGGAAATCGCCTCGACCCTGGCCAGCCCGTTCAGCTTTGCGCTAACCCGCGACACCGGCTTCCTGCTGGGGCAGGTGGTGGCCGGAGAGGCCGAACTGCTGACCATCGCCGTCGATCCCGCCGCCCGCCGCCAAGGCACCGGGCGCGCGTTGGTGGCGGCGTTTGTGACCGAAGCCAAGGCGCGCGGGGCCGAAACCGCGTTTCTGGAGGTGGCCGAGACCAACGCCGCCGCGCGGTCGGTCTATGCCGCGGCAGGTTTCACGCAAACCGGCCGCCGCAAAGGGTATTACCGGGGTGCGGGGCAGATCGTCGATGCCATCCTGATGGGCCGCAGTCTGTAGCCCTTTGCCGTTTCGCCTTCTCCAAATATCCCCGGGGAGGTCTGGAGGGGCAGGCAGCCCCTCCAGCCTTGGCCAAGCGGGCCAACCGCTCAAGGCTTGAACTTATGATCAAAAATGCGACAGCGGCGACGCAGATTCCTGTTGACCGCCAGCACCCCATCGGACCTAAATCAGCCACGACCGCCCGCGATTGGCCATGTTGAGTCTGGCCATGGACAGGGTGCACGCATTTGACAACCGGGAGACTGACATGACCCTGATGAAACGCTTGCTGGGCGCTTCGGCCGCACTGGCGCTGAGCGCCGTGGCTGCCTTGGCAGAGCCCGCCATCATCTATGACCTTGGCGGCAAGAACGACAAGAGCTTCAACGAAGCCGCCTTCAACGGGGCGCAGCGTTGGGCCAAGGAAACCGGCGGCACCTTCAAAGAGCTGGAAATGCAGAACGAAGCCCAGCGCGAACAGGCTTTGCGCCAGCTGGCCGAAGCCGGGGCCAACCCGATCGTGATGACCGGCTTTGCCTTCGGTGACGTTCTGAACACCGTGGCGCCGGACTATCCGAAAACCAAGTTCGCGATCATCGACATGGTGGTGGATCAGCCGAACGTGAAATCGGTGGTCTTCACCGAAGAGCAAGGCTCGTATCTGGCGGGCGTGATGGCGGGCATGGCGTCGAAGTCGGGCGTCGTGGGCTTCATCGGCGGCATGGACATTCCCTTGATCCGTCGCTTTGGCTGCGGCTATGCGCAGGGTGTCAAGGCTGTGAAGCCGGATGCGACCGTGATCCTGAACATGACCGGCACCGATCCGTCGGCGTGGAACAACCCGGTCAAGGGTGGCGAGATTGCCAAGTCGCAGATCAGCCAGAAGGCTGACGTGATCTATGCGGCGGCGGGCGGCACCGGTGTGGGCGTTCTGCAGGCGGCGGCCGATGGCGGCATCCTGTCGATTGGCGTCGACAGCAACCAGAACTACCTGCACCCCGGCCAAGTGCTGACCTCGATGGTCAAGCGCGTCGACAACGCGGTCTATGAAGCCTTCAAGGAAGGCGCTGACCTGAAGCCGGGCGTCAATGTCATGGACCTCAAGGCCGGTGGCGTGGACGTGGCGATGGACGACAACAACGCCAAGCTGGTCACCCCCGAGATGAAGGCCGCCGTCGATGACGCCGCTGCCAAGATCAAGTCGGGCGACCTGAAGGTGCACGACTACATGGCCGACAACACCTGCCCGGCAGGCACGTTCTAATGGCCGAACAGGCATTCGGGGGGCGGCAGGCAACTGCCGCCCCTTCTTCGACTTACGCCATTGAACTGAAGGGCGTGTCGAAGTCTTTCGGTTCGGTGCAGGCCAACCGCGACATCAACATCGCCGTGCCGCGCGGAACGATCCACGGCATCATCGGCGAGAATGGCGCGGGCAAGTCGACGCTGATGTCGATCCTGTATGGATTTTACAAAGCCGACGCCGGTGAGATTTTCATCAACGGCCAACTGACCGCCATCCCCGACAGCCAGAGCGCCATCCGCGCCGGCATCGGCATGGTTTTCCAGCATTTCAAGCTGGTGCAGAATTTCACGGTGCTGGAGAATGTGATTCTTGGCGCCGAAGATGGGCCGCTGCTCAAGGCGTCTTTGGTGCGGGCGCGGGCCGAACTGGAGGCGCTGAGCCGGGAATATGACCTGGATGTGCATCCCGATGCGGTGATTGAAGAGCTTTCGGTCGGCCACCAGCAGCGGGTGGAGATCTTGAAGGCGCTGTACCGGCAGGCCGAGATCCTGATCCTGGATGAGCCGACCGGGGTGCTGACGCCGGAAGAGGCGGACCATCTGTTCCGCATTCTGGCAGGCCTCAAGGCGCGGGGGCGGACGGTGATCCTGATCACCCACAAGCTGCGCGAGATCATGGAGACGACGGACAACGTCAGCGTCATGCGGCGCGGCACGATGGTGGGGACGGTGCAGACGGCGCAGACGTCTCCGGAAGCGCTGGCGGAGCTGATGGTGGGGCGCAAGGTTCTGCTGGAGGTCGAGAAGACACCGGCCACGCCGGGGCGCGAGGTGCTGCGGGTGGAAAACCTGTCGGTGCGCGCCGATGGGGTGGACCGTTTGAAGGGCGTCAGCTTTGCCATCCGGGCGGGCGAGATTTTGGGCATCGCGGGGGTGGCGGGCAATGGCCAGTCGCAACTGCTGGAGGCTTTGGGCGGGATCGCTGCGGCCTCGGGCCGGATCGTGATGAACGGGGTGGACCTGCCCCTGAAGGGCCACAAGGCCAATGGCCAAAGCCGCCGGGCGGCCGGGATTGCCCATGTGCCGGAGGATCGGCAGGCTTTGGGGCTGATCATGGATTTCGCGGCTTGGGAGAACGTGGCCTTTGGCTATCACAACGCGCCGGAATACCAGATCAACGCGGTGTTCATGGACAACGCGGCGCTGAAGGCGGACACCGAAAAGAAGATGGCGACGTTTGACGTGCGGCCACCAATCCCGACGCTGCCGGCCAAGAGTTTCTCGGGCGGGAACCAGCAGAAGATCGTGGTGGCGCGCGAGATCGAGCGCAACCCGGACCTGCTGCTGGTTGGCCAGCCAACGCGGGGCGTGGACATTGGCGCGATTGAGTTCATTCACAAGCAGATCGTGGCGTTGCGCGATGCCGGCAAGGCGGTGCTGCTGGTGTCGGTGGAGCTGGACGAGATCATGAGCCTGTCAGACCGGATTCTGGTGATGTTTGACGGCAGGATCATGGGCGAGCGCGACCCGGAGACGACGAACGAGCGCGAGTTGGGCCTGTTGATGGCTGGCATGACCGGAAAGAAGGACGCCTGAGATGGAGAAGTTGCCGCGTTGGGCGGATGTGGTGCTGGTGCCACTGATCTGCCTGATCATCGCCTTCCTGATCTCGGGTCTGCTGATCTGGTTCATCGGGCAAGATCCGGCGCAGGCGTTGCAGATCATGGTGCAGGGATCGCTTGGGTCGACCTATGCCTGGGGATACACGCTGTATTACGCGACGAACTTCATGTTCACCGGGCTGGCCGTGTCGATTGCCTTTCAGGCGAGCCTGTTCAACATCGGGGGCGAGGGGCAGGCGACGCTGGGCGGGTTGGGTGTGACGCTGTGCTGTCTGTTCATTCCCTGGCCGCATTGGACGCTGGCGCTGCTGGGCTCGATTGCCGCCTCGGCGCTGTTCGGGGCGGCCTGGGCCTTCCTTCCGGCGTGGCTGCAGGCCAAGCGCGGCAGTCATATCGTGATCACCACGATGATGTTCAACTTCATCGCCTATGCCTTGATGAACTATGTGCTGGTCAATCTGCTGCGGCCCTTGGGCAGCATGGACCCGGCCTCGGCCCGGTTTCCCGCCGTGGTGAACCTGCCCAAGCTGGGGGAGATATTGGGGCTGGTGGGGATTCCGTTTTCCACCAAGAACCCGGCCAATATCAGCCTGCTGATCGCCTTGGCGAGTGCGGTGGGGATCTGGGCGCTGATGTGGCACACGCGGCTGGGCTATGCGCTGCGGGCGTTTGGCAAGTCTGAGAAGGCGGCGGTTTATGCCGGGATTGATCCGGTGAAGATCACGCTTTACGCGCTGGCCTTGTCGGGCGGGCTGTCGGGCATGATGGCGATCAACGCGGTGCAGGGGGAAGCGCACCGGCTGTTGCTGAATTCGGTCGAGGGGGCGGGGTTCATCGGGATTGCGGTGGCGCTGATGGGGCGCAACCATCCGTTCGGGATTGTGCTGGCCTCGATCCTGTTCGGGTTCCTGTATGAGGGCGGGTCGCAGCTGGCGCTGGGGACCTCCATTCCGCGTGAGGTGATCACCGTTCTGCAGGCCTTGGTGATCCTGTTCACCGGGGCGCTGCCGTATATGGTGCAAAAGCCGCTTGAGAAGCTGTTTGCCAAGCGGGGGGGCAAGTGATGGATCTTTCCAGTTTCCTGCAAATTCTGGACTCGACGATCCGACTGGCGACGCCCCTGCTGTTCGCCTGTCTGGCCGGGCTGTATTCCGAGCGGTCCGGGGTGTTTGACATCGGGCTGGAGGGCAAGATGCTGGTGGCGGCCTTTGCGGCGGCGGCGGCGTCTTATGCGACCGGGTCGGTCTGGGTCGGCGTGGCGGCGGGGATTGGCGCCTCGCTGCTGTTTGCCGCGATCCACGGGCTGGCGAGCATCACCTTCCGGGGCAATCAGCTGATTTCGGGGGTGGCGATCAATTTTCTGGCCTCGGGGTTGACGGTGGTTCTGGGGACCAGCTGGTTCAATCTGGGCGGGCAATCGCCGCCCTTGGTGGGCGGCATGCGGTTCGAGGAAGCGCCGATCATGACCGCGCTGGGTCTGCCGCCGAACCCCTGGGTGGAGCTGGTGCTGGGCCATTCGGTGCTGGTCTATGTGGCGTTGGCGATGGTGCCGTTGACCTGGTGGATCTTGTACCGGACGCGCTTTGGTCTGCGGCTGCGGGCCGTGGGCGAAAATCCGGCGGCGGTGGATACGGCCGGCGTGTCGGTGACGGGGCTGCGCTATTCGGCGGTGGCGATCACCGGGGTGCTGTGCGGGCTGGCCGGGGCTTACATGTCGATGGGGCTTTCGGCAGGGTTTTTGAAAGAGATGACGGCGGGGCGGGGGTATATTGCCCTTGCCGCGTTGATATTTGCCAAGTGGCGGCCGTGGTATGCGCTGGCGGCCTGCATGCTGTTTGGCTTGCTGGACGCGGTGGCGATCCGGTTTCAGAACATTGATCTGGGGTTTGTCGTCATTCCGGTGCAGTTCACCCAGGCGCTGCCCTATATCCTGACGGTGATCATTCTGGCGGGCTTCGTCGGCAAGGCCGTGCCGCCCCGGGCCGGAGGAGAGGCTTATGTCAAAGAGCGTTGAGATCATCCGGGAACGGGCCGGGTCCGAACCTGTCAAGCTGGCGCTGATCCTGGGATCTGGCCTGGGGCATCTGGCGCATGCGGTGGAGGGGGTGGCCATTCCCTACGGCGATCTGCCAGGCTTTCCGCATGTGTCCGTCTCGGGGCACAACCCAAGCCTTCATGTTGGAAAACTGGAAGGTGTCAGGGTTGCCGTGTTGGGTGCGCGGGAACATTATTACGAAAAAGGCAACCCGGCGGCGATGCGGGTGGCGTTGGAGACGGTGAAGGCGCTGGGGGCAGAGACGCTGATTGCCACCAACGCGGCCGGGTCGATGCGCGAGGATATCCGGCCGGGCGATCTGATGCTGCTGTCGGATCACATCAACTTCTCAGGCCTCAATCCGCTGATCGGAGAGCCGACGGATGCGCGCTTTGTGCCGATGAAGGATGCGCATGATCCGGGGGTGCGGGCGGCGCTGAGGGCTGCGGCGCAGGCGGTGGGCGTGGCGCTGCCGGAAGGGGTTTACGCCTGGTACTCGGGCCCCAGTTTCGAGACGCCGGCGGAGATCCGGGCGATCCGGATTCTGGGCGGGGATGCGGTGGGGATGTCGACGGTGCCGGAGGTGATCCTGGCGCGGTTTCTGGGCCTGAAGGTGGCGGCGATTTCCACCATCACCAACATGGCGGCGGGTCTGTCGGACGAGAAGATCAGCCACGAACACACCAAGGCCATGGCACCGCTGGGGGCTGCCAAGCTGGAGCGGATCTTGCGGGATTATCTGCGGCAACTGGGCTGACACCGGACCTGTGCGGCGCGCTTAAACCCGACCGGGTTATTCGTGATTTCCTCAAAGATTTGAGGGACATGCGAGGCTTTTGGGTGCAAAATGCGCCCGATTGGATAGCTTGGGCGAAAAGCGGTGCGGAAGCGTTTGACTTAGGCCGAAAACCTGCGCAAGCGTGAGGGAAACAGGCACCCTCTCCTTCAGCAGCTTTCCCGGGCACAATGCAGCTTTACCTTCCCATCGCCGAAGTCTCGGTGAACATCTTTGTCCTTTTGGGGCTGGGTGGGCTGGTCGGCTTTCTGTCGGGCATGTTCGGCGTGGGCGGCGGGTTTCTGATCACGCCTTTGCTGATGCTGATCGGCGTGCCGCCGGCGGTGGCGGTGGCGACCGGGGCCAATCAGGTGGTGGCCTCTTCGATTTCCGGCGTTCTGGCGCAGTTCAAGCGGCGGGCGGTGGATGTGCGGATGGGGATCGTGCTGACGGTGGGGGGGCTGTGCGGGTCAACCTTCGGCGGCTGGGTCTTTGACCTGATGAACCGGCTGGGGCAGATCGACCTTTTTGTGCAATTGTCCTACGTGCTGTTTCTGGGCCTGATTGGCGGGATGATGCTGGTGGAAAGCGTGCGCGCGCTGCGCCGCACCGGCAAGGCCCCCGTGCGGCGCGGCCGGGTGCATGGCTGGGTGCATGGCATGCCGATCAAGATGAAGTTCCGCGCGTCGGGGCTGTATATCTCGGTGCTGCCGCCGCTGCTGGTGGGGGGCGCGGTGGGCTTCTTGTCGGCCATCATGGGGGTTGGCGGCGGGTTCATCATGGTGCCCGCGATGATCTATCTTCTGGGGATGCAGACCAAGGTGGTGATTGGCACCTCGTTGTTCCAGATCACCTTCGTGACGGCCTATACCACGCTGGTCCATGCGGTGACGCACCATACGGTGGACATGATGCTGGCGCTGCTGCTGATTGTCGGCGGGGTGATCGGCGCGCAGATTGGCGCGCGGGTGGGCGTGAAGCTGAAGGCAGAACAGTTGCGGATCCTGTTGTCGCTGCTGGTGCTGGCGGTGGCGGTGAAGATTGCCTTTGACCTGCTGCTGACGCCGAGCGAGTTGTATTCGATCACGAAGGTGGTGGGATGATCCGGGTTCTGCTGGCCCTTGTGGTGCTGCTGGCCGGGCCGGTCCGGGCGGAAGAGATCGTCTCTGGGGTCAGCCAGTCGGGGGTGTCGATCACCACGAATTTCGACGGCACGGCGATTTTGGTCTATGGCGCCGCGATCCGCGATGCGCCGGCACCGGAGTGGCCGCTGTTGCAGGTGATCATCACGGTCGAGGGCCCCTCGGCCCCCTTGGTGGTGCGGCGCAAGGAGCGGGTGGCGGGGATATGGCTGAACCGGGGCGCGGTGCAGATCGCCTCGGCGCCCAGTTTCTATGCGGTGGCGACGACCGGGGATATCGGTGACATCCTGTCGCCGGAAGAGGACGCCAAATACCACGTGTCGATCCCGCAGACGATCAAGGCGGCGGATCAGGGCGGCGGGTCCGCCGAAGATCAGGGCCAGTACATCGCGGCCTTGCAGCGCATCCGGGCGGTGGCGGGGTCCTATCGGCTGTCGCAGGATTCGGTGCTGCTGCTGCGGCAGTCGCTGTTTCGCACCGACATCACCCTGCCGGCCAATCTGGTGGAAGGCCTGTACAAGGTGCGGATCTTCCTGACGCGGGGCGGCAAGGTCGTGGACATGCAGGACAGCCAGATCGACGTGGAAAAGACCGGGCTGGAGCGGATGCTGTACAAGCTGGCGATGGAGCAGCCGCTGGCCTATGGCGTGCTGTCGCTGCTGATGGCGCTGCTGGCGGGGTGGGGCGCGTCAGAGCTGTTCAAGCGGGTCAGGCTGTGAGGCATGGCGCCCGCCTTGGGACCTTTTTCAACGCGGATCCGGGGTGGCCCGGGCAAGGACCTGCGGGAAGGCGCGGTTGAGGGTGATGCCGCGGGCGGCGTTCATCAGCATGAGGGCGGCCCACAGGCCCTGATTGCCGAAGGTGGGGACCAGAAGGGCTAAGGCCGTGGCATAGCAGCCGGCCACCAGCAGGGCCGCATTGCGCATGATGTGGGTCATCAGGGCGCCGATGAAGATACCGTCATAGATCCAGCAAGCCGCACCGATCAGCGGGGCTGCGATCAGCCAGGGCAGAAGCTGCAGCGCCTGGGCCTGCACGTCGGGCGCGTTGGTCATCAGCTGGATGGCGAGGTAGCCGCCCAGCGCGAAGCTGAGCGACAGCAGGACTGCGCCACCGTAGCCCCATTGCATGGCCATGCGCGCGGCGCGGTTCAGGGCCTTGGGGTCTTTGGCGCCCATGGCCTGACCGATCAGCGACTCGGCCGCGAAGGCGAACCCGTCAAGCGCGAAGGCCATGATTGACAGGAATTGCAGCAGGATGGCGTTGGCGGCGAGGGTGGTGTCACCGAACCGGGCACCAAGGAAGACGAAGGTGGTGAAGGAGAGTTGCAGGATCACCGTGCGGATCAGGATGTCGCGGCTGGCCGAGAAGGTGCGGCGCAGCGCCTCGGGGTTGGCGAGGCGTTTCAGTGCGGCGCGCAGGGGGGCCAGCGCCGCCCGCGCGAGGTAGAGGCCCAGCGCAAGGCCGGTCAGTTCGGCGATCAGGCTGGCGGTCGCCACTCCGCCGACGCCCCAGCCGAGGCCGATGACGAAGGTCAGGTCAAGCGCCATGTTGAGGCCGTTTTGCCAAAGCTGCAGCAGGAGGACGGCGCGGGTCCGCTCGGTTCCCACGAAGTAGCCGGTCAGGGCATAAAGGCCGATGGTGGCGGGGGCGGCCCAGATGCGGATGTTCAGGAAGGTGAGGGCGAGACCTTCAACCTGCGGCGAGGCGGGGGAAATCTGGAAGGCGAGGGCGAACAGCGGGGCGTGGAAGGCGATCAGGGTCAGGCCAACCAGGCCCGCGATCAGGAGGGCGCGCAGCAGGGTGGCGGAGAGGTCCACCGCGTCACCCGCGCCCTTGGCTTGGGCGGCGAGACCGGACGTGCTCATCCTGAGGAAGCCGAAGGCCCAGTAAAGGGTGGAGAGGATGGTGGCACCAAGGCCCACGGCGCCGATGGGGGCCGCCTGGCCGAGGTGGCCGATGACAGCGGTGTCGACCGCGCCCAGAACGGGCACGGTCGCGTTGGACAGCACGATGGGAATGGCGATGGTCAGGATGCGGCGGTGGGTCAGCTGCATCAGGGTTCGGGCATCAGGAAATGCGCGGTGGCGGCGGCGAAGGGTTTGGCGTGGTTGTCCTGCCAGGCCGCGATATGGACCGAGGCGTAGCGGCGGCCGGAACGGGTGACGGTGGCGCGGGCATAGGCATCGCGCGGCAGGCCGGAGCGCAGGTAATCCACCGTGAAGGTGATGGTCTTGGGCAGGGCGGGAAAGGTTTCCGAGGCGGGGTCGATGCGGCCCGCCTCCATATCCTCCCACTGCGAGGTCCAGGCGAGGGTGATGATGGCGGTCACCTCAAGGAAGGCGGCCGTGGCGCCGCCGTGCAGGGCCGGGATCAGCGGATTGCCGATCAACGAGGGGTGGAAGGGCAGGATCGCGGTCAGTTCATCCCCGCGCCGATCAAAGCGGGCGCCGAGGAAGTTGATGTAGGGCACACCGGCGACAAGACGGGCAAGAGCGGCCTCGCGCCGGGATTTGACGACCTCGATCGGCTCGGGGGGGCGGCGGGTCATGGCGCGACCTCGGCCCGGGGGCGTTCCAGCGAGAAGGTGCCGGTGCCCATGGCGACGGGGCGGCTTTCATCGGCATCGGTGGCCACGACGCGGATGAAGGCGACGGTGCGGGTGACGTGGTGGCATTCGGCGCGGGCGGTGATCGCCTGACCGGGGGTGGCGGGGCGCATGTAGTCGATGCGCAGGTCCAGCGTGGCGGTGGAGGCGGGGGCCGAGGGGTGGCACATCACCGAAGCGCCCGAGGCCGTGTCCATCAGGGCGGAAATCGCACCGCCGTGCAGGACACCGGTGGAGGGGTCACCGACAAGGCGCAGGTCATAAGGCATGGTGATGGTGGCCCTGCCCTCTCCCATGTCCAGCAGTTGCATGCCAAGGCTTTGCGCATGGGGCAGGGTTTGCATGAAGGCCTTGGCCAGGGTCAGTCTGTCACTTGGGATTTCGGGCATGTCCGCCTCCGGTTGCGCCATTTTCCCCGGGGCGCGGGCAAGCGCAAGGGGCGATTGTTGCGCAGGGCGGCGCTTGACCTTAGGGTAGGGGCAAGGAGGCCAAAGGTGACGGAAACCCGGCTGAGCTTCAAGGACATGTGCACGCGGTTCGGGGTCACGCCCCGGACGCTGCGGTATTACGAGTATATCGAGCTTCTGGCCCCCGAGAAGGTCGGCCGACAGCGCTTTTACGGCCAGCGCGAGGTGGCGCGGATGGTGCTGATCCTGCGCGGGCGGCGCTTTGGCTTCAGCCTTGAGGAAATCCGGCAATGGCTGGAGATCTACGCGGCCGAGGGCACCAAGGTGCAGCTGGAAACCTGGCTGCAGATGGCCGACCGCCAATTGGGCGCGCTGGAGGCGCAGGCGGTGGAACTGGTTCATACCATTGAAGATTTGCGCAACCTGCGGCAAACAGCGGCCGAGGAACTGGCCCGGATGAAGTGACGCGACGTTACGTTGACGTTCACGTCAACCGCTCTGGCATTCGCCGGACGCTGAGGCCAGTTTAGGCAAAACAACCCGGACCACAGGCCGATGACAGACACATTTTCCATTCGCCAGATGTGCGATACCTTCGACGTGACCCCGCGCACCCTGCGGTTTTACGAACAGAAGGAACTGCTGAGCCCCCAACGCCAGGGCACGCGGCGCCTGTACGCCAAGCGGGATCGCGCACGGCTGACGCTGATCCTGCGCGGCAAGCGGTTTGGCTTCAGCCTTGAGGATATCCGGCAGCTGCTGGAGATGTATGACCGCGACGGCAGCGAAAGCCAGATGCAGCGGACCTATGCGCTGGCGCAGGATCGTCTGGCGCAGATGCAGGCCCAGCGCGCGGAACTGGACGTGGCAATCGAGGAATTGCAGGCCGAGATTGCCAAGGGGGCGGCGATGATCGCGGGTTTCCGTCAGGCGGCGGAATAGGAGGGGCGATGACCTACACGGCGCCGCTGCAAGACTATGCGTTTTTGCTGCATCAGGTGCTGAAGGTGCAAAGCCTGCAGAGTCCGGGCTATGCCGATCTGGACCCGGGCTTTACCGGTGCGGTGCTGGAGGAAGCGGGCAAGCTGGCGGCCGAAGTGCTGGCGCCGCTGAACGCGGTGGGCGACCGCGAGGGCTGCCGGCTGGAGACTGGCGTGGTGCGCACGCCGGCGGGGTTCAAGGCGGCGTTTGACACGCTGCGGAGCGGCGGCTGGACCGCGCTGGACTGCGGGGTTGAATTTGGCGGGCAGGGTTTGCCCTATCTGATGCACACCGTGGTGAACGAGCCCTTCGTGTCCGCCAACATGGCGCTGAACATGTATCAGGGCCTGACCCACGGCGCCTATTCGGCCCTGCTGGCGCATGGCACGGCAGAGCAGAAGGCCTATTACCTGCCCAAGCTCGCCTCGTGCCAATGGACCGGCACGATGAACCTGACCGAGCCGCAGTGTGGCACCGATCTGGGTCTGATCCGCACCCGCGCGGTGCCAGAGGGCGCAGCCTGGCGGATCACGGGCAGCAAGATCTTCATCTCGGCCGGGGATCATGACATGGCCGAGAATGTCGTGCATCTGGTGCTGGCCAAGGCACCGGGTGGCGGCGAAGGCACCCGCGGGATCAGCCTGTTCGTGGTGCCCAAGGTGCTGGCGGACGGCACACGCAATGCGGTCAGCGTGGGCAAGCTGGAAGAGAAGATGGGCATCCACGGCTCTGCCACCTGCGCGATGCAGTATGACGGCGCGCTGGGCTGGCTGGTGGGCGATCTGCACAAGGGCATGCGCGCGATGTTCACCATGATGAACGAGGCGCGGCTGGGCGTTGGCCTGCAGGGCTATGCGGTGGCCGAGGCGGCCTATCAGGCGGCCCGCAGCTATGCGGCAGAGCGGGTTCAGGGCCAGGTGCCCGGCGGAGCTGGCCCCGCAGCCCTGATTGCCCATCCCGACATCCGCCGCAGCCTGATGGACCAGAAAGCCTTCATCGAGGGCGCCCGGGCGCTGACCTTCTGGGGCGCTTCGCTGATCGACCGGGCGCATCACGGCGATGCGGCGGCCGAGGGGCTGGTGTCCCTGCTGATCCCGGTGATCAAGGGCCACCTCACCGACAAGGGGTTCGAGGCCACGGTGCAGGCCCAGCAGATCTGGGGCGGCCATGGCTATGTCGAAGACAACCCGGCCAGCCAGTTCGTCCGCGATGCGCGGATCGCGATGATCTACGAAGGTGCCAATGGCGTGCAGGCGCTGGATCTGGTCGGCCGCAAGCTGGCCTCGGACGGCGGCAGGGCGATGCAGTCCTTCCTTGCGATGGTCTTGGCCGAATCGGCGGCGCCTGACGCAGATCCCGCGCTGGAGGGCCTTGCCGCGCCGCTCAACCTCGCAGGCCGGCAGGTGCAGGAGGCCTTGGGCTACTTCCTGTCGGTTTCGGACACCTCGCCGAATGATGCGCTGGCCGGGTCCACCGATTTCCTGCATCTGATGGGGCATGTGAGCCTGGGCCTGATGTGGTTGCGCATGGCGCGGGCGGCAGCGCCCGAGGCCGAGGGCAACGCGTTCCTGCGCGCCAAGCTGGTCACCGCCCGCCATTACATGACCCGCCAGCTTCCGGCCTGTGCGCTGCACCTTGCCCGCATCGTCGCGGGGGGTGAAACCGTTATGGCGTTGGACGCCGAAGCCTTCTAGCCTGCCCCAGATCGCCGCCCTGCCGCCCGAGGACCCCATGCCCAAACGCTTCCGCCTGACCCGCCGCTTTCCTGTCGCCATGACGGAAGACGGCTACCGCCGCCTCAAACGCTTCTCGGCCGAGGCGGGGCTGGATGATGGCGAGGCGCTGTCCTTCCTGTTCGAACATTTCGACAGCGTGACCGATCTGGAAACCCTGACCCACCGCCTGCGCCTGTTCAATCTGGAGCTGGACGAGCGCAAACGATGACACGATGGCGGCTGGCCGTGGCAGCCCGTGGCAGGGCGCGTTGGATCGTGATGAAATGAAGGCGTTCCACCCTGCCCCGAGGCTCCGTTTTGGCTATCCGTCATGTCGAGGCAGGGCTTCACCCAGGGCGGTCATCGGCTTCCCAGCCTGTACCGCCCGACAAGACTCGCAGGGATAGGTTAATTCTGGATTAACTTCATTCAGGTGCAAATATCCTCCGGGGGTCCGGGGGTGGAAAACCCCCGGCGCCGGGCCGGGGCGCAACGACAGGAGAGCTGCGATGAAGCTTTACGGGTTTGGGGAAAGCGGCAATGCCTACAAGGTGGCGCTGATGCTGACCCTGACGGACACGCCGTTTGAGCTGGCGCTTGTCCCCTTCTTCACCGGAGGCACCCGCACGCCGGAGTTCCGTGCCATCAACCCGATGGGCGAGGTGCCAGTGCTGGTCGATGGTGAGGTGACACTCAGCCAATCGGGCGTCATGCTGGAATATCTGGCGGAACTGAGCGGCCAGTTCGCCGGACGTGACCCGGGCGAGCGGCGCGAGGTGTTGCGCTGGCTGTTCTGGGACAATCACAAGCTGTCGGCCAATGCCGGCACGCTGCGGTTCCTGATGAATTTCCTCGCCCCCGACAAGCGGCCGGAGGCGGTGTTTCCCTTCCTGCAGGGGCGCCTGAAGGCCGCGTACCGGGTGCTTGACGATCATCTGGCCAGCCGCGCGTGGATCGTGGGCGCGGCACCGACGGTGGCCGACCTGTCCTGCTGTGGGTACCTGTATTACCCCGAGCCCTTCGGGTTTGACCGGGCCGACTGGCCCAACATCGCCACCTGGCTGGATCGGATTGCGGCCTTGCCGGGCTGGCGGCACCCCTATGACCTGATGCCGCGTGCCTTTCCTGCCCCATGAGGTGATCCGATGACCGAAGCATTCATCTATGACGCGATCCGTTCTCCGCGTGGCAAGGGCCGGGCCGACGGGGCCTTGCAGGAGGTCACCGCACTGGCGCTGTCGGCGCAGATGCTGGACGCGCTGGCGGACCGCAACGGCATCCACGGGCCGGTGATCGAGGATGTGATCTGGGGCAATGTCACGCAGATCGGCGAACAGGGCGGGTGTCTGGCGCGGTCGGCCGTGCTGGCCTCGGGGCTGGACGAGGCTATCCCGGGCCTGTCGATCAACCGCTTCTGCGCCTCGGGGCTGGAGGCGGTCAATCTGGCGGCCAATCAGGTGCGGGGTGGAGCCGGGCAGGCCTATATCGCCGGCGGGGTCGAGATGATGGGGCGGGTGCCGATGGGATCAGACGGGGCGGCGATTGCCGTGGACCCGTCTTTGGCGATGAAAACCTATTTCGTGCCGCAGGGGATTTCGGCGGATATCATCGCGACGGAATATGGCTTCACGCGGGATCAGGTGGACGCGCTGGCGGTGCAAAGCCAGCGGCGCGCCGCTTTGGCCTGGGCTGAGGGACGGTTTGAACGGGCTGTCGTGCCGGTGCGCGACCGCAATGGCCTGCTGATCCTGGACCGCGACGAACACATGCGTCCGGCGACCGACATGCAGACGCTGGGCGCGTTGAAACCCGCGTTTGCCGAGATGGGCGAGGGCATGCCGGGTTTCGACAAGGTTGCCCTGATGAAATACCCGCATCTGGAGCGGATCCGGCATGTGCACCACGCCGGCAACTCCAGCGGGATTGTCGATGGCGCCGCCGCTGTGCTGGTCGGGGATGCGGCATTTGGCCAGCGGCTGGGGCTGCGTCCCCGCGCCCGCATCCGGGCCACGGCGCGGATCGGCACCGATCCGACCATCATGCTGACCGGACCGGTGCCGGTGACGCAGCGCATTCTGGCCAACGCCGGACTGACCGCCCGCGACATCGACCTGTTCGAGGTCAACGAGGCTTTTGCCGCCGTCGTCTTGATGTTTCAGCAGGCCTTCGAGGTGGATCCGGCCCGGGTCAACGTGAACGGCGGTGCAATCGCGATGGGGCATCCTTTGGGGGCGACGGGTGCGATCATTCTTGGTACGCTTCTGGATGAGATGGAGCGACAGGACAAGGCGCTTGGCCTTGCCACGCTGTGTGTCGCTTCGGGCATGGGGGCCGCGACAATCTTGGAACGGGTGTAGTCATGCCGGAGCGCGCCTTTCACCAGTTGGGAGAGGTGTTGACCAAGGCCCTGATCACCGGAGACTTCTGGTTGTATCAGTCGATCCTGACTCTGCCTGTGCGGTTCGCGCCGAAGGACGGCAAGGCCTATGTCCTGTCGGATGTTCCAGCCCTGCACGCGGACTTCGATCTGTATGTCTCGATCATCAAATTGCATGGTGTGACGGATATTTACCGGCAATTTCTGGGCTTTGAACAGGTTGATGCGGACACGGTCTGGGTGCGCAGCGCGACGCATATTCTGGTGCGCGCCCGGCTTCTGGCCGACCCGTTCGAAACCCGGATGCGGTTGCGCCGGGAGGCGGACGGCTGGCGGATTGCCGAGATCGAAAGCTCGGAAGGGCATCTGAACTGGACGCTGGGGCGGGCCGTGGTGACACCGCAAGGCAAGTTCGAACCAAGGGACTAGGAGAATCACATGCCCAAACTGGATCTGACCAAAGTGCCGGTGAAGACCGGTTCGATCTATCCCGAACCCTATGCGGCGATGATGGCGGGGCGATCCAGCCTGCGTCTGGGCGATGCCGGGGGGCTGACGCAGTTCGGGGCCAATCTGGTGATCCTGCAGCCGGGCGCGGTGTCAAGCCTGCGGCACTGGCATCTGAACGAGGACGAATTCGTCATGGTGACCGAAGGCGCCTGCATCCTGCTGCAGGATGAGGGCGAGGTGCCGATGGTGGCCGGGGAGTGCGCGGCCTTTCCGGCGGGATCGACCAACGGGCATTGCTTTGTGAACCGGACCGACAAGGTGGCGACATTTCTGGTGGTGGGCACAAGGGCCCCGTCGGAAGTGGCGACCTATTCGGACGTGGACATGCAGATCCACATCGGCGGCGGCAAGGCGCGCTTCACCTACAAGGACGGCTCTGACTGGACGGGGCCGCGTTGATGCCGAAACTGCCTCCCCAACCGGTGCAGCAGGTCAGGGGCGTCGCCCATCCGGTGCTGGGGGGCGGCTTGGGCGATTATGCCTGTCAGCTTTTGTCCGACCCCGGCGGGCTGACGCAGTTCGGGGCATTTCTGGAAATTCTGCCGCCGGGGGCGAAATCTTCGTTCCGGCATTGGCATGAGGGCGAGGATGAGATGGTGGTGATGCTGGAGGGAGAGGTCATCTTGGTTGAAGACACCGAAACCCCGCTGCGGCAGGGCGATGTTGCCTGTTGGCCTGCGGGTCTGGCGGTGGGGCATTGCCTGCACAACCGCGCAACCACCGCGGCGCGGTATCTGGTGATCGGGACAAGGGCCAGCCGGGATGTGATCCATTATCCCGACCACGACCTGATCACCCGCAAAGAGGGCAGCGCGCGGACCTATTTTCATGCCGATGGGAGCCTGCGGTGACCGATTCTGCGAGCATCATGCAGACCTATCTGGACGAGGTGTCGACCGCCGTTCTGAAGAACGACTGGGAGAGCTACCGCAAGGGCATCAGCCTGCCCTGCGCTGTGGTCAGCCATGACGAAACCAAGATCGTCTCGACCGAAGAGGCCCTGCGGGCGGGGTTCGACGATTTCCGCCGCACCCTGCGCATTCAGCGGGTGACCGACTATATCCGGCTGGTCGAACAGGCCACGCGTCTGGACGAGGACCTGATATCAGCCTCGTATATCACGCATGTCATTTCAGGCGGGCAGCGGATCCTGCCGCCGTTCCGGTCGAACATGACGTTGCGGCTGGTGGAGGGACGCTGGTGCGCGACCTCTGTCACCAACGGGCTGGCCAACAGCCGCTGGCGACTGCTGCACCGAGGAACACTCGACGATGGGGAAGGACTGGTGGGATGATGGATTTCCGGTATGGCGTCGATCCCGATGGCGTGGCCACGATCACGTGGGATGTGCCGGGGCGGTCAATGAACGTGATGTCGATGGCGGGCTTTGCCGAGCTGGAGGCTTTGGTGGACCGGGCCTTGGCGGATGGCGGGGTGAAGGGCGTGATCCTGACCTCGGGCAAGAAGGATTTCGCCGGGGGGATGGATCTGAACGTCATCGCCCAGATGCGCGAGGGCGGGGCCGAGGCGGTGTTCGCCGGCGTGATGGCAACCCACGCCCTGCTGCGCAAGATCGAGCGGGCGGGGATGGATCCCAAGACGCTGAAGGGGGGAAAGCCGATTGTCTGCGCGATGCCGGGGACGGGGCTTGGCATCGGCTTTGAACTGCCTTTGGCCTGTCACCGCATCATCGCCGCCGACAACCCCAGGGCCAAGATCGGCCTGCCCGAGATTCAGGTGGGCATCTTTCCCGGTGCGGGTGGCACGACGCGGCTGGTGCGCAAGCTGGGCGTGATGGTGGCGGCCCCCTTCCTGATGGAGGGCAAGCTGTGCGACCCCAAGTCTGCCCGGATGGAGGGGCTGATTGACGAGGTGGTGCCGCCCGAGGCGCTGCTGGCGCGGGCGAAGGACTGGGTCCTTGGCGCGAAAGAGGCGGATCTGGTAAAGCCTTGGGACCTTAAAGGATACAAACTGCCGGGCGGGGCGCCCTATCATCCGGCGGGCTACATGACCTTTGTCGGGGCCAATGCGATGATCCTGGGACGCACGCAGGGGGTTTATCCGGCGGCCAAGGCCCTGTTGCAGGCGGTCTATGAGGGCGCGCTGGTGCCGTTTGACGTGGCGCTGCGGGTCGAGGCGCGGGCCTTGACCGGGGTGCTGCTGGACCCGACCTCCGCAGCCATGATCCGCAGCCTGTTCATCAACAAGGAGGCGCTGGAGAAAGGCGCCCGCCGCCCTGCCCTGCCCGATCAGTCGGTGCGCAAGCTGGGGGTGATCGGTGCGGGGATGATGGGGGCCGGGATCGCCTATGTCGCCGCCCATGCCGGGATCGCGGTGGTGCTGGTGGACAGCACCGCGGAGGCGGCAGAGCGCGGCAAGGCGCATGCGGCGGATCTGTTGGAAAAGGGTGTGCAACGTCGAAAATTGACGGTCGGGACCAAGGCCGACGTGCTGGGGCGCATCCTGCCAACGGCGGATTATGCCGCTTTGGCCGGCTGCGATCTGGTGGTGGAGGCCGTGTTCGAAGACCCCAAGGTGAAGGCCGAGGTGACGGCGCGGGTCGAGGCCGTGGTGGGGGCGGATTGTGTCTTTGCCACCAACACCTCGACCCTGCCGATCTCTGGCCTTGCGCGGGCTTCGGTTCGGCCGGATCAGTTTGTCGGCATCCATTTCTTCTCACCGGTCGACAAGATGGCCTTGGTGGAGATCATCAGGGGCAAGCAAACTGGCGACGGCGCCGTGGCCAAGGCACTGGATTTCGTGCGGGCTTTGAAGAAGACGCCGATCGTGGTGAACGACGCCCGCTTCTTTTACGCCAACCGCTGCATCATTCCCTACATCAACGAAGGCATCCGCATGGTGGCCGAAGGGGTGGAGCCGGCGCTGATCGAGAACGCGGCGCGGCTGGTGGGGATGCCGGTGGGGCCTTTGCAACTGGTCGATGAAACCTCGATCGATCTTGGCGTGAAGATCGCCAAGGCGACCAAGGCGGCGATGGGGGACGCCTATCGCGACGGAGCGGTGGATGCGGTGCTGTTTGCGCTGGCCGATCAGGGCCGGATGGGGCGCAAGGCCAAGGCCGGGTTTTACGCCTATGATGACGCGGGCAAACGGCTGGGCCTGTGGCAGGGTCTTGCGGCACAGTGGCCCGTGGCCAAGGCGCAGCCCGATCTGGTGACGGTGCAGCACCGGCTTTTGATGATCCAGGCGCTGGAGGCGGTTCGGGCGCTGGAAGAGGGCGTCTTGACCGACCTGCGCGAGGGCGATGTCGGGGCCATCCTTGGCTGGGGCTTTGCGCCGTGGTCGGGCGGGCCGTTCAGCTGGCTGGACCGGATCGGCGCGGCCAAGGCGGTGGCGATTTGCGATGGGCTGGTGGACCTTGGGCCGCGCTTTGCGGTGCCAGCGCTGCTGCGCGACCTTGCCGCCCGGGGTCAGGGCTTTTATGCGCGGTACGGTGGCCTGACAAAAGCGGCCTGATCGGCACGGCGCAGGCCCTGCCCGGTCTCTTCGGCGATCAGGGTTGCCACCAGATGCCGGGCCGCGGCCAGCGGCAGGGTGGGACGGCCGGGTGCGGTCAGCAGCAGGCGGATCAGGTCAAGCTCTGGCGTCTCGATGCCCTCGACCGCGATGATCAGGCCGGGGCCGGCCTGCACCAGACCGGGGCGTGACAGGCGCATGGTCAGGATGGGGTCGGACCTGTCGGGCACATGGGCGGCAATCCCGCGCCAGCCTTCCAGCGCTGCGGCGGGCAGCAGGGCCAGCGCCTCGCCGGTGAAGGGCAAGGCGTAGGGGGTCTGGACCAGAACCGGCTGACCGGGCGGCAGCAGAACCGCCGCCTCATTGCCAAGCGCGCCTTCCGGGAACAGCACGCCCCACAGCGCGGCCCGCGTCTCGGGCTGCAGGGCGACGAGGGGGGACAGGCCCTGATCGCGGGTGACAAGAAGATCGCCGGGGGCCAGATCCGCCATGGGCACCCAGCCGGTGGCGGTCAGAACCGGTGTTGCGGCGTAAAGCCCGCAGGCCAGCGCCGCGCGGCCCCTGAGGACGAAGGAAAGTGTCAGATCGTGACGGCCCATGATCGGCTAGCCCTTTTGTTCAGGACCATGAAAGCCGGTGGCGGGGGCACCGCTGCGGGCGGAATGTGGCCGGGGGACGGCGTTTGGCTAAAATGCCGGGGGATCGAAGGCGTAGCCGAAGCGCGCGATATCCTCGGCGCACAGGGTGGCAATCAGCGCGGCGCTGGCATCGGAATAATAGGGTCGCCAGTCGCGCCCGCGATCCGAGACATTGGCGCGGGGCAAAGGGGTCAGGCGAAAGCCCAGATGCGCTTCGAACGGGGCGAGGTCGGTGTCGAGATGCTCGACCCGGGCGAAAAGGCTGGCGCGCTCCTGCCCGAACCGGTCGCGCAGATAGGCACCATAGGGCCACAGCGCCAGGGACGTGCTGGTCTGCGGATGGCTGAGGAATTCGTCAAAGCCGTGGCTTTTGGCAAGGCCCACGGCAGGATGGGCGAAATGCTGATCGCGCAGCCAGTGGTAGTAGCTGACCGCCCGGTCCCAGGGGTTGCGCACGAGGGTCAGGGTGAAGAACCGCGCAACCTCTTCATCGGTGGCAAGGCCCGCGATGTCGGACAGGGTGGAATGCTTCCAAAGCCGTCCGCGCGCCTTGACCCCGGCGATGCGGCCCTTGCGGGCACGGGCCTTGGGGGTGTCGCCAATCAGGATGTCGTCCGCCATCGCCCGCGCCTCTAGGGCCAGGGTCAGCGCGGTGCCGCCGGTCTTGGGGATGTGGATGAAGATGAAGCGGCGCCCGCGCGACAGGATCATGGGCCGGCTCGGGTTGGTGCGGCGGCTGCCTTCGGCGGGGATATTTGGGCCCGTGTGAAAAGGGAAAACGGCGTTTTCAGACTTGCGCAAATATCCCCCGCGGAGCGTCTTGGACCGATGCGGGGGGCGCGGGGTGTCATGGGGTCAGACCGAGTTGGGCAGCACGTGGCCGTCCAGATGGGCGAAAAGGTTATCGACGGCCATCATGCCCATCGCCTCGCGCACCTCAAGCGCTGCGGTGCCGAGGTGGGGGAGGAGGGTGACATTCTCCATCGCCATCAGGGCCGGCGGCACGCGGGGTTCGAATTCATAGACATCAAGGCCTGCGGCGGCGATCTGGCGGGCTTGCAAGGCGGCGATCAGGGCGGCTTCGTCGACAACGTCGCCACGGGCGATGTTGACCAGGATGGCATGCGGGCGCATCTGCGCCAGTTCGGCGCTGGAGATCAGGTGGTGGGTCGCCGGGCCGCCGGGGACGGCGATGACGACAATATCCGCCTGCAGCACCTCGGACAGCGGCCGTTGCGAGGCGGGCAGGCCGGGGTCGATGGGGGAACGGTTGTGGAAAATGACCGGCATGCCAAAGCCGAAGTGGCAGCGACGGGCAATGGCCTTGCCGATGCGTCCCATGCCGATGATGCCGACGGTCCGCCCCGTGACATGCAGCCCCAGCATTTGCGTGGGGTGCCAGCCCGTCCATTGTCCGGCACGCAACAGACGCTCGCCTTCGCCGGCGCGGCGGGCGGTCATCAGGATCAGGGTCAGGGCGATGTCGGCGGTGGCGTCGGTGACGGCACCGGGGGTGTTGGTGACGGCAACGCCGGCGGCGCGGGCGGCGGCAACGTCGATGTGGTTGTAGCCGACGCCGAAGTTGGCCAGCAGTTTGGCGCGCGGCTGCGGGACGTCGGCAAAGACTTCGGCGCGGAACAGATCGCCCAAGGTGGGCAGGACGGCATCATGATCCTGCAAGGCGGCGCGGAGGGCGGCGGCATCAAGCGGCGTCGGCTCGTCGCGATACGTGACGTCGAACCGGGTTCGGGCACGGGCCACGACGGTGTCAGGCAGGCAACGGGTGATCAGGAGTTTCAAAAGAGCTTTCCTCCGATGGGAACCTCGTGTCCCGGGCCAATCAGAACAACCTGCCCCCCGGCATCGGGCAGGCCAAGGACCAGAACTTCGGACAGAACCTTGCCAATCTGGCGGGGCGGGAAGTTCACCACCGCCAGCACCTGTCGCCCGACCAAGGTTTCGGGCGTATAGTGGGCGGTGATCTGGGCGGAGGAGCGTTTCTCGCCCAATTCGCCGCCGAAATCGACCCAGAGTTTGTAGGCGGGCTTACGCGCCTCGGGGAAGGGTTCGGCGCGGGTGATGCGGCCGACGCGGATATCAACCTTTTCAAAGTCGCTGTAGGTGATTTCCGGGGCGGTCATTTGCCAAGTTCCCGGCCGCGTTCGGCTGCGGCGTGGACGGCGCGCACCATCAGCGGCGGCAGGCCGGTGGCGGGATCCATCAGATGTGCCAGCGCCGCTGCGGTGGTGCCACCGGGTGAGGTGACGTTGATGCGCAGCTGGGCCGCGGTGTCGGGGGACCGGTAGGCCAGCTCCCCTGCCCCGCAGACCGTGGCGCGGGCGAGTTTCATGGCGACGTCGGGCAATAGGCCCTCGGCCACGCCAGCGGCGGCCAAGGCTTCGATCAGATGGAAGACATAGGCCGGACCAGAGCCCGAGACGCCGGTGACCGCATCAATCTGATGCTCGCCCTCCAGTTCGACAACCTCGCCCACCGCCTGCATCAGCGCCTTGGCCAAGGGCAGGCCCGGAAGACCAGCCGCATTGGCGCAGATGCCGGTGATGCCACGGCCCACCATGGCGGGGGTGTTGGGCATGGTGCGCACAATCGGGGTGCGGTCGCCCAAGGCAGCCTCGAACGTAGCGATCGAGGTGCCTGCGGCGATGGAGATAAAGAGGGTGGTGCCATTGCCCAAGGCCTGCAGGGCGGGCAAGGCCGTGCCCATCATCTGCGGTTTCACCGCCAGAAGCGCCACGGCAGGTGCCGGGGGCACGCCCTCGTTCAGATGCACGCCAAGCGATTTCAGCCAGTCGGTCGGGTTCGGCTCGATCACCCAGACGGCAGCGGCAGGGACCCCTGCGGCCAGCCAGCCCGTCAACAGGGCGGTGCCCATCTTGCCGCATCCCAACAGAACCAACCCGTCACGGGCCACTTTATCCAGCATCTTAGCCTCCGCACTTTCGGGGGCAGGCTAGAGCGGTTTCCAGCAAGGGGAAACTGGTTTTCGGGGAAAAGCGCGAAAAACCAAGGCCTCAGGCGCGGCCATAGGCCTCTGCGATGGCAACCTTCAGGGCAGATTGCGGCGTGTGGTCCGACCATGCAACCAACTGGAAGGCGGGATAGAACCGCTCACACGCCAGCACGGCGGAAGAAATCAGGTGGTCGATCTGTTCAGGTGCCGCAATCTGGCCGCCGGTCAACGCCAGACCATAGCGCCACACCATCAACTTCTGATCGGCCCAATAGGTGAAGGCACCGGTCCAGACCATATCATTGCAGCGATTCAACAGATCATAGAGCTGCAGGTGGCGGGCCTCGGGCGGCTCCATCTCGAAGGTGCAGATCAGGCGCAGGGTTTCATCCTGCGGCGACCATGCGAGGGTGAGCGAATAGGTCCGCCACTGCCCCTCGACGGCCATGGCGATCTGGTTGTCGGTGACCCGATCAAATTCCCACGCATGATGCGCGGCAAGGGTTTCAACCACATCAATCGGATGCAGATCGTCTGACGTCATGAAATCTTCCGCGAGTGACATGCCCGGCCTCATAATGATGCCACCGTTGGGCCTGGACCCACTAGCGGCTGGGTGTCTGGCAAGGAACAGCGATACCTGACGCATTCCTTACTAGATATAGTGAGACGCTGGGGGAAGCCTGTAAAGCGATTTGTGCGGAAATCTTCTGTGGACAAGATTACTGCGGCAAATTCGGCCGGGATTGCCAGAAAACCAGCACTGGCCCTGCAGCCACGCACATCGCATTTGCAGCCCCGAGCCTTGCGCCACGGCGGGCCAAAGCGCATCTTTGACGCATTAAGCAAAGGAGGACATGCATGTCCCGACTTCCCACCTATTTCATCTCGCATGGCGGCGGGCCGTGGCCCTGGATTGCCAACATGCGCACCATGCTCAAGACGCTGGAAGTCTCGCTGGCGCGGATGCCAGAGGAAATCGGCGAGGTGCCGAAGGCGATCTGCATGGTCTCTGGCCATTGGGAGACGCCGGGCTTTGCGGTGATGACCGCAGCGCATCCGGGCATGGTCTATGATTACGGTGGCTTTCCGCCCGAGACCTACAAGATCGTCTACCCCGCCCCGGGCGCGCCCGAGATTGCCCTGCACACGGCCGACCTGATCAAGGCCGCTGGCCTGCCGGTCAGCCTTGACCCCAAGCGCGGCTTTGATCACGGCACCTTCGCCCCGGCCTATGTGATGTATCCAGAGGCCAATGTGCCGATCTATCAGGTGTCGCTACAGCACGGCTATGATCCGGCCGCGCATTTCGCCTTGGGGCGGGCCTTGGCCCCGCTGCGGGAGGACGGCGTGCTGATCGTGGGTTCGGGCCTGTCCTACCACAACCTGCGCCTGTTCGGACCGGGCGCCAAGGTCCCTTCGGCGGCGTTTGACGCCTGGTTGGCCGAGACGATGGCCAAGACGGGCAAGGCGCGGACCGATGCACTGCTGCACTGGGAAACCGCCCCCTACGCACGGGTCTGCCATGCGCAGGAGGACCATCTGGTGCCGCTGTTTGCGGCGCTTGGTGCTGCGGAGGACGATCCAGCGACGATGGTCTATCACGACGCCAATGTCTTTGGCGGGGTGACCGCATCAAGTTACAAGATCGGCTGAGACCGGGCCCAATGGCCCATCTGGTGCCAAGCAAATGGCCCGCGCCCTTTCGGATGCGGGCCATTCTATCTGCCGGGGAGGGCAGATCAGGATTCGTAGTTGTCTTCCGCCGCAACGCGGGCCTTGTCAGCTGCGCCCTTGGCGGACGGATCGCGGTCAACGAACTCGATGATCGCCATCGGAGCCATGTCACCATAGCGGAAGCCAGCCTTCAGAACGCGGACGTAACCGCCCTGACGTTCCTTGTAGCGCGGGCCGAGAATGGCGAACAGACGCTCGACATACTGGTCTTGCTTCAGCGAAGCAGCGGCCTGACGGCGGGCGTGCAGGTCGCCGCGCTTGGCCAGCGTGATCAGCTTTTCGATGATCGGACGCAGTTCCTTGGCTTTCGGCAAGGTGGTCTTGATCTGCTCATGCTCGATCAGCGAGCCGCACATGTTGGCGAACATCGCCTTGCGGTGTTCGTGGGTGCGGTTAAGACGGCGATGGCCGGAACCATGGTTCATGATGTTCTCCTAGAACGTGTTTTGCTTTGTCTGGCGGGACCTACGTGCGGCCCCGCTCTCCTTGGGCTTTCGCCAGATGTTCCCCGGAGGTCCGGGCATTTTCAGTCAGGTGCGTGGTTCCACGCACCCTGTTCTTAGAACTGGTCTTCGAAACGCTTGGCCAGGTCTTCGATGTTTTCCGGCGGCCAATCTTCGACTTCCATGCCCAGATGCAGGCCCATGCCCGACAGCACTTCCTTGATTTCGTTCAAGGACTTGCGGCCGAAGTTCGGGGTGCGCAGCATTTCGGCTTCGGTCTTCTGGATCAGATCGCCGATGTAGACGATATTGTCGTTCTTCAGGCAGTTGGCCGAACGGACCGACAGTTCCAGCTCGTCAACTTTCTTCAGCAGCAGCGGGTTGAATTCCAGACCCGCATCCTCGACGCCCTTGCCAGCCGACTCGGGCTCTTCGAAGTTCACGAAGACGGCGAGTTGGTCTTGCAGGATGCGCGCGGCATAGGCCACGGCGTCATCGGGGGTCAGCGAGCCGTCAGTTTCCACCTTCAGCGTCAGCTTGTCATAGTCCAGCACCTGGCCCTCACGGGTGGGCTGCACTTCGTAGGACACTTTCTTGACCGGCGAGAAGATCGCGTCGATCGGGATCAGGCCAATCGGCGCATCTTCCGGACGGTTCTTGTCGGCAGCGACATAGCCTTTGCCGGTGTTCACGGTCAGTTCCATGAACACGTCAGCGCCATCGTCCAGGTGGCAGATCACGTGGTCACGGTTCAGGATCTCGATGCCCGAGGATTCGGAAATGTCACCAGCGGTGACAACGCCCGGACCCTTGGCGGAAATCGACAGGCGCTTCGGGCCTTCGACGTCCATCTTAAGGCGCACGCCCTTCAGGTTCAGCACGATATCGGTGACGTCTTCACGCACACCAGCAACGCTGGAGAATTCGTGCAGGACGTTGTCGATTTGCACAGAGGTGATCGCAGCCCCTTGCAGCGAGCCCAACAGCACGCGGCGCAGCGCGTTGCCCAGGGTCAGGCCGAAGCCACGTTCCAGCGGTTCGGCGACAAGGGTCGCGGTCCGCTGCGCATCAGGACCAGCTTTGACAGCCAGTTGTTGCGGTTTGATCAGTTCCAGCCAGTTCTTGTGGATCATGCTTTCGCCTCCATACTTGCCCGCTGCCTATGGTCCGAATGACAGCAGACGCCCGAGGATCTTCATTCAAGTTCAAACGACGAAATCGGGCCGCGCGCAAAGGCACGGCCCGACCAGATGGAAAATCGCTTAGACGCGACGGCGCTTCGGCGGACGGCAGCCGTTGTGCGCCAAGGGCGTCACGTCGCGGATCGAGGTGATGTTGAAGCCAACAGCCGCCAGAGCGCGCAGAGCCGATTCACGACCCGAACCCGGGCCTTGCACTTCGACTTCCAGCGTCTTCACGCCATGCTCTTGCGCCTTCTTGCCAGCGTCTTCAGCGGCCATCTGCGCGGCATAGGGGGTCGACTTGCGCGAACCCTTGAAGCCCATCGTGCCAGCAGACGACCAGGAGATCGCGTTGCCCTGCACGTCAGAGATCAGGATTTTGGTGTTGTTGAAGGACGAGTTCACATGAGCAACGCCAGCGGCGATGTTCTTGCGCTCTTTCTTCTTGGTACGGGCCGCAGCCTTTGTGGTATCACGTGCCATATCTGTGCGCCCCTCTTATTTCTTCTTGCCGGCGATCGGCTTGGCCGGGCCCTTGCGGGTGCGCGCATTGGTGTGCGTGCGCTGGCCGCGAACCGGAAGACCTTTGCGGTGACGCAGGCCGCGATAGCAGCCGAGGTCCATCAGGCGCTTGATGTTCATCGAGACTTCGCGACGCAGGTCGCCCTCAACCGTGAAGTTGGCGTCGATGTATTCGCGGATCGCGAGCACTTCGGCGTCGGTCAGCTGGTTGACGCGGCGCGCGCGGTCAATCTTGAGAGCTTCGCAGATCAGCTCGGCGTTATGGGCGCCAATGCCTGCAATGTACTGAAGCGAGATCGGGACGCGCTTCTGAGTGGGGATGTTAACGCCAGCAATACGTGCCACGCGTGATTTCCTTTACGTTGCGGTTCCGTCTTGCCAGAACCTTTTTTCACAACCCGGAAGAGAGACTCTTCCGAAACGATAACCCGCCGCGAACTGATTCCGCAGCGGGACGCCGTGCAATATGGGCTTTTCCGACAGGCGTCAAGGGCCGCAAGGGCCTTTTCAATGCTTGTCAAGAACTTTCGAAACGGCAGCCGCAACCGCGTCCATTTCCGCCAGACCATCGACTGTCGAAAGCTGACCCTTGGCGTAGTAGTAACCGATCAGCGGCGAGGTATCGCGGTAGTAGGCCAGCATGCGGGTCCGCAAGGCCTCTTCGGTGTCGTCAGCCCGGCGCTTCATGTTGGTTCCGCCGCAGGTGTCACAGACGCCCGCCACCTTGGTCGGGTGATTGGTGTCGTGATAGACCGCGCCGCAATTGCCACAGGTGTAGCGACCGACGATGCGCTGCTTGAGCACCTCGTCATCCACCCGGATCTCGATCACCGCATCAAGGGTCTGGCCGACATGTGCCATGACAGCCGCCAAGGCATCTGCCTGCTTGAGCGTGCGCGGAAAGCCGTCGAAGATGAAGCCACCCGCCGGATGCGACGTGGTCAGCTTTTCCTCGATCAGGCCCACCACGATGTCATCCGTCACCAGATGCCCCGCATCCATGACCGCCGCCACCTTCTTGCCCATCTCGGTACCCGAGGTGCGCGCCTCGCGAAGCATATCCCCGGTGGACAACTGCACCATCTGCCGCTCGTCCACCAGGCGCTTCGCCTGCGTGCCCTTGCCTGCGCCGGGCGGGCCAAGAAGAATGATATTGGTCATCGGGTAGGCTCTCCTCGTATGTCGTGACGCGCCTGCTCAGCGACGAGCGGGCGCCTTGGGCGTGGTGGACCGCTTGCGACCCCGCAGTTGCGACCGTTCAATCAGGCCCTCGTACTGGTGGGCCAGCATGTGAGACTGGATCTGATTGATTGTATCCATGGTCACGGAAACGACAATCAGAACCGAAGTCCCGCCAAAATAGAACGGGATGTTGAACTGCGACCGCAAAATCTCTGGCAGGAAACAGACGGCGGCCAGATAGGCGCTGCCTACCACGAGGACGCGGTTCACGACATAGTCAAGATAGTCCTGCGTCTTTTTGCCCGGGCGGATGCCGGGGATGAAGCCGTTCTGGTTCTTCAGGTTCTCGGCCACGTCATCGGTCTTGAAGGACACATTGGCGGTGTAGAAGTAGGCAAAGAACACGATCATAGCACCCTGGAACAGCAGATAGAGCGGCTGGCCGGGACCCATGAAGGCCAGGATCGTCGCCATGATCGGCGAAGTTTGCGCACCCGAGAAGGTCGCAAGGGTCGAGGGCAGAAGCAGCAGCGACGAGGCGAAAATCGCCGGGATGACGCCGGCCGGGTTCACCTTGATCGGCAGGTGCGAGGAGCCGCCGTCATAGATCTTCATGCCAACTTGGCGACGGGGATACTGGATGTGGATCTTGCGCAGTGCGCGCTCCATGAAGACCACGAAGCCGATGACGGCAACCACCAGCAAGATCGCGCCAACCACGACCCACCACGGAAAAATGCCCGAGCGACCCTGTGACAGGAATTGTGCAAGTGCACCGGGGATTTCCGCGACGATGCCGGTGAAGATGATCAGCGAAACACCATTGCCGATGCCGCGCGCGGTGATCTGCTCACCCAGCCACATCAGGAACATCGTGCCGCCGACCAGCGTGATCACGCACGAGACCTTGAAGAACAGGTCGGGGTTATGGGCCAAGCCGCCCGCCGCGATAGAGGCGGCAATCGCCCAGCCCTGAAAGGCGGCGAGGCCCACGGTGGCATAGCGGGTGTATTGGTTGATCTTCTTGCGACCTTGATCGCCCTCTTTCTTCAACTGCTCCAGCGCCGGGATCATCGACGCGAGCAGCTGGATGATGATGGAGGACGAGATATAGGGCATCACGCCAAGCGCGAAGATGCCCATGCGCTTCAAGGCGCCGCCGGTGAACAGCGACAGCATGCCGCCAAGGCCTTGCCCCTGCCCTTCCATGAAGTTCTTGAGCGCAGTCCCGTCGATGCCCGGCACCGGAATGAACGTGCCCAGTCGATAGACGACCAGCACGAGGATCGTAAACAGGATGCGCTGGCGCAGGTCTGTCGCCTTGCCCAAAGCGCCCCAGCTTAGGTTCGCCGCCATTTGCTCTGCTGCGGATGCCATGGTCGGACCTTCTCCGTTGGTGATTTGAAGTACGCCGCCGAACCGGTGTTTCCGGACGGCGGCGCGGGAAAACAAGGCAGATGTAAGCGGTCTTGACGCCGCTCACAAGGCGTTATGCAAGCGGAACCTTGCGAACCGACTTGCCATGCGGCGGCAGCGGCGTTGCAACGGTCAGCGTCCCACCGGCAGCGGCCACAGCTTCCACGGCCGAGGCCGACGCGCCGGTGACTTCCAGCGTCACCTTGGTGGTGATGGTGCCTTTGGCCAGGATCCGGATGCCGTCATGCTTGGCCTTGGTCAGGCCAGCCGCGACCAGCGCGTCTTCGGTGATGACTGCCGAGGCATCCAACTTGCCGAGACCGATGAACTTCTCGATCAGGCCCAGGTTGATGACGGCGAATTCTTTTGCATTCGGCTTGGTGAAGCCACGCTTCGGCAGGCGCCGATACAGCGGCATCTGGCCGCCTTCGTAGCCGCCCAGTGCCACGCCCGAACGGGACTTTTGACCCTTGATACCACGGCCAGCCGTCTTGCCCTTGCCCGAACCCGGACCACGCGCAACACGCTTCTTGGTCTTGCTTGCACCGGGATTGTCGTGCAGTTCATTCAGTTTCATGTCGCATACTCCTATGCCGGAACTGCCCCTGCTGCGACGGCGAGGGCAAACGCGGCGATTGATGATTCTTGCGGCGATAGGACGCCACCGGGGGCGTATAGGGGCGGACGCCCGGATGATCAAGCATCATGTGAACGGGCGGACGGCACAGCCCTCCGCCCCGACCGAGGCTGGGTGTTCACATCAGGCGGACACCGGCCACACAAAGCTCGGCTGCAGGCCGCCGAACACTGGTCGGCCGTCGTGCGGAGCGGGGTAACCCTTCGTCTCGTCCCAGAAGGCGTGGTAGGTGGCTTTCGGGAACTTGGCGTCGTCGTAGCCCATCACATTCGGCACGGCCACGCGGATCCGGTGTTGCTTGTCGTCCAGCAGAAGGACGGCCCCGCAATCGGTGCAGAGGCAAATCTCCAGCGCACCGTTGGGATTTTGCGCGTTGAACGGGACCCGCTTGATCTTTTCGGGGTGGTCGACCTTGAGGTCGGCATAGTTGAAGAAGGCCACGTGGGTCGTGTGCTGGCCGGTCACGGCCTTGAAGACATTGCAGTGGCACTCGTGGTTGTCGATGGGCTCGGCATTGGTGGTCACATGGACATGGGCACAACCGCCCGTATATTTGTCGTTCATAAATTCCTCCCTGAAAGCTCCACACTTTGGTGGTATGCCCCCACACTTTAGCATGGGTTTTCCGTGAGGAAATATCGCTTTCACGCCAGCAAAAGCAAAAACGCCCCACCTTGCGGCGGGGCGTCTTGTCGGCGGCGTCTTGGGGCGCGAACCCCAGGACTTAGCCGCGCTCTTCGATGATCTTCACCAGGTGCGCGATCGAATTCACCATGCCGCGGATCGAGGGAGTATCCTCAAGCTCGCGGGTGCGGCGGATCTTGTTCAGGCCCAGACCCTTGAGGGTCGCGGTTTGAACGGCCGGGCGGCGGGCAGCGGACGCATATTGCTGCACGACGATGGTTTTCTTGGCGGTCATGATCAGGCCTCCACAGCTTCAGCGGTCTTGCCGAGGATCTCGGCCACTTTCTTGCCGCGGCGAGCCGCGACTTGACGGGGCGAGGTCTCTGCTTTCAGACCGTCGATGGTGGCGCGGATCATGTTGTAGGGGTTGGTCGAACCGATCGACTTAGCCACCACATCCTGCAGACCCAGCATTTCGAACACGGCGCGCATCGGGCCGCCGGCGATGATGCCGGTACCCGCTACGGCGGTGCGCATCACGACTTTACCGGCGCCATGACGGCCTTCCATGTCGTGGTGCAGGGTGCGGGCATCCTTCAGCGGCACGCGGATGAGCGAGCGCTTGGCCTGCTCGGTCGCTTTGCGGATCGCTTCCGGAACTTCCTTTGCCTTGCCTTTGCCGAAGCCAACACGGCCGCGCTGATCGCCCACAACCACCAAAGCTGCAAAGCCGAAGCGCTTGCCGCCCTTCACGGTCTTGGACACGCGGTTGATCGCGACCAGACGGTCAGCGAACTCCGGGGTTTCTTCCGGGCGATTGTCGCGGCGATCGCCACCACGATTGCCACGGTCGTCCCGGCGGTTTTCACGTTCTGCCATTTTTATCTCCTCAGAACTTCAGGCCGCCTTCACGGGCAGCGTCGGCCAAAGCCTTGATCTTACCGTGAAAGAGGAAACCGCCGCGATCGAAGTAGCACACTTCAACACCGGCCTTGAGAGCACGCTCGGCGATGGTCGCGCCAATCTTGGCGGCCGCCTCGACGTTGTTCTTGCCCACGAAGCCCAGTTCCTTCTCAAGCGAAGAAGCCGAAGCCACGGTGACACCCTTCACATCGTCGATCAACTGGACCGAGATGTTCTTGCTGGAGCGGTGAACCGACAGGCGAAGACGCCCAGCAGCCACCGACTTGATGCGGTTCCGAACGCGCGTACGGCGCTTGAGGAACAGCTCTCTTTTATTCGTTGCCATTTCTCTTGCCCCTTACTTCTTCTTGCCTTCCTTGCGGAAGACGAACTCGCCCTTGTAGCGGATGCCTTTGCCCTTATAGGGCTCGGGCTTCTTCCAAGCGCGGATGTTCGCGGCGACCTGGCCAACAAGCTGTTGGTCAATGCCTTCCACAGAGATTTCGGTTTGCTTCGGTGACGCGACGGTAACGCCTTCCGGAACCTCGAAGATCACTTCGTGGCTGAAGCCCAGTTGCAATTGCAGGTTCTTGCCCACCATTGCAGCGCGGTAGCCCACGCCTTGGATTTCCATTTCCTTCTTGAAGCCGGCGGTCACGCCGACAACCAGATTCGCAATCATCGAGCGGCTCATGCCCCACTGCGAGCGGGCCCGCTTGGACATGCCACGCGGGGTGACTTTGACAGCATCGTTTTCGATGGTCAGCGTCACGTCGTCACCTGCGGTGAAGCTGCGGGTGCCTTTCGGCCCTTTGACTTCGATGGTCTGGCCAGAGATCGAGGCCGACACGCCCTTGACCAAGGCGACGGGTTTTTTGCCGATACGAGACATTCTACCCCTCCCCTTAGAATACGGTGCAAAGCACTTCGCCGCCAACATTGGCAGCGCGTGCATTTGCATCCGTCATGACGCCCTTGGGCGTGGACAGGATCGCAACCCCAAGACCGTTCCGAACAGCGGGAACGTCCTTGATCGAGTTGTAAACGCGGCGGCCCGGCTTGGACACGCGTTTGATCTCACGGATGACCGGAGTGCCTTCGAAGTACTTCAGGCTGATGGTCAGTTCGCCTTGACCGTTGTCGGTCGTGGCAGATTCATAGCCGCGGATGTAGCCTTCAGCGGCCAGCACATCCAACACCCAGGCGCGCAGCTTGGAAGCCGGCGACTTGACGGTGGATTTGCCACGCATTTGAGCGTTGCGGATACGGGTCAGCATATCGCCGAGGGGATCGTTCATCATCATCTTTCAGCGCTCCCCTTACCAGCTCGACTTGACCATGCCGGGGATCTGGCCGAACGAGGCGAGATCACGCAGCATGATACGGCTGAGCTTGAGTTTGCGGTAATAGGCGTGCGGGCGGCCGGTCAGCTGGCAGCGGTTGTGGATGCGGGTCGCAGACGAGTTGCGCGGCAGGGCAGCCAGTTTGGCAGTTGCCTTGAAGCGCTCTTCGATCGGCTTGGTTTGGTCGTAGATCACCGTCTTCAGTGCGGCGCGTTTCACTGCGTGCTGTTGCACGAGCTTGGCGCGCTTTACTTCGCGGTTCACCATGGATTTTTTGGCCATTGTTGGATTCCTCGCGATCAGGACGTGAAGGGCATTTTGAAGTGCTTGAGCAGCGACTTCGCTTCTGCATCGGTCTTGGCATTGGTGCAGATGATGATGTCCATGCCCAGAATCTCATCGACCTTGTCGAAGTTGATTTCCGGGAACACGATCTGCTCTTTCAAGCCCATCGCGTAGTTGCCACGACCATCGAACGACGTGCCTTTGACGCCGCGGAAGTCGCGGACGCGCGGCAGCGCGATGGTGATCAGGCGGTCGAGGAATTCATACATCCGGTCACCCCGGAGGGTAACCTTGCAGCCCAGCGGCATCAGTTCCCGAACCCGGAAGCCCGCGATGGACTTCTTGGCGTGGGTGATGACGGCCTTTTGACCGGCAATCAGGCTGAGTTCTTCAGCAGCCTGTTTGACCTTCTTGGTGTCCTTGACGGCTTCGCCAACGCCCATGTTCAGGACGATCTTGTCCAGCTTGGGGATCTGCATGTCGTTCTTGTAGCCGAATTCGGCTTTCAGAGCGGCGCGAATGGTCGCGGCATATTCTGCCTTCAGACGCGGGGTATAGGTGGCTTGGTCGAGCATCAGATCGCCTCCCCGGTCGACTTGGCATAACGGACCTTCTTGTCGCCTTCGATACGGAAGCCGACGCGGGTCGCTTTGCCATTGGCATCAATGAGCGAGAGGTTGGACAGGTCGATCGGCATCGCCTTCGGCACGCGGCCGCCTTGCGAGGTCGGCGATTGCTTGGTGTGACGCACCGAGACATTCACGCCTTCAACGATGGCCTGATTGTCCTTGGGGGACACGACAGAGATCTCGCCCTGCTTGCCCTTGTCCTTGCCGGTCAGAACGACAACCTTGTCGCCTTTTTTCAGCTTAGCGGCCATCAGAGCACCTCCGGAGCCAGCGAGATGATCTTCATGAAGTTCTTGGCGCGCAGTTCACGGACAACCGGCCCGAAGATACGCGTGCCGACCGGTTCACCCTGATTGTTCAGGATGACGGCTGCATTGCGGTCAAAACGGATGGTGGTGCCGTCTTCGCGACGAACTTCCTTGGCGGTGCGGACGACGACGGCCTTGCGGACGTCACCCTTCTTCACACGACCTTTCGGAATTGCCTCCTTGACCGACACCACGATGATGTCGCCCACGGATGCATAGCGGCGGTGCGAACCGCCCAGAACCTTGATGCACTGAACTCGGCGAGCGCCAGAGTTATCAGCAACATCCAGATTGGTCTGCATCTGGATCATTTAGTATTCTCCGACCTTTGAGAGCGGAATGCCCCCAGGGTTTCGTTTCAGTTCAAGACGAAGGGCACTCACGCAGTCGCGTCAGTGACAACCGTCCAGCGTTTCGACTTCGAAATCGGGGCGCATTCCTCGATGCGGACCGTGTCGCCTTCCTTGAACTGGTTCAAGGCGTCGTGGGCACGGTACTTCTTGGACTTGCGGATGGTCTTCTGCAGAACGGGGTGCTTGAAGCGGCGTTCGACCAGAACAGTGATGGTCTGCTCGTTCTTGTCGGAGGTGACAACGCCTTGAAGGATACGCTTGGGCATGTGTCTCTCCTTATTTCGCGGCTTCGGCGGCTTTTTGGGCCAGCACGGTACGGACACGAGCAACATCCTTGCGGACCTTGCCAATGCGCGAGGTGTTCGTCAGTTGGTTGGTCGCTGCCTGGAAGCGCAGATTGAACGCTTCCTTCTTCAGCGCGACAAGCTGATCACGCAGCTGGTCGGGGGTCTTGGCCTTGAGTTCCTGGGCGTTCATACGCCTTTTCCTTTTCCGTTCACCAGACGGCCCCGAGGGTAACCGTGGATCTGGTGGGTCAATGACAAACCAGCGATTCTGGCAAAGCCGGAACCGCTGGATGAGGCGCAATACAGGAGGTGGGAGGGTGTGGCAAGGGGGAAGTGTGGGTCTACAACTCGCCACCACACTTGTCTACGGTAAGCGAGAAGAACGCCCTCCAGAAGGTTCCAAAGAAACTGTTACCGCGTCGGATCGTCACTGCAACAAACGTTGGATTCGATTTCCCGGTCTTTTCAAGAACAAACGGCAAAACCTGACCGATAAAGGTGTTGCAGACATTTTGACCGATTAAGGAACCCTCTGCATCCAAGTTGGGAAGCGTATCCGCTTGGAGTGCCATGTATATTCCCTCTCCATGCGTATTGTCCGACAACCAACCGGTGTCGATCAGTTTGATAGCGGCCGTCTCAGCTTTATGCAGTGATGGCCATACGAAAAGCCACACAACTAGCCCAATGGCGACAAGTGCCACCGTGATCAGCACTTTTTTCCGCAAACAAGTTGCTCCTCAAATTCTATCGCTTCACCAGCAGCAAATTACCTATCGGAAGCAGGTCCCTCACGGCCACTCATAGTTGAAACTGACCGAGATGCGCTCTTCCTCGGACATGTTCATCGGCACCTCATGCCGCAGCCAGCTTTCCCACAGCAGAACCTCACCCACATTTGGCTTTACATAGACGAAGGGCTGCAACTCCTGCGGCGCCTTCTTGGACCGCAGGGGCGCGATCATCATCATCGGCAGGCGGGGGTCTTCCAGTTTGAGGGCCGAGGTGCCCTTGGGCATCGAGACATAGGTCGTTCCGGAAATCACCGAATGCGGGTGGATGTGGCTGGCGTGCATGCCACCTTCGGGCAGAATGTTGATCCAGAACGAGGCGCATTTCAGCTTCCGCTCGCCCAGTTCAAAGCCCAGATCCTTGACGAAAGCCGCCACGTGATTGTCCAGCGCCTTTTCCAGATCGGCGAAGATCGGGAAACGCCAGGGCAGGTCGTTGAGGGAAGCGTAAGAGGTATAACCGGGATAGCCGTTCTCCTCGCACCACTTCTGACCCGCCTCGTCATCCTCGGCAATCGCCTCGCAGGCGGCTTTCAACGCGTCATAGTCGATCCGCTTCTTGCCCAGTTCCTTCAACTCGGCGCGGTAAAGGCGGGTGACGAACAGCGAGGATATTTCGGCCATGTCATGCTCCTTAAGCAAAAGGCCCCACCGTCACCGGAGGGGCCAATCTTCATGCAGGGTGCGTGCTGGCACGCACCGCTTTTACCAGTCTTCGCGTTGAACGACGCGGGTCAGGACCGGAAGCTTCATCGCGCCAAGACGCAGGGCTTCACGGGCGATTTCTTCGGACACGCCGTCGATTTCGAACATGATGCGGCCCGGCTTCACCTTGGCTGCCCAGTAGTCGGTCGAGCCCTTACCGGAACCCATCCGAACTTCCACAGGCTTTGCCGAGACCGGAACGTCCGGGAAAATCCGGATCCAGACACGGCCTTGACGCTTCATGTGGCGGGTGATCGCGCGGCGGGCCGCTTCGATCTGACGGGCCGTCACACGCTCCGGTTCGGTCGACTTCAGGCCGAACGAGCCGAAGTTCAGCATGTAGCCGCCCTTTGCCTCGCCGTGGATACGGCCCTTGAACTGCTTGCGGAACTTAGTGCGCTTAGGTTGCAGCATTTGTTTTCTCCCTTAGGCGCGTTCGCGGCGAGGCTGACGCGGTGCGGCGCCTTCCTGCGATTCAGCCTGACGACGGTCATGGGCTTGCGGATCATGCTCAAGGATTTCGCCTTTGAAGATCCAGACCTTGACGCCAATGATACCATAGGGCGTCATCGCTTCAGACAGGGCATAGTCGATGTCGGCGCGCAGCGTGTGCAACGGAACGCGGCCTTCGCGGTACCATTCGGTACGGGCGATTTCCGCGCCACCCAGACGACCCGAGACGTTGACCCGGATGCCCAAGGCGCCAATGCGCATCGCGTTCTGCACGCCGCGCTTCATGGCGCGACGGAAAGAGACGCGGCGTTCCATCTGCTGGGCGATCGACTCGGCAACGAGTTGAGCGTCCAGTTCCGGCTTGCGCACTTCGACGATGTTCAGGTGCAGTTCGGACTTGGTGAACACGGCAAGCTTCTTGCGAAGCGTTTCGATGTCCGCGCCCTTCTTGCCGATGATCACGCCCGGACGGGCGGTGTAGATCGTCACGCGGCACTTCTTGTGCGGACGTTCGATGATCACCTTCGAGATGCCGGCAGCCTTGCACTCTTCATGCACGAAAGCGCGCATCTTGAGGTCTTCCAGCAGCAGGTTGCCGTAGTCTTTCGACTCGGCGAACCAGCGGCTGTCCCAGGTGCGGTTAACCTGCAGGCGCATGCCGATCGGATTGACCTTCTGACCCATTATGCAGTCTCCCCGACTTGGCGGACCTTGATCGTGATTTCAGAGAACGGCTTCATGATCTTGCCGAAACGACCGCGCGCCCGCGGACGGCCACGCTTCATCACCAGGTTCTTGCCAACCCAGGCTTCGGCAACGATCAGGCTGTCGACGTCGAGGTTGTGGTTGTTTTCCGCATTGGCGATCGCCGATTGCAGAACCTTCTTCACTTCACCCGCGATCCGGCGCTTGGAGAAGGTGAGGTCGGCCAGAGCCTTGTCCACCTTCTTGCCGCGGATCAGACCGGCGACGAGGTTCAGTTTCTGGTCCGAGGTGCGCAGCATCCGGCAGATGGCCTGAGCTTCGTTGTCCGCCACGCGGCGCGGATTCTTTTCCTTACCCATGGCTTATTTCCTCTTCGCTTTCTTGTCGGCGGCGTGGCCGTAGTAGGTGCGGGTCGGCGAGTATTCGCCGAACTTCTGGCCGATCATCTCTTCGGTCACGGCGACCGGGATATGCTTCTTGCCGTTGTAGACGCCAAACGTCAGGCCAACGAACTGCGGCAGAATGGTGGAGCGACGCGACCAGATCTTGATCACATCGTTTTTGCCCGACGCGCGCGAGGTTTCTGCCTTCTTCAGCAGGTAACCGTCGACGAACGGGCCTTTCCAGATAGAACGTGCCATGGATTAGCGCCCTTTCTTCGCGTGACGCGAACGGACAATAAGCTTGTCCGAGTGCTTATGCTTGCGGGTCTTGTTCCCCTTGGTGCCCTTGCCCCACGGCGTAACCGGGTGGCGGCCACCAGAGGTCCGGCCTTCACCACCACCATGCGGGTGGTCGATCGGGTTCATCGCAACACCGCGGACGGTCGGACGAACACCAAGGTGGCGCATACGACCGGCTTTACCGAAGTTCTGGTTGGAGTTGTCGGGGTTCGACACGGCACCGATGGTGGCCATGCATTCCTGACGGACCATCCGCAGCTCGCCCGACGACAGGCGGATCTGAGCGTAGCCACCGTCACGACCAACGAATTGGGCGTAGGTGCCGGCAGCGCGCGCCAGCTGGCCGCCCTTGCCTTGCTTCAGCTCCACGTTGTGGACGATGGCACCGATCGGCATGCCCGAGAAGGGCATCGCGTTACCGGGCTTCACGTCAACCTTGGACCCGGCGACGACGGAGTCGCCAACGGCCAAACGCTGCGGAGCGAGGATGTAGGCTTGTTCGCCGTCCGTGTAGCGGATCAGGGCGATGAATGCGGTGCGGTTGGGATCGTACTCGATCCGCTCAACCACTGCCGGCATATCAAATTTCGTGCGCTTGAAATCGACGACACGGTAAAGGCGCTTGGCGCCGCCACCCTTGTGCCACATCGTGATGCGTCCGGTATTGTTCCGGCCACCGGTCTTGGTCAAACCCTCGGTAAGGGATTTGACCGGACGGCCTTTGAACAGATCCGAACGGTCGATCAGAACCAACCCGCGTTGGCCAGGCGTCGTCGGCTTATACGACTTAAGTGCCATGCTCTCTGTCTTCCGTTAGGGGGACCTGAGGTTTCAGGTCCGGGTGTGTAGGGCGCCGAAGCTCCCCAAGGGTAATCTGGCGTAGCGGTAACCACGTGGACCCAGACTGTCGTATGAAAATCCATGGCCCCGGAAACCCGGGGCCATGGAGATTCGCGGCTTACTATCAGAGGCCCGTGGAGACGTCGATAGTGTTACCTTCTTCGAGGGTAACATAAGCCTTCTTCTTGTCGCTCCGCTCGCCGGCACGGCCGCGGAACTTCTTGGACTTGCCCTTGGTGATGGTGGTGTTAACCGCCTTCACCTTGACCGAGAAGATCGCCTCGATGGCTTCCTTGATCTGCGGCTTGGTGGCATCCATCGCAACCTGGAACACGACCGCGCCATTTTCCGAGGCCATGGTGGCCTTTTCGGTGATGACGGGCTTCTTGATCAGGTCGTAGTGTTCGGGTTTCGCGCTCATTTCAGACGAGCCTCCAGAGCTTCGATACCTGCTTTGGTGATCACCAGGGTGTCACGCTTCAGGATATCATAGACATTCGCGCCCATCGTCGGCAGCACGTCAACGCCTTCGATGTTGCGGGACGCCAGAGCGAAGTTCTCGTTCACCGACGCACCGTCGATGACCAGAACACGCTTCCAGCCACGTTCCTGCACCGACTTTGCGAGGTAAGCGGTCTTGGCATCGGCGAGGGACGCCGTGTCAATGATCACCAGCTCGCCGGCTTTCGCCTTGGCGGACAGGGCGTGGCGCAGCCCCAGAGCACGGAACTGCTTGGGCAGCGAATGCTCGTGGCTGTGCGGATGTGGGCCCTTGGACGTACCACCGTGACGGAAGGTCGAGACCTTCTTGGAACCGTGGCGAGCGCCGCCGGTGCCCTTCTGGCGATAGATCTTCTTGGTCGAGTACGACACTTCGGCCCGAGTCAGCGTGGAGTGCGTACCGGCTTGCGCCTTAGAACGCTGCCAACGCACGACACGGTGCAGGATGTCAGCGCGCGGCTCAAGGCCGAACAGCGCTTCGTCCAGTTCGATGGTACCAGCGTCGGCCCCATCCAGCGTGATGACGTTCAGTTTCATGCTTCACCCCCAACCGCTGCAGCAGGTGCAGCAGCACGAACCGCGGCCGGAACCGGCAGACCCGCAGGAGCAGCCTTCTTCACAGCGTCCTTGATCGTGACCCAACCGCCGGCATGACCGGGGACAGCGCCTTTGATCATCAGAAGGCCGCGCTCGGCATCCGTGCGCACGACCTGCAGGTTCTGCGTGGTCGAACGGACGGCGCCCATGTGGCCAGCCATCTTCTTACCCTTGAACACCTTGCCGGGGTCCTGGCATTGGCCGGTCGAACCGTGCGAACGGTGCGAAACCGACACACCGTGCGAAGCCCGCAGACCGCCGAAGTTGTGCCGCTTCATGGCACCCTGGAAGCCTTTACCCGAGGAGGTCCCGGCGATGTCCACGAACTGGCCAGCGAGGTAATGGTCAGCGGTGATTTCCGCGCCAACGTCGATCAGGCAATCCGGGGTCACGCGGAATTCCGCGATCTTCTTCTTCGGGGCCACGTTGGCCTTGGCGAAGTGACCGCGTTGAGCTTGCGTCACATTCTTGGCCTTGGCCGTGCCTGCGCCAAGCTGAACGGCCGAATAGCCATCCTTCTCAACGGTACGCTGCGCCACGACCTGGAGGTTGTCGAGCTGAAGAACGGTCACCGGAACCTGGGTGCCGTTTTCAAGGAACAGCCGGGTCATGCCCAGCTTCTTTGCAATAACGCCAGAGCGCATGGTGTCCGCTCCTTACACTTTGATTTCGACGTCGACGCCAGCAGCGAGGTCGAGCTTCATCAGCGCGTCCACGGTCTGCGGGGTCGGATCGACGATGTCGAGAAGACGCTTGTGCGTCCGGATTTCCCACTGGTCGCGCGACTTCTTGTCGATGTGCGGACCACGGAGAACCGTGAATTTCTCAATCTTGTTCGGCAGCGGGATCGGCCCGCGGACCTGTGCGCCCGTGCGCTTGGCCGTGTTAACGATTTCCTGCGTGCTGGCATCCAGAACGCGGAAGTCGAAGGCCTTGAGCCGAATGCGAATGGTTTGACCTTGCATTGCTTTTTCCTTCGGAACGTAAGCGGGGCATCACGCCCGACTCATAGGTTCACATTTGTGGTGGTCGCTAGTCGTATGTGGTGCGCCCCTATAAGGGCGCACCACAAGGTTGTCACTTGATAATTTTAGAGACGACGCCTGCGCCGACGGTGCGGCCGCCTTCGCGGATGGCGAAGCGGAGTTTTTCTTCCATCGCGATGGGCGCGATCAGCGTGACGTTGAACTTCAGGTTGTCGCCCGGCATCACCATCTCGGTGCCGG
>NZ_CBBQHX010000034.1:0-49087 GCF_964946895.1 Stagnihabitans sp. | reverse complement strand
GCCGAACCGGAAACAGCCACGTCAGCAGCAGCGAAGCCAGCGGTAGCAGCCAGCATGGTGGTCGCAAGAAGAATCTTTTTCATAGTTTCCCTCGTTGTCTCTTCAGGGGTGGCCCAACTCAGACAAGTCCGTTTTGGGTATGCCTCTCTTTCGCCCTTCACAGCGTTGATTGCAACGCGAAGCGCGGGGCCGTCCGGCAAAGGCGGGGTCATTGGTGCAGCTTTGCCACAGTTGCGCCATGGTCCGACCTCGCTCGCGCGCGGAATGGGGATTCGTATGGGCTGGCGGGGGCTGACCGCCCTGCCGGCGGCGTGAAGCCCGATGATTCCGTGGAAATTTCCCAAGCCCCGCGCCGTGCTGCGCGGGGGATGCGCCAGGTTGCGATTCGTAAACCGGTGCGACGCCAAGGCAGATCGGCTTGGCGCAAGGACCGGGGGAAAAGCCTTGGCAGCCCAGCCTGCCTAGGCTAGACACGGGTCATGAAACCGGGGGATCGGATGCTGCGTCACCGCCATATTGCTGTCGTTTCGGCCTTGGCCCTGGTTGCCGTGCTTTCGGCCTGCGGTGGCGGCGGGTTGTTTCACCACAATCCCGCAGCCGTCGCCCCCGATGCCACCAACAACGCCAACGTCGCAGAGACCGCAGCCATCGCCCACGCGATGGGGCAGGACAAGCCCAAGGAAAAGATCTGGGACCTGTTCAACAACAAGACCGATCCGAACGTGACGGTGAAGGTCAACAAGTACATTTGGAATGCCGCCTTGGACGTGCTGAACTTCCTGCCGGTGCAGTCGATCGACCCCTTCACCGGGGTGATCGTGACGGGCTACGGCACGCCTCCGGGCGGCGGGCGCAGCTATCGGGCGACGATCTATGTGCAGGATCCGGCGCTGGACGCGCGCAGCCTGAAGCTGTCGTTGCAGGGGGCCGGTGGTGGCGCCGTGGCGCCCGAGACGATCAGCGCGGTGGAGGATGCGATCCTGAACCGGGCACGTCAGTTGCGGATTGCCGACGCAGGCCTGTGATTTCTGGATTATTTCACCAGCGGCAGTGCCCTGCGGCTGGACCTTTGGCGCTTTGCCGGTGTAATTCCTGCCCCGTTGCATAAGGGGCCAGAGATGTCGCGCTACGAACCTTCCGTGATCGAACCGAAATGGCAGCAGGCTTGGGACGATGCCCAGGTCTTTGAGGCCAAGCGCGACCCGTTGAAGCCGAAGTACTACGTGCTTGAGATGTTCCCCTACCCCTCGGGGCGCATCCACATGGGGCATGTGCGCAACTATACCATGGGCGACGTGGTGGCGCGCACGAAGGCGGCGCAGGGCTATTCGGTGCTGCACCCGATGGGCTGGGACGCCTTCGGCATGCCCGCCGAGAATGCCGCGATGGAACGCGGCGGCCACCCGCGCGACTGGACCGAGGGCAACATCTCGGAAATGAAGGCGCAGATGAAGCCTTTGGGGCTGAGCATCGACTGGACCCGCGAAATCGCCACCTGCCGGCCGGAGTATTACGGTCAGCAGCAGGCGATGTTCATCGACATGATGGAACAGGGTCTGGTCTACCGCAAAGCCGCCGTGGTGAACTGGGACCCGGTCGACATGACCGTGCTGGCCAATGAACAGGTGATCGACGGCCGCGGCTGGCGGTCGAACGCCTTGGTCGAGCGGCGTGAACTGACGCAATGGTTTTTCAAGATTTCCGACTATTCGGGTGAACTGCTGGAGGCCTTGGACACGCTGAAGGATTGGCCCGAAAAGGTCCGCCTGATGCAGGCCAACTGGATCGGCAAGTCGCAAGGCTTGCAGTTTACGTTTGATACGGTCGGCGCTCCGGGAGGCTTTGACAAGCTGGAGGTCTACACGACCCGCCCCGACACGTTGATGGGCGCCTCTTTCGCCGCGATCTCTCCGGATCACCCGCTGGCCAAGGCGCTGGAATCCGACCCGGAGGTGGCAGCGTTCCTCGCCAAATGCCGGATCGGCGGCACCACCGCAGAAGCGCTGGAGACGGCAGAGAAAGTTGGCCTGGACACAGGCATCCGCGTCAGGCACCCGCTGAACCCGGCGTGGGAACTGCCGGTCTGGATCGCCAACTTCATCTTGATGGACTATGGCACCGGGGCCATCTTCGGCTGCCCTGCGCATGACGCCCGCGACTTCGAATTTGCGATCAAATACGGTCTGGCGATCCAGTCCGTCTTCGTGGCGCAAGGCAGCGAAGACGCGCCCCTGACAGAGCCCTTCGTGCCGATGAAATCCGAACCCGTCCACTATGTCCGCGGTTTTGCCGGGGCCGAGGTGCAGACCGGCGAGGCCGCCATCGCCGCCGCCATCGCCCATGCCGAGGCCAATGGCTATGGCAAGGGCGTCACCAACTACCGCCTGCGCGACTGGGGCATCAGCCGCCAACGCTATTGGGGCTGCCCGATCCCGGTGATCCATTGCGCCACCTGCGGCGTTGTGGCCGAGAAGAAGGAAAACCTGCCGGTCGAACTGCCCTATGACGTGACCTTCGACATTCCTGGAAACCCCTTGGATCGTCACCCGACCTGGCGCAACTGCACCTGCCCCAAGTGCAACGCCCCGGCGCGGCGCGAGACGGACACGATGGACACCTTCGTCGATTCGTCGTGGTACTACGCCCGCTTCACCGCGCCGCATGCCACCACCCCGACGGTGGCCGAAGATGCCGACTACTGGATGAACGTCGACCAGTATATCGGCGGGATCGAGCATGCGATCCTCCACCTGCTGTACTCGCGCTTCTTCGCCCGCGCGATGCACAAGACCGGCCACTTGCCTGCGAAGGCGATCGAGCCGTTCAACGCGCTGTTTACGCAAGGCATGGTGACGCACGAGATCTACAAGACCACTGACGCCAACGGGCGGCCTGTGTATCATTTGCCCGAGGATGTCATCCGCACGGACGCCGGGGCCACGCTGGCCGACGGCACGACGGTTGAGGTGATCCCCTCGGCCAAGATGTCGAAATCCAAGAAGAATGTCGTTGACCCGATGAACATCATCGCGGCTTTCGGCGCAGATACAGCGCGCTGGTTTGTCATGTCCGACTCGCCGCCCGAACGGGATGTGGAATGGACCGCCTCGGGCGCGGAAGCGACCTTCAAGCATCTGTCCCGCGTCTGGGCCCTGTGCTCCCGCATCGGCGAGATGCCGGAGGATCACAAGGGCGAGGGCGATCAGGACCTGCTGCGCGCCACCCACAAGGCGATTGCGGAAGTGACGGCGGGGATCGAGGGCTTTGCCTTCAACAAGGCCATCGCCAAACTGTACGAATTCACCAACGCGATTGCGCGGTCGTCAGCCTCGACCTCCGTTCTGAAGGAAGCGATCCGCACTTTGGCCAAGTTGATGTCGCCGATGACCCCGCACATCGCCGAATCGATCTGGACCTATCAGGGTGGCGCGGGTCTTTGCGCGCAAGCGCCTTGGCCCAAGGCCGATCCGGCGCTGCTGGTCGATGACACCGTGACCCTGCCGATCCAGATCAACGGCAAGCGGCGGGCGGAAATCAGCGTGCCGAAGGATATGTCGGCGGCGGACGTCGAAAAGATTGCACTTGCGAACGAGGATGTGGTTCGCTTCCTTGCCGGGCAACCGGTCAAGAAGCTGATCGTGGTTCCGGGGCGCATCATCAATGTCGTGGTCTAGACGTAGCATTCTGCTGATGCCGCTGGCGCTCGCCGCCTGCGGCTTCACCCCCGCCTTCGGCACCAAAGGCCCCGCCGAGGGGCTTTTGGGCACCGTGCGCACGGCGGACCCGACCGACAAGAACAGCTTCGACTTCGTGCAACGGATGGAGGAACGGCTGGGTCGCCCGACCAACCCCTTGTATGACCTGACCTATGTGATCACCACCACGCCGGTCGGCGTCGGCATCACGCCGGATGGGGCCATCACGCGCTACAACCTGACCGGCGGGCTGGACTGGACCTTGACGCGCCGCGCTGACAAGTTGCGCATCACGGGCGGCCATATCGACAGCTTCACCTCCTATTCCGCCACCGGCTCGACCGTGGCGGGCTTGACCGCTGAAACCGACGCCAGCCTGCGGCTGATGCGGCTTTTGGCAGATGATGTGGTGCTGCGGCTGATGGCCGCCTCGCCCACCTTCCCGACATGAAGCTGCAGGGGGCAGAGGCCAAACGCTATCTGGCCAAGCCCGATCCCGGCAAGGCCGCGCTGGTGATCTTTGGCGAGGACGCCATGCGCGTCGCCATGAAGCGGGCCGAGGCCGTGGTGGCGCTTGCCGGTCCGGGCGCAGACGAGGAGATGCGCCTGACCCGCATTCCCGCCGCCGAGCTGCGCAAGGATGCCGCGGCCCTGCTTGATGCCGTGAAAGCGCGCGGTTTCTTCCCCGGCCCCCGCGTTGTGGTGGTCGAGGATGCCACCGACGGCCTGTCGGGCACCCTGCAGGCAGCCTTTGACGCCTGGCGCCCGGGCGACGCCAGCATAGTGGTGACAGCGGGCAACCTGACGGGCAAATCCACCCTCAAGACCTTGGCCGAGAAGCATTTCGCCGTGATCTGCATCGGCCTTTACGACGATCCCCCCACCCGCGAAGAGATCGAGGCCGAGCTGAAGCGGGCCGGACTTGTCGCCGTTCCCAATGATGCGATGACGGAACTCTTGACTCTGTCGCGCAGCCTCGACCCGGGTGACTTCCGACAAACCCTTGAAAAAATATCGCTTTACAAGTTTCGCGACACAGCACCATTAACCCCTGTCGAGATTGCTGCCCTTGCCCCGGCGACAATTGAAACCGAAGCAGAGGTTCTGCTGGACGCGGTGGCCGAGTTGCGGATGGGAGAAATTGGCCCGGTCTTGCGGCGGCTTGAGGGCCAAGGCGTGCTGCCGGTGACGCTGTGCATCGGCGCCCTGCGCCACTTCACCACGCTGCACCTGATGAACACCGACCCCGAGGGCCCTGCCTCTGGTTTCGCCAAGGCGCGAGGGTTTTTCAAACGCCGTGAGCGGATGATGAAGCAGGCCCAAAACTGGACGGTGCGGCAGATTGAAAAGGCACTGTCCTTGCTGGTTGAAACCGACATGACGCTGCGGTCAACCTCTCGGGCCCCGGCGATGGCCGTGATGGAGCGCACCCTGATCCGCATCACCCGGCGTGAACGTTAGGGCGCGCCGTTCACGGCGCCGGGCAGCCCCGGATTTCCACCGAATGATCCGGCGCCAGTACGGTGACCGTCACACCCGAACGATCCAGCGCAAAAGGCGCCCCATCGGGCGGCACCAGATCGGTCTGCGACACCAGAACGGCGCCCTGTCGGCTGGTCTGCGCCTCGGCCACCCAGACCTTGGGATCGGGGGTTTCGAAAACGACCGTCTCGTCAGAGCCTTGCACGGGCAAGGCGATGCGGGCGGTCACGCGCAGGCCATCCTGAATGGGTTCCACCGTGCAATTCGCGGCCTTTGCCATGCGCGGCCCGGCATTCAGCGCGCCGGTGATCTTGGCATCGGCCTTTCCGGCCCCGTTCAAGTCGCTGGAAAACGTCAGATGGGCAGGCATGCAGATGTCATGGCAGACGCCAAGGTCCATCTTCAGCGCCACGGTCACCGGCTGGGCGGGGTCCTGCGGCACCACCTCGACCGGCAGGACCAATTCGTCCAGATAGCCGATGCTCATCATCCCGTTCAACGTGATGACCTGAGGGCTAGGCCAATGGAACTCCACGCTTTTCAGGTTCTTTGATCCGGCCCAGTCGAAGACCGGCGGGATCCCCGCCTCACCCGGCGCACGCCAGTAGGTCTTCCACTGCGGGGCCAGATGCAGGTCAAGAGCCGCCATGTAGTGCCCATCGGCCTGCCGCCAACCGGGCAGAAAGCTGGCCTGCAGGACATCGTTCTGGCTTTGCGCGCAAGCGGGTCCAGCCAGCATCAAGGCAAGAAGGGCATATCTGATCATTGCAAGACCATAGGCAAAGCCCCGCCGTTGCGAAAGCCCGGGCTGATCACTTTGCAGCGAAGCCGGCGTGAAAGGCATCTCGGGGGTTGAGACATGGCCCGGATCGGACCATGTTGGAGCCAGGAGGACAAGATGGACCTGACCGGCAAATTGATCGTCGCCATGCCCGCCATGGGGGATCCACGTTTCGAACGGGCTGTGATCTTGGTCTGCGCCCATTCCCCGGACGGGGCGATGGGTCTGATCCTGAACAAACCGCTGCCGGACCTCAGTTTCTCTGACCTGTTGACCCAGTTGAAGATCCCGCGCGCCGGTCCCGGTCGCGACATCCGGGTGCTGTTTGGCGGACCGGTGGAACGCGGCCGCGGATTTGTCCTGCACTCCACCGACTATGATGGCGGACAGGCCACCACCGTGGTGGCGGGGACCTATGGCATGACCGCGACGCTGGACGTGCTGGAGGCTTTAGCCAAGGGCAACGGGCCAACGCAAGCCATTCTGGCGCTTGGATATTCCGGCTGGGGCCCCGGCCAGCTGGAATCCGAGATCGCCCGCAATGACTGGCTGACCGGCGAGGCCTCGGAGGGGTTGATCTTCGGGCGCGAAGACCCGCGCAAATGGGCCAAGGCGCTGCAAGAGATGGGGATCGACCCGGTCTCGTTGTCACCCACCGCCGGGCGCGCCTGAGGGCGGGCTTGCCAGACCCCCGCCGGCAGTGGCATGACCCCCGGATTGGGGAGTGTTCGCGATGACCGATTTTGCAACAACAGCCACTGTCTGGGTCCAGCAGGCTGAAGACGTGGCACTGGGATGGCTGTTGTCCCCCGGCGCATGGTCACAATTCGCGCTTCTGATCCTCGCCTATGGATTGGCCCGCCTGGCCGCAGTCCGGGCCACCCCTGCCGTACAACGCCTGCTTTGGACGCAAGACCGCGGCCTGATCGCCAAGGGGCGCAGGTTTTCCCTGCGATTTCTTCCACTTATGCTGCCATTGGCGGCCTACGCCCTGACGGCCGCGGGCGAGGGGGTGACGCGATCGATGTTCGGATCGGGGGCGGTGATTGCCTTTGGCAAGCGGGTGTTCCTGTTCCTCGCCGCGCGGGCGCTGGCGCGGCAGGTGCTGACCGACGGGTTTTTGCGGCTTCTGGGGCGCTACATCCTGATCCCTTTCGCGGCACTTTATGCGCTTGGCGTACTGGAACCGGCCTTGGCTTGGCTGGATCAGACGCAAGTGTCCCTGGGCAACATCAACTTCTCGGTCCTGTCATTGCTGCGCGGCGGGATTGCGGGCGCGCTTCTGTTCTGGTTCGGCAATTGGTCTAACCGGCGCAGCGCCGATTACATCAAGCAGCAGGGCGAACTGCGCCCCGCCACGCGGGAGTTGGCGGTGAAGGCCGTTGAGGTCGCGATCTTCGGCGCAGCGTTCCTTTTGTTGATGCAAATCATGGGGATAGATCTGACCGCCGTTGCCGTTCTGGGCGGCGCCTTGGGTGTCGGCGTTGGTCTGGGTCTGCAGCAGATCGCGGCGAATTTCGTCTCGGGCCTGATCCTGCTTCTTGAAGGACAGACGACGATTGGCGACTATGTCGAACTGGACGGCGGCGAGGCGGGGACCATCATCAAGATGACCGCACGGGCCTGTGTGCTGGAGACCTTTGACGGCCGCTGGATCGTGGTACCGAACGACCATTTCATCACCTCGCGCGTGAAGAATTATTCCAGCGAGGCGTCGCCCAACCGATATGAGGCTTTGTTTTCCGTGAGTTACGACACCGACATGAACCGCGTGCCGACGATCATCGAGGCGGCGGTGGCGGCTTTGCCCTTTGTGCTGACGACACCTGAGGGGCCGGCTTGCGATCTGAAAAGCTTTGGCGAGTCGGCGGTGAATTTCGGCGTGGAGTTCTGGGTGAAAGGGGTGGATGGCGGGGCCAACAAATACATGTCGCCGGTGCTGTTTGCGATCTGGAATGCATGCAAGAACAATGGGATAGAGATGCCCTATCCGCAGCGGGTGATCGAGATCAAGGGGGGATTGCGTGCTTGACGCCTTGGTGATCGGAGCCGGGCCCGCGGGGCTGATGGCCGCGGAAGAACTGGCCAAGGCGGGGCGCAAGGTGGTGGTCTGCGAGGGCAAATCCTCGCCCGGACGCAAGTTTCTGATGGCAGGCAAGAGCGGGCTCAACATCAGCAAGGATCAGGATTATCCTGCGTTTCTAAGGGCTTATCAGTGCCCAGAGCTGGCGCCGATGCTGGCGGAATTCGGGCCGGGGGCGGTGATGGACTGGTGCCGGGGGTTGGGGGTGGAGGTGTTCACCGGGTCTTCGGGGCGGGTGTTTCCGGTGGCGATGAAGGCCTCGCCCTTGCTGCGGGCCTGGCTGGCGCGGCTGGAGGGGCTGGGGGTCGAGCTGCGCAGCCGCTGGCGCTGGCTGGGGTTTGATGAGGGGTTCGCGTTCCAAGCCGTTGATTCCGTTCATGTTTTGCACCCGGAAGTGACCGTTCTGGCGCTGGGGGGCGCGAGTTGGGCCCGGTTGGGGTCGGATGCGGCATGGGTGCCCTGGCTGACAAAGAAAGGCGTTGAGATTCAGGGATTTAGGCCTGCGAATATGGGATTTTTCGTGGACTGGTCGCCGCATATGGCGAAGTTCTTCGGGGCCGCGGTGAAAGGTGTTGCGCTCTGCGTCGGGAGCCAGCGCGAGCGGGGCGAATTTGTCATATCTTCCAAGGGGTTGGAGGGGGGCGGCCTCTATGCGGTGTCCCGCGCTTTGCGCGAAGGGGCCTTGCTGCATCTGGACCTGATGCCGGATCTGTCAGAGGCGGTTCTGGCGGGGCGGCTGGGGGCGATGAAGGCCAGCGAAACCTTGGCTAACCGATTGAGAAAGCTGGGTTTATCAGCGCCTGCCGTGGCTTTGGTGATGGAGTTTGGCCGCGGGATGGCGCCAGTGCCGGCGATCAAGGCGCTGCCAGTGCGGCTGGGCGCGCCACGCCCGGTCGACGAGGCGATCTCGGTCGCCGGTGGGGTTACATTTTCCAGCGTTACCAAGGACTTGGAACTGTGCGCCCTGCCCCGGACCTTTGTCTGCGGTGAGATGCTGGACTGGGAGGCGCCGACCGGGGGCTATTTGCTGACGGCATGTCTGGCGACCGGGCGATGGGCGGGACGGGCGGCGGCGCGGATTTAGGGCGTCTGCACGCCGTAGGTTTTGCGTCGGGTTCCCGTCGTTTTTGCGTAGCTACAGGCAGCACGCCGGGGTCAGAGGCTGTTTACCTGTGACCCCGGCCCTTTTTCACGCCGTTCAGGCGAGAATCGTCACGAGATGGGTTTCCAGATCGTAAACGCCGCCGACGATCTTGAGCTGTCCCGCATCAACCAGAGCCTTCAGCACCGGGCTTTTCTCGGTCAGGTCTTTCACGGCCATGCGGACGTTGGTTTCGGCAACGGCCTGCACGAAGGGACCGTTCTTGGAGGACCGCTCGCCCGTCAGTTTGGTGGCGGCGACGGCAGGCTCGATCTCGTTCAAGAGGGCGGTCAGGTTGGCGCCGACATCCGCCTTGTCGACAGCGCCTTTGACAGCGCCGCAGTGGTTGTGACCCAGAACGAGGATCGCCTTGGCCCCGGCCACCTTGGTGGCATATTCGAAGCTGCCGATGACTTCGGTGGTGGCGACATTGCCGGCCACCCGGGCCACGAAAATGTCACCGACCTGCTGGTCGAGCACCAGTTCCGGCGCTTCGCGGGAATCGATGCAGGCCAGAACGCAGCCGAAGGGGGTTTGCTTGGCGGCGGTCGCTTCGGCCTGGGCGAGAAGGTCGCAGTGCAGCGACTTGCCGGCGGCAAAGCGGGCGTTGCCGTCGATCAGCGCCTGGATGGCCTGATCAGGTGTGGCGGCGGTTTGCATGTCTGCCGTGAAGGGAGCGCATTCATCGGCATGGGCCATGCCGGTGGCCAAGGCGGCAGCCGCAGCGGCGAGGCCAAAGAACTGGCGGCGGCCGAACGCGGTGCCCGGCACCGGTGTTTCACAATCTGCGCACATGAGTGGTCTCCGATAGGTTGGACGCCCGCGGTTATCCCGCGTCAGATCGGTGCTAGGGGAATTGCGCGGGCAAATCACCCATCAATCCGGATGGGATACCAAAGAGAACAGAGGTGCGATCGAAGGCGCGGACTTGCGCTCTTTGGTGCGGACTTTGGCGGCGGGCGGGTTACTTGCCGCCGCCGGCCGTGTCAGCCCCGTCGCGGGTCAGGGCGTAGGCCCCGAGGATCGGCAGGAAGGTGGTGGCGAAGACCACCATGGCGACCACGTTGGTGACCGGGCGTTGGCGCGGGCGGATCAGTTCGTCGAGCATCCAGATCGGCAGGGTCTTGGAGGCGGCGCCGACGCCGGCGGTGAAGGTGGTGACGATCACCTCGTCAAAGGACAGGGCGAAGGCGAGCATTCCCCCGGCCAACAGGGCGGTGCCGAGGTTGGGGAGGAGGATGTGGCGGAAGGTCTGGAAGGCGTTGGCGCCAAGGTCAGCGGAGGCTTCAAGGATGGCCCCGGACAGGCGGCGGAAGCGGGCGACGGCGTTGTTGTAGACGATGACGATGCAGAAGGTGGCGTGGCCGAGGACGATGGTGACCCAGGAAAACTCGATATGCAGCATGGGGATGGCGGCGCGGAGTGCGATGCCGGTGATGACGCCGGGAAGGGCAATCGGCAGGACGACGAGGAGGGAAAGCTGGTCGCGGCCCCAGAATTTGGCGCCCGACATGGCGGCAGAGATCAGGGTGCCGAGGATCAGGGCCAGCGTGGTGGAGAAGAGCGCCACCTTGAGCGACAGCAAAAGCGGCGGCCAGATGTCGGCGCGGTTCCAGGCGACGGCGAACCATTGGGTGGTGAGGCCGGGCGGCGGGAAGACGAAGGACCGCTCCTCGGTCGTGAAGGCGTAGAGGAAGATCAGGAGGATGGGCAGGTGCAGGAAAAGCAGGCCCGCGGCGGCGGTAAGCCGGAGGGTGAGGGAGGGTTTAGAGCGCATCGAAGGCTCCGGCTTTGCGGGCGAGGGTGAGGTAGACCAGCATGATCAGGATGGGGACCACGGCGAAGGCGGCGGCGAGGGGGACATTGCCGGCGGTGCCTTGGAGTTGGTAGACCGCCATGCCGATGTAGCTGGCCGAGTTGCCGATGATCTGCGGGATGATGTAGTCGCCCAAGGTCAGCGAGAAGGTGAAGATCGAGCCTGCGATGATGCCCGGCAGGGCCAGTGGCAGGGCCACCGTCCAGAAGGTTTGCCGGGCGGTGGCGCCGAGGTCGGCCGCGGCTTCCAGCATCGAGGCGGGGACGCGTTCCAGCGCCGCCTGCATCGGCAGGATCATGTAGGGCAGCCAGACGTAGCAGAAGACCGTGAAGGTGCCGAGGTAGGAGGTGGCCAGCGAATTGCCGCCGACATAGGGCAGCGACAGGGCTGCGGTCAGCAGCCAATCGGTGTGGGTGGAGGTGGCGATCCAGGTCAGGATGCCCTCTTTGGCGAGGATCAGTTTGAAGGCGTAGACCTTGACGAGATACGAACTCCACAAGGGGAGCATGACGCCGAGGTAGAAGGCGGCTTTCCAGCGGCCCCGGGCGTAGCGGGCGGCATAGTAGGCGATGGGGAAGGCCATGAGAGCGGACGCCAGCGTGACGGCGGCGGCCATCAGAAGCGTGCGCAGGATGATGGAGAGATTGGACGGCGTGAAGAGCTGGGCGTAGGTCGTGAGGGTGAATTCGGGGATCACGAGGCCGGAGAAGCTGTCGAGCGAGTAGAAGCTTTGCAGGAGGAGCGCCGCGAGCGAGCCGAGATAGACGAGGCCCAGCCAGAGAAGCGGCGGGGCGAGCAGGAGGGCGAGCAGCACCCTGGGATGGCGCCAGAAGAGCGTGGTGAGGCGATCCGCGAGGCTGCGGGCGGGGAAGATGGCGCGGGTCATTGCGGGGCCAAGGGAGGCATTTTCTGCGAAAACGCTGCAGGAGCCGGGGCACGAATTTTCTGCGAAAATTCTGCGGGAGTCTGGGCACGAATTTTCTGCGAAAATTCTGCGGGAGCCGGGGGGCGAATTTTCTGCGAAAATTCTGCTGGAGCCGGGAAACGAATTTTCTGCGAAAATTCTGGGGGGATCAGGGGATGAATTTTATGCGAAAATTCTGCGGTCATGTTGGGGCTACGATTTTTCTGCGAAAAATCAAGGGCCTCCGGCGGGAGTATTTGGCAAGGAGCAAATCGGGGGGTCATGGCATCTCGTCCATGAGGTGCAGGGCGGTGGGGACGAAGGTCAGGGAGATTTGGGCGCCCTCGGGCGGGAGTTCGGTGCCTGCGGGGAGGAAGGCTGCGATCTCGGTGCCTTGGGCTGTGAGGGTGATGCGGGTGCCGGTGCCGAGGTAGCGGTGGGATTGCACGGTGCCGGTGAGAGGGCCGGTTTCGGCGAGGCGCAGGGATTCGGGGCGCAGCGACGACCATTTGGCGGGACCGCCGAGCGCCTGGGTCAGCGCGGGGGGCAGGACGTTGGAGGAGCCTACGAAATCGGCCACGAAGCGGGTGGCGGGTTGGGTGTAGATTTGGGCGGGGGTGCCGATTTGCGCGATCTTGCCGTTGTGGAAGACGGCGAGGCTGTCGGCCATCGAGAGCGCCTCGCCCTGGTCGTGGGTGACGAAGATGAAGGTGATGCCGAGACGTTTCTGCAGGGCTTTGAGTTCGTCCTGCATCGCCTCGCGCAGTTTGAGGTCGAGGGCGCCCAAGGGTTCGTCGAGGAGGAGGACGCGTGGTTCGTTGACGAGGGCGCGGGCGAGGGCGACGCGTTGGCGTTGGCCGCCGGACAGTTGGGCGGGTTTGCGGGCGCCGTAGCTGTCGAGCTTGACGAGGGCCAGCATTTCCTCGGCCTTGGCGTAGCGTTGGGCGCGGGGCATGCCTTTGACCATCAGGCCGTAGGCGACGTTGTCGCGGACGGTGAGGTGCGGGAACAGGGCGTAGTCCTGAAAGACCGTGTTGACGTTGCGCAGGTGGGGCGGCGTGGCGGAGACGTTTTCGCCGAAGATGCGGATCGTGCCGGAGGAGGGCTGCTCGAAGCCGGAGATCAGGCGCAGGCAGGTGGTCTTGCCGGAGCCGGACGGGCCGAGCATGGCGAAGAAGGCGCCCTCGGCGATGGTCAGGTCGACGGAGTCGACGGCTTTGATCGGGCCGAAGTGGCGGGTGACGGCGCGGAATTCAACGGCGGGCGCAGAGGCGGCGGCGGAGGAGGCGGCGGAGGAGGCGGCGGCGGGGGGCATGGGAATCACGGTTCAAAAGGAATGCCGGGCAAAGGTGCCTTTGCCCGGCCTTGGGTCGCAGGGGCTGTCAGCCCCTGTTGGCATCAGTTGCCGCCGGTGACGGCCATGTAGTCGGTCACCCATTGGGCATAGGGCACGCAGGCGCCGGCCCCGGCTTTGCAATCGGCGATTGGGGTGGTCCAGAAATGGATCTTGTCGAAAGTCTCGGACCCGTTGGCCTTGCAGCCTTCCGGGGTTTGCTGGCCGGATTTGTCGCTGCAGGCGGCGGGCACGACGGGGACCGAGCCGAACCAGACCGAGAGGTCGGATTGCAGGTTGGAGTTCAGCGTGTGTTCCAGCCATTTGTAGGCGCAGTTCGGGTGCGGCGCGTCGGTGGCCAGCATCGAGGTGTCAGACCAGCCGGTGGCGCCCTCGGACGGGACGGTGGAGGCGACCGGGAACTTCTCGCCCTGCAGTAGGTTGACCTGATAGGGCCAGGAGGTGGAGGCGACGATGCCTTCGTTCTTGAAGTCATCGGTCTGGGTGGCCGCATCGCTCCAGTAGCGCGAGACCAGTTTGCGTTGGGCGCGCAACAGGTCAAGAGCTGCGGCGTATTGCGGCGGGGTCAGTTCGTAGGGGTTGGTGATGCCGAGGTCGGGCTTGTGGGCCATCAGGTACAGCGCCGCGTCGGCCACGTAGATCGGGCCGGCATAGGCCTGCACGCGGCCGGCATTGGTCTTGCCATCGGGAAGATTGCCTTCCTCGAACACCACCGACCACGAGGTGGGGGCGGTCTTGAAGACGTCGGTGTTGTACATCAGCACGTTGGGGCCCCATTGATAGGGCACGCCGTAGTGCTTGCCATCGACGGTGAACCAGGCGCCGTCCTTCAGGCGGTCATCCAGCTTGGACCACGACGGGATCAGCGCCGTGTTGATTTCCTGCACCTTCTTGCCGGCGATCAGGCGCAGCGAGGCGTCGCCCGAGGCCGTCACAAGGTCAAAGCCGCCCTGGTTCATCAGGGTGACCATCTCATCCGAGGTGCCGGCGGTCTTGACGTTGACCTTGCAGCCCGACTCGGTTTCGAACTTGGTGATCCAGTCGAAGGTCTTGTCGCTTTCGCCGCGCTCCATATAGCCGGGCCAGGCGACGATATCGACTTCCCCCTCGCCGGCGCCGATGGCGGTGACCTGGGCCAGCAGTGGCGTGGTGGCAAGGGCAAAGGCCAGAAGGCCGGTGCCCATCAGCTTGAAGGTTTGCATTTTACACTCCCGGATTGGCGCACGTGGCGCGGTGCCGCTTGGCGCGGGCTTATGATCAAATTAGAGGGCGCGGGCCGGGAAGCAAGAAGATTCGGCGGGGGCGGCACTGGGGTTGGCGACGATCCTGCTGCAGGGGATTGCCCGGTCAGGGCAGCTGGCGCAGGGCGCCAACGGCCCTGACCGGGGGGTGGCGCCGATAAATCGGCGCCGGGGAAATGTCCCTGAAGGGGGGGGGCTTGATATGGATGGGGGAGTTGGGGTCAGGTGGGGGAAATTGTGGAGGATGTGGCCGTGACCGACCTTACGTTCACGCCGGATGCTGATCCGGAGTCTATCTCGTCCGATGTGGCGCGGTTTGGCGATGTGCTGGTGACGACGCAGATTCCGACGCGGGTCGATGGGTCGATCGAGTTGGGGGATATTGCGGCGCAAAGCGAGGAGACCTTGCGGGCCTTGAAGGCGGCACTGGAGGCGGCGGGAAGCGGCATGGACCGGGTGCTGCATCTGACGATCTACCTGACCGACATGGCGGACCGGGCGGCGTTCAATGCCGTCTATCTGCGGTATTTCGCCAAACCCTATCCGGTGCGCTGCGCGGTGGGGGTCAAGGAGCTGGCGGTGCCGGGGATGAAGGTGGAGGTGACGGCTTTGGCCGCACCTGCGGCATGATGCCGGGATAAACCGCTTGAAGAGGGGGGCCGCCCTGCCCTAGCACTCGCGCATCCGCTTGAGAGGCCAGACCATGCGTTTTCCCCACCTTTTCGCTCCTTTGACCATACGCGGCGTCACGATCCGCAACCGGATCCTGTCGACCGGGCATGACACCACGCTGCCCACGGATGGCACGGTGAATGCGGCCTTGGTGGCGTACCACCGGGCGCGGGCCAAGGGCGGGGTTGGGTTGATCGTCACGCAGGTTGCGGGGGTGCATGAGACGGCGCGGTATACCTCGCATCTGCTGATGGCGACGTCGGATGATTGCATTCCGGGCTATCGGACTTTGGCCGAGGCGGTGCATGCGGAGGGGGCGGCGATTGTCAGCCAGTTGTTCCATCCCGGGCGCGAGATCATGGAAAGCGCGGATGGCTTGCTGGCGGTGGCCTATGCTCCGTCTGTGTCTCCGAACGAGCGGTTCCATGTGATGCCGCGGGCGTTGCCGGTCAGGATGATTGAGGAGATCGTGGCGGGGTATGCGTCGGCCGCCCGCAGGATGTGGGTTGCGGGGTTGGATGGGGTGGAGGTGGTGGCCTCGCATGGGTACTTGCCGGCGCAGTTTTTGAACCCTCGCGTCAATCGACGGGTCGATGGCTATGGCGGGGATGATGCGGGGCGGCAGCGGTTCTTGCGGGAGGTGCTGGCGGCTATTCGGGCGGCGACGGATGAGCGGTTTGTCGTGGGGCTGCGGATCAGCGGCGGCGAGCGGGATGACGAGGGGCTGACTTTGGCGGAGGCACTGGCTGCCTGTGTCGCCGTTGAGCCGGGGTTGGATTATGTGAATGTGACGACGGGGACCTCTGCCTCGGTCGGGGGGGCGGTGCATATTGCGCCGCCGATGGCGTTTGCGCCCGGTTATGTGGCGGTGGATGCAGCGGCGTTTCGCAAGGCGTTGCAGGTGCCGGTGTTCGTGGTGGGGCGGATCAATCAGCCGCAGATCGCGGAGGGGATTCTGGCTGCGGGTCAGGCGGATATGTGCGGCATGACGCGGGCGTTGATTGCCGATCCTGAGATGCCCGCGAAGGCGCTGCGCGGGGCTACGGATGACATTCGGGCGTGTATTGGGTGCAATCAGGCGTGTATCGGGCATTTCCATCGCGGGCTGCCGGTGAGTTGCATTCAGCATCCCGAGACCGGGCGGGAGCTGGTTTATGGTGCGGTGGCGGTGGCAGATGCGCCCAAGCGGGTGATGGTTGTCGGTGGCGGGCCTGCGGGGATGAAGGCGGCGGTGACGGCGGCCCAGCGCGGGCATCTGGTGACGCTGTATGAGGCGGCCCCGCAGTTGGGGGGGCAGGCGCTGAAGGCGCAGTTGCTGCCACGGCGGGCGGAGTTTGGCGGGATTGTCACGAACCTCGCGCGGGAGATGGAGCTGGCGCAGGTTCAGGTCCGGCGCGGGGTGCGGGTGACGGTGGAGATGGTGCAGGCGGAGGCGCCGGATGTGGTGATCATCGCCACGGGGGCGGTGCCGTTCGTGCCGGAATTGCCCACCGATGGGCAGGTGCAAATCGTCACGGCTTGGGATGTGCTGGAGCGAAAGGTTCGCCCGGGGGCCAGGGTTCTGGTGGCGGATTGGCGCTGTGACTGGATCGGGCCGGGGGTGGCGGAGATGCTGGCTCGGGAAGGGTGCCGCGTGACGCTGGCGCTGAACGGCACGCATCTGGGCGAGGCTTTGCCCTTGTATGTGCGGGATAATCTGGCGTCAGAACTGCATCGGCTGGGGGTGGAGGTGCGGCCTTACGCGCGGCTGTATGGGACGGCGGGGGATACGGTTTATCTGCAGCACACCTCCAACGGGGATGCGGTGGAGGTGGAGGGGATTGATACGGTGGTCTTGGCTTTGGGGCATTCTCCGGTGGATGACCTGTCGGAGGCGCTGGAGGCTTTGGGGGTGCGGGTGATCATGGCGGGGGATTGTCTGGCGCCGCGCACCGCCGAGGAGGCAGTGTTTGATGGGCTGAAGGCGGGGGTGGCGGTTTAGGTGGCGTGCTGGCGGATGACGTAGAGTTTGCGGACAGTCTCGGGGTTGTGCCAGCCGGCCTGCGCGCCGCTGAGGATGATGAAGACATCGCCCTTGGTGAAGCGCTCGGTCTGGCCGGCGTCATCGTAGGGGGTGACGGTGCCGTCGAGCAGGTACATGAACTCGGTGAAGGCATAGTCGATCGGGGCGCGGTCATAGGGCGTGGCGGACCAGAGGCCGGAGGAAAGTTGCGCCTCGGCGATGAAGCCGTGGTGACCGATGGTGGGCATCGGCGAGCGGAGGAGCGCCACGTTGGGGTTGGTGCCTTGGCCCAGGGGCTGCGCGAGGTCGTGCTTGGCGACCAGATTGCGGGGTTCGGCGGCGAAATCGGCGATCAGGATGAGGTCGGCGTTCTGCGCCTTCCACGCCAGTGCGGTGCCTTTGCCGATCAGGGCGGCCTCACCCTCGTGCAGGGTGATGTCGGAGGCGGCGCCTTCCAGCGTCAGGGTGCCTTGGCGCAGGATCACGGTGATCGTCGCCTCCACCGCGAGGGAGCCGAGGCCCTGCGCGGTGAGGTGGCCGAAGCGGAGGCCTTCGTCCGTGCCAAAGGGCAGCGATTTCAGCGCGGTGCCGAAGGTTTCGGTGCCTTGGGTCGTGGTGGCGGGCAAGGTGCCGAGGTTGATGATATTGCGCATGGTGGCCCCTTTGGTTTGCGGCAGAGTGCGGCAGGCCGGTCGGCGGGGCAAGAGGGGGATTGACGGGGCAAGCCTTTGGGCCTGGGATGCGGGCGTTCCCCCGCCCAAGGTGCCATGATGTTGAAGTATCCAGAGAGTTCCCCCGCCTCGGCGGCGCTGTTTGACCGGGCGCGCCGGGTGATGCCGGGGGGCAATACCCGGACGACGGTGTTTATCGATCCGTTTCCGATCTATGCGGCCAAGGGTGAGGGGTGCCGAGTCTGGGATGTGGATGGGCATGTCTATTACGACTGCATCAACAATTTTACCGCGATGATCCATGGCTATGGGTGGCCAGGCGTGACGGCGGCGGTGGTGGATCAGATGGCCTTGGGGACGGCGTTCGGCGCGCCGACGCTGGCGGAGGTGGAGCTGGCCGAACTGCTGGTGGGGCGGCTGCCTGCGGCGGATCAGATCCGGTTTGCCAACTCGGGCACCGAGGGCGTGATGATGGCGATCAAGGCGGCGCGGGCCTTTACCGGCCGTGCGAAGATCGTGAAAATCGAGGGGGCCTATCACGGGTCCTATGACTTTGCCGAGGTCAGTCTGGACAGCTCTCCGGCCAATTGGGGGGATATGCCGGTCTCGACCGCCTATGCCAAGGGGACGCCGGCGGGGGTCTTGGCCGATGTGGTGGCGGTGCCGTTCCATGACGTGGAGGCGCTGCGGGCGGTGTTTGCCGTGCAGGGGGCCGAGATTGCGGCGGTGTTGATCGACCCGATGCCCAACCGCGCGGGGCTGATCCCGGTGCGGACCGAGTATCTGGCGGCTTTGGTCGAGATTGCCCATGCCAGCGGGGCGCTGGTGATCTTTGACGAGGTGATCACCTTCCGGCTGGGCTATGGCGGCGCGCAGGGGCTTTGGGGGATAGCCCCCGACCTGACGGCCTTGGGCAAGATTATCGGCGGCGGGTTTCCGGTGGGGGCCGTGGCGGGGCGGGCCGAGGTGATGGCGGTGTTTGATCCAACCCGGGGCAAGCCCGCCCTGCCCCATGGCGGCACCTTCACCGCCAACCCGGTGACGATGCGGGCCGGTCTTGCGGCCATGCAGGCCCTGACGCCCGAGGTGTTTGCGCATCTGGACCGCTTGGGACGCTTCCTGCGGGACGGCACCAATGCCGCGTTGAAAAAGCATGGGATTACAGGGCAATGCGTGGGGATGGGGTCCTTGTTCAAGGTGCATTTCACCGGGCAGCCGATTGTGGATTACCGGTCGGTCTACCCCTCGGCGGCTGAGAAGGACCGGCTGGACCGGTTCTTCAAGGGGCTGCTCAACCGGGGGGTTCTGTCCTCGGGCTACGGGCTTTTCGCGCTGTCGACGCCGATGACCGAGGGCGACGCGGCCGAGATCTTGCGGGCGATTGACGCGACTTTGGCGGATCTGGCCTGAGGGCTGGCTTTCGGCGGGTTGGAACCGTAAACAGGCCGGACCCTGTGCAAAAGGCCGCGCCATGCCCCTGATCGAACCCCGTCACCGCCTGCTGTTTCTTGCGCTGTTTGGCGTGTTCACGGTGTTTGGCACCTCGATGACGATCATCGGGGCGGCTTTGCCGAAGATCCTGGCCAGTTTCGGGTGGAGCTATCTGGTGGCGGGATCGGTTCTGGGCGCCAATGCGGTGGCCTATTTCTGTTTCACCTTCGTGGGTGGCTTTGCCATCAAGCGGCTGGGGCCGAAGCGGACCATGGTGCTGGGGTTGGGCACCTCGGCCACCGGGCTGTTGTTTTTCGGCGCGACACCGGACGCTTTGACCAATGTTCTGTTGAGCGCGCTGATCGGCGTCGGGCAGGGCTTTGTCGAGATCACCGTCAACTGGTCGACCTTGCGGCTTGACACGGCCAAGACCGGGCGGCCGATGAACCTGATGCACGGCGCCTTTGCGGTGGGGGCGATCCTGGGGCCGCTGGCCTTGGGGGTGCTGGTCAGAGCCGGGTTCGACTGGATCAGCGTGTACCACGCGATGACGGGGATCTTCGCGGCGCTGGCGTTGGCTATTGCATTGATTCGGATGGATTTGACCGCGCAGGATGATGTGGAGGCCAACCCGCAGCGGCTGTCGGCGCATCCGGCCTATTGGCTGTCGTTTCTGGCGCTGTTCTTTTATGTGGGCGTCGAACTGGGCGTGTCGAACTGGGTGGCGGAGTATTTCGTCAAGGTGTTCGACACCCCTGCGGCAGAAAGCGCCTTGCTGGTGTCCTTGTTCTGGGCGGGTTTGCTGGCAGGGCGGTTTGGGGTGCCGCTGTTGTACCACGGCCGGCGGCAGGACCGGATTTTGCTGGGATTCTCGACCCTTGCGACGCTGGCGATTGGCGGGTTGAGCCTGCTGGGATTTGCCCCGATCGGCGCGTTGACGCATGGCGCGGGCTTGACGCTGGTGTTTCTGGCGGGCTTGGGGTGTTCGGTCTATTATCCGGCGGTCATCACCCTGTTGGGCAACTGCTTTCCGCTGGCGCAAAGTCAGGCGATTGGCTTTGCGGCTACCGGCGGTGGGGTGGGGGCCTTTGTGTTTCCCTTTGCGATGTCGGCGCTGGCGCAGGGCTGGGGGATCAAGGCGGGGTTTGCCACCTATGCGGTGTTCGGCATTGCCATGACCGGGGCGGCACTTGGCCTGTCGCTGGCCGCCCGCAAACGCTAAGCGCTTGCGGGCGCTTGGGAATTCACAGGCCCAGCACGTCCATCATGTCATAGCGGCCGGGCTTCTGGTCCAGCCCCCAATGCGCGGCCTTCAGGGCGCCGCGGGCGAAGATGCCACGGTCGGTGGCGATGTGGCGCAGGATGATACGCTCCCCATCGGCGGCGAAGATCACGTCATGTTCGCCGACGATGTCGCCCCCCCGGATGGCGGAAAACCCGATGGAGCCGCGGGTGCGCGCGCCGGTGATGCCGTCGCGGGCGGGGGTTCTAGCGGCCTCCAGCGAGGTGCCACGGCCGGTGGCTGCGGCTTGGCCGAGCATCAGGGCGGTGCCGGAGGGGGCGTCGACCTTCATGCGGTGATGCGCCTCGACGATTTCGATATCCCAATCCATATCAAGGGCTTGGGCGACTTTCTGGGTCAGCTTGGTCAAGAGGTTGACGCCAAGGCTCATGTTGCCGGCCTGAATGATGACGGCGTGCGGGGCGGCGAGATCGAGTTTGCGGTGGTGTTCGGATTCAAGCCCGGTGGTGCCGACGACATGGACAAGGCGGGCCTGCGCGGCAAGGGCTGCAAACTCGACCGTGGCCGAAGGGGCGGTGAAGTCGACCAGGGCGCGGGCGCGGGCGAAGGCGGGCAACGGGTCATCCGAGACGGTGACGCCGAGGGTGCCAAGGCCCATCGCCTCGCCCACGTCGCGGCCAAGCCAGGCGTTGCCGGGGCGTTCGATGCAGCCGGCAAGGTGCCAGCGGTCGGAAGCGAGGATGAGTTTGATCAGGGTCTGGCCCATCCGTCCGGATGCGCCGGTGACCACGATACCGGGCTTGTCGTTCATGGGTGCCTCCCTCGGTTTGGGTGGGTTTATGCTGCGGCGGGGGGCTGGTGCAAGGGTTTCGGGCCAGATGCGGCCAAGCGGTTGGGAACGGTGGATTAATCTGGGGGCGGCGGGGTGTTTTGGTCTGGTTTCCCTGGCGGGACTTCGTGGTTTTTGCGTCATTTCTGCGTAGCTACAGGCGGCAGCGCGCGCGGAGTTTACCAACTTTGCGCGAATCGGGACAGAGTTCCGCCCGGCGTGCCGCCATGCCGTTGCGGAGCGGCGCATTTCGGCCTAAAGGGGCGGCATGGCCAAACAAACATCCAAAGGGCCCGGCCAGCGTCAGCTGCGCGTGGGCGAAATGATCCGGCGGCGTCTGTCGGAATTGCTGTCACGGGGCGAGATCCATGATCCGGCCTTCGACGCCATGTCGATCACGATCGGCGAGGTGAGCGTGTCCAGCGACCTCAAGATCGCGACGGTCTATGTCATGCCGCTGTTGGGCAGCGGCAATGTCGATGCGGCGATTGAAGCGTTGTCACGGCATCGCGGCATCCTGCGCAAGAAGGTGTCCGAAGAGGTCATTCTGCGCCATGCCCCCGATCTGCGCTTTCGGCGGGACGAGACCTTTGACCGGCTGGACGAGACGCGGCGGATGTTCTCGGATCCCGGCGTGATGCGCGACATTGCGGCACCCGATCGGCCCGAAGATGACGCGGGCCCTGCCGACACAACCGAAGACTGAGCGATGCGGAACCTGTTGATTGCCCTGACCCTGATGGCAAGCCCTGCGGGGGCGGCCTGCATTGCGACCACGTTCGAAGGCACGCCGATCACCTATTGCGCGGCCAAGGCGGGCGATGATGTCCGGCTGTTCCTGAAAGACCGGGATGGGCTGGTCTATGGCGACTTTTCGGCGGTGGATGCGGCGCTGGCGGAAAAGGGCCAGCATCTGGCCTTTGCGATGAACGCCGGGATGTTCCAGCCGGATCAATCGCCGGTGGGATTGTATGTCGAGGATGGCGTGCAGGCGCATGGCATCGTGACGCGCGCCGGTCCGGGCAATTTCGGGCTGCTGCCGAATGGGGTGTTCTGCATCGGGGCCGGATTTTCGGTGGTGGAGAGCCGGGCCTTTGCGAGGACGCCGCCGGCCTGCCGCTATGCGACGCAATCGGGGCCAATGCTGGTGATTGATGGCGCGTTGCATCCGGCGTTTCAGGCCGATTCGTCCTCGTTCCACATCCGGAACGGGGTGGGGGTCAGCGCGGATGGCAAGATGGCGTGGTTTGCGATGTCGGATGCGCCGCTGACCTTTGACCGGTTTGCGCGGTTCTTCCGCGATGTGCTGGGGGCCAAGGACGCGCTGTATCTGGATGGCTCGATCTCTCGGCTGTACGCGCCGGAGGTCGGCGAGAGTGGCGCGGGGTTCCCGGTGGGGCCGATTGTGGGTCTTGTGGTGGGGAACTGAATGGGACGGTCGAAGAAGGGGCGCAAGCTGTCGGGGTGGTTGATCGTGGACAAGCCGGCGGGCTTGGGGTCAACCGACGTGGTCAACAAGGTGAAGTGGCTGTTGAAGGCGCAGAAGGCCGGGCATGCGGGGACCTTGGACCCGGCGGCGACCGGGGTTCTGGCCGTGGCCTTCGGCGAGGCGACCAAGACGGTGGCCGTGCTGACCGATGCGTTGAAGTGCTATCGGTTCGAGGTGCGGCTCGGGGCTGAAACCTCGACCGACGATGCAGAGGGGGCGGTTGTGGCGTCTTCGGAGGTGCGGCCCTCGACGGAGGCTATTTCTGACGCGTTGGGGGCGTTTCGCGGCGAGATCATGCAGGTGCCGCCGCGGGTGTCAGCCGTGAAGGTGGAGGGCGAGCGGGCCTATGCGCTGGCGCGCGAGGGGGAGGCGTTCGAGCTTGCGGCGCGGGCGTTGTGGGTGGAGAGCCTGGAGCTGATCGAGCGGGTGGATGCGGATCATGTCGTGCTGGAGATGGTCTGCGGCAAAGGCGGGTATGTGCGGTCGATTGCGCGGGATCTGGGGCGGGCTTTGGGGACTGCGGCGCATGTGTCCTGGCTGCGGCGGACCTGGTCGGGGCCGTTTGATGCGGCGGACGGGCTGACCTGGGACGAGGTGCTGCGGCTGGGGGAAGAGGGGACGCTGGAGGACCGGCTGTTGCCCATTGAGGCGGCTTTGGCGGATATGGAGCGGGTTGAGGTGACGGCGGATGGCGCGCGCAAGATTGCCGTGGGCAATCCGGGCGCGGTGTTTGAGAGTGTCGAGGGGGAATGCTGGGCCTCGCATCAGGGGGTTGCCCTGGGGTTGGGCGAGGTGAAGTTCGGGATGTTCCATCCAAGCCGGGTGTTCGTGCAGGAATGATCCGGCGCAGTCATCAGAAGGGCGACGCGGCGAGTTGGGCGGAGTATTCCGATGACGAGGCCTTTCGTTACCGGCTGGTGCGGGTGTGGGAGCCGGGGCCGCGGGCGTTGTTCGTGATGCTGAACCCCTCGACGGCGACCGAGACGCAGAACGATCCGACGGTGGAGCGCTGTGAGCGTCGGGCAAGGGCGCTGGGGTTTGGCAGCTTTGCGGTGGGGAATATCTTTGCGTACCGGGCGACCGATCCGAAGGTGATGCGCCGGGCAGTGGACCCGGTGGGGCCGGGCAATGATACGGCGATTGTGGAGATGGCGGCGGAGGCGGACCGGGTGATCTGCGCCTGGGGGACGCATGGGCTGCATCTGGGGCGCGGCGCGGCGGTGGAGGCCTTGCTGCGTGGGGCGGGGGTGGAGTTGTATCATCTGGGGCTGAGCAAGGGCGGCTTGCCGAAGCATCCGCTGTATATTGCTTATGAGACCCAACCGGTGGTTTGGGATTGAGAGGGCGCAAGCAGGGGGTTTCACACCCCCTGCACCCCCGTGGGATATTTATGAACAAATGAATGGGGGGTGCGGGGGGCTGGCGTCAGAAGTCGACGGCGAGGCCTTTGCGTTCCCAGTCGCCGTAGCGGACGGGCTCGAGGCCTTTGGGGCCGCCGAGTTCGGGGGGGAGCGGGGTTTTATCGGCGGCGGCGCGGCGGGCTTCGGCCTCGGCCAGGGCGCGTTGGGCTGCGGGGGGGAGGGCTTTGGGGGTGTCGGAGGTATCTTCAGACATGGGGCCGCTCCTTGGCAATGCATGGGCTATTGTATAAGGCGCAGGGAACTCAGGACAAGGGCAAGCGATGGCTGAAGGTTTGACGGCGCGGCGGGCGGTTTTGGCTTTGCTGAACGGGGTGCTGGAAAAGGGGCTGTCGCTGGCCGAGCAGGGGGATGCTCCGCTGGCCGGGCTGTCGCCGGGGGACAAGGCGCGGGCGCAAAGGTTGGCAAGCGCGGTGCTGCGGCAGGCGGAGCCGATTGACCGGATGCTGGGCGCGCATCTGCACAAGGAACCGCCGTTGGCGGCGCTGAACATCCTGCGGTTGGCGGTGACGGAATTGGCGGAGGGCGGGGCTGCGCATGGCGTGGTGAACTCGGCCGTTGAACTGGCGCGGCGGGATCGGGAAACCAACGGGCTGGCGGGGATGATCAATGCGGTGTTGCGCAAGTTCGTGCCGCCGGTGGTGATTGCGGGGCCGGTGCAGCGGATGCCGGGGTGGTTGCGCAGTGCCGTGGTGGCGCGGTTTGGCAAGGTGGCTGTGGGGCGGATGGAGGAGGTGCAGGCGGGCACGCCTCCGGTAGACCTGACGTTGAAAGCCGGGGTTTTGGCCGAGACGATTCCGGGGGCGGAGGTTTTGCCTACTGGCAGCCTGCGGCTGGCCAGTGGCGGGCAGGTTTCGGCTTTGCCGGGGTTTGTGGAGGGGGCGTTCTGGGTGCAGGATGCGGCGGCGGCTTTGGCCGTGCGGATGCTGGGGGATGTGCGCGGGCTTTCGGTGCTGGATTTGTGCGCGGCGCCGGGGGGCAAGACGCTGCAGCTGGCGGATGGCGGGGCGGAGGTGACGGCGGTTGATATCTCGGGGCCGCGGCTGGGGCGGTTGCGGGAGAATTTGGCGCGGACCGGGCTGAAGGCCAAGGTTGTGACGGCGGATGCCTTGCAGTGGGAGCCTGAGGCGAAGTTTGATGCGGTGTTGCTGGATGCGCCGTGTTCGGCCACCGGGACCATCCGGCGGCATCCCGATTTGCCGTTTCTGCGGCAGGCCAGTGATATTCCGGGGTTGGTGGCATTGCAGGCGCAGTTGCTGGACCGGGCTTTGGGGTTTTTGAAGCCGGGCGGGCGGTTGGTCTATTGCACATGCAGTTTGTTGCAGGATGAGGGGGAGGCGCAGGTGGCGCAGGCCTTGGCGCGGCATGAGGGTTTGGTGATGCTGCGGCCCGAGATTGCCGGGATTGAGCCGGCTTGGATGGGCGAGCGGGGGTTGCGGCTGCGGCCGGATTATTGGGCGGAACGGGGCGGGATGGACGGGTTCTATATGGCCTGTCTGCAGGTTCCGGGCTGACTACTTCGGGGCGAACAGGCGATAGTAGGCCCAGTCGGGCAGGAATTGCGACAGGCGGAAGACCCATGAGAAGACCATGGGGAAGCTGCGCTTGAAATGGGGGGTGGCCATCAGGGTCATCATTTCGGCGGCGGCGGCCTCGGGCTCCATCAGGAAGGGCATCTTGAAGGTGTTGAGCGCGGTGAGGCGGGTTTTGATGAAGCCGGGGTTGGCGAGTTGCACCTTGATGCCGGTGCCGCGCAGGTCGGCGTAGAGGGATTCGGCCAGCGCCATCACGCCAGCCTTGGAGGCGGAGTAGCCGATGGCGCCGGGCAGGCCGCGGAAGCCTGAGAGAGAGCCTGTCAGGACGATGTGGCCGGTGCCACGGGCGACCATGGCGGGCAGGATCGCGCCGAGGATGCGGGCGCAGCCGGTGAAGTTGACATCACACATTTGCACGAACTGGTCGGCGTTCAGGGCTTGCGCGGGCATCGGCCAGTAGACGCCGGCGAGCCAGATCATGCCGTCGATCTCGCCGATCTCGGCAACGGTTTGGGTGACGGCGGCGCTGTCTGACACGTCGAGGGGGGCGGCGCGGCTGCCGGGGAGGGTGGCGCAGACCTCGGCCAGTTTGGCGGCGTTGCGGGCCGAAAGGATCAAGAGCGCGCCTTGGGCGTGCATCTGGCGGGCCAAGGCAAGGCCAAGACCCTCGGACGCGCCGACCAGCCAGTAGCGTTTGCCGGTAAGGGTCATGCGGGCACGGCTTCGGGCATCGGGCGCATGGTGGCGATCAATTCGGCGACCTTGAAGCCCCATTTGCGGAACTGGCTGCGGTTCAGGATGGTGCCGTTGGGCATCAGGTACATCCAGTCGGTGACGTCGAGGACATGGCCGCCATCCTCGGCGGGCAGGCGGATGCGGTAGTGCATTTCGCAGGCCGGCCCCTCGGTTCGGCCATGGCCGGGACCGTCGAGGTCATCCGCCTCGGCGCGCAGGGTGCCGTCGTTGGAGAGGGCCAGACGCCATTCGCGATCCTGGGTCTTGCCGGAATCGTAGGTGAAAGCCTCGGTCAGGGTGGCGCGGTTGCCGTCCCAGGTGCCATGCATGCGGGCCACGAAGCGCGAGGAGACGCGGCCAAGCGGGCCGTAGAGAACACCCTCGCACAGGATCGGGCCGTTCAGGTGGGTGCGGGGGTCGAACTGCGGGCCTTTGCCGCTGAAATCCGCCAGACGCTGGGTGCGAAAGCCGATCAGGCGCGGCAGGATCAGGGCGGCGGCGATCAGGGCGAGGAGAGCTGTCGCAAGGGGGAAAAGCATCAGGACACCTCGGAGGTTGGGGGTTGCGGGCGGGGACGGAAGGCCGCGCCCTTGAGCTTCAGTTTCAGCGCCTGCCAGTAGATCAGCGCCAGAACCCGGCGCGAGCCGAAGGGGCGGCGGATCAGGGCCTTGAGCAGGCCGGTATTGGTCAGGGGTTTCAGGGGGCCGGTGAGGGTGGCAATCAGCCCCTCGGCCCCAGTGGTGAAGTCGATGACGATGTGAATGCGGTCCGGGCGCAGGTCGATGCGGAAGGTATAGCCGCCGGAGATGGTCTGGAACGGCGAGACGTGGAAGATCTTTTGCGCGGTCAGGTGGTCTTGCGCGGTGATGGGGGCGAGGTCTTCCCGGTGGCAGAGGTAGGAGTGGCGGTCGCCGTAGGTGTTGGTCACCTCGGCCACGAAGGCGTACAGGCCGGAGGCGTTCTCGCACAGCCAGAAGGCGACCGGGTTGAAGACATGGCCAAGAAGCCGGGGCTGGGCGAGGAGGCGGATGCGGCTGGGCTGTGGCAGGGCGTGGTGGGTCAGCACCTCGCGCAGCCAGGTGGGGCCCCTGCCCTGCCGGGGTGCGCCGCCATGGTCGGTGTCATGGATCGCGGCAAGGTTGGCGTGGTTGCGCGAAAAAAGGCTGGGACCGCTGTCATGTTCGGCATCCAGCAGCACGAAGTCCACGCCGTAGCGGAAGGCATTGGACAAGCTGCCTTTGCGGCCGTGGAAGGTTTGACCGGCAAGGTGCAGGGCGTTCATCGGGCTGGCCCTTGGGTGCGGCGCGGGGGACGGGCGGGCGAGGTGCCGTTCCAGCCGCGCCCGAGGGTGTTTTGGGGGTGGGTGTTTTGGGGGCGGCTGGCTGTGAACCGCTGAAACGGGGGGCGGGGCGGCATCAGGCGGCCTCGCGGATCAGTTGGCGGGCGCGCAGGGAGGCGGCGACATGGGCGGCGGAGGCGAAGCCGTCTTCGTGGAAGCCATTCAGCATCCACGCACCGCAGAACCAGGTGGAGGAGCGGCCGTTCATGGCGGCGAGTTTGGTCTGGGCCTGCAGCGCGGCATGGTCGAAGACCGGGTGGCGGAAGGTTTCGGTGCTGTGGATCAGGTCCTGCCGGATCGGTCGGTTGGGGTTGAGGGTGACGAACAGCGGATCCTCCTGCGGGATCGGCTGCAGGGAGTTCATCCAGTAGGTCAGGTCGATGCGGTCCGGGCGCGGGCCGGCGGGTTCGGCATAGTTCCACGAGGCCCAGGCCCGGCGGGAGCGCGGCATCTGGGTGGGATCGGCGTGCAGGATCGCCTCGTTCGGTTGGTAGCGGATGGCGGACAGGGCCGAACGTTCGGACGCGGTGGCGTCGGACAGCAGGCGCAGGGTGTCGTCGGAATGGGTGGCGAAGATGATGTCGTCAAACAGCTCCCATTCGCCGCCCACGGCGCGGACCATGGCGCCTTGCGGCACGCGCTGCACGCCTGCGATGGGCGTTGCGGTGCGGATGTCGACGGCGTGGCGGATCAGGTCAGCCTCCAGCCGGCGGACATATTCGATGGAGCCGCCTTTGACGGTATACCACTGGTGATGCTTGAAGACGCCCATCAGCCCGTGGTTCTTGAAGAAGGTGATCAGGGCCTGGGCCGGGAAGTTCAGGATGCCCGCGGAGGGCGTCGACCAGATCGCCCCGGTGAAGGGGGTGATGTAGTGGTCGCGGAAGGCGGCTGACATGCCCATGGTGGACAGAAGATCACCCAGCGACATGCCCGGTTGCAGGACCCGGTCGGCGTTCTTGTGGAAGCGCAGGATGTCGGAGAGCATGCGCAGATAGGTGGGGCTGAAAGCGTTCTTGCGCTGCGCGAACAGCGAGGACAGGTTGCGCAGGCCGTATTCCAGCTTGCCGCCCTGGATGGAGCAGCCAAAGCTCATGTCACTTTCGGCCACCGGCACATCGAGTTTGTCAAACAGCGCGGTCAGCAGGGGATAGTTCACGCGGTTGAAGACGATGAAGCCCATGTCGACCGGCTGATCGCCGCGTTTGCCGGCCATCACGGTGTGGGCGTGACCGCCGAGCTTCTTTCCCGCCTCGAACAGGACCACCGCGTTGTCGGCGGCCAGAAGATGGGCCGCCGCCATGCCGGAGATGCCGCCTCCGATGACGGCGATGCGGCGGGAGGGGGCGGAAAAGGTCTCGAACGGCATGTCGGCTCCTGAAAGCGGCTTTGAAAGGTTTACGCGGGGCGACGACGATTGGATCATTGAAAAGAGCTATCAGGGCGAGTGATCCAGTTGGGTGCGGGGCGCGTAAAAGGGATATGTTGCTGAACCCACACACCTTTGCATTTGCCGATGGACGGCAGCCTGCGCCAGCCTATGTTGCGCAGGCGAACGGGTATGTGCGGGGGATTGCGGGCGTGAAGGACGGCGAGACCGACTGGTCGGCACTGATGATCGCGGTGCGCGATGCCGGGGACCGGGCGGCTTTTGCGCAACTGTTCCGGCATTACGCGCCGCGGGTGAAGTCTTACCTGATGAAATCGGGCGCCAGTGCCGCGCAGGCGGAAGAATGCGCGCAGGATGTGATGACGACGCTGTGGCAGAAGGCGCAGATGTTTGACGCCGAACGCGCCTCGGTTTCGACATGGATCTTCACGATTGCGCGGAACCGGATGATCGACATGATCCGGCGCGATCGCCGGCCCGAGCCGGAAGCGGCGCCGTGGGATCGTGAGGAAGAGCCGGATCAGGCCGAGGTTTACGCCGCGGCCGAGGAAAGCCGCAGCCTGACGGCGGCCTTGCAGGAGCTGCCGGAAAAGCAGCGCAAATTGATCCAGCGGGCGTTTTACGGCGACCTGTCGCATTCCGAGATTGCGGCGGAGACCGGATTGCCCTTGGGAACCATCAAGTCGCGGATACGCCTGGCGTTGGACCGCCTGCGCGCCCGCATGAGTGAAAGCTGATGACGATGCAAATCAGGCACCACCTGAACGACCAACTTCTGATGACCTATGCGGCGGGCAATCTGCCGGAAGCCTTCGGGCTGGTGGTCGCCACCCATGTCAGCCTGTGCGACGACTGCCGCGCAAGGCTGGAAAGCTTCGAGGCGCTGGGGGGTGCCGTGATCGAGGCTGACGCGGGCGAGAGCCTGAGCGACGAGGCTTTGGCGCGGGTGATGGCCCGGCTGGATGTGCCGGTGGTGGTGGCGCCGGTGGCCAGCCCGCTGGGACGGCGCAAGGCGCCGGTGCTGCCCGGGCCGGTGGCGGCCTATGTCGGCGGCGATCTGGACCGGGTGAAGTGGAAGTCGCTGGGCGCCGGTGTGCGGCAGGCGATCCTGCCGACCTCAAAATCGGCGACGGCGCGGTTGCTGTATATCCCGGCGGGGCAAGCGGTGCCCGATCATGGCCATAGGGGCACTGAGCTGACGCTGGTGCTGCGCGGGGCCTTCCGCGATGCGACCGACCGTTTCGGGCCGGGCGATCTGGAGATTGCCGACGAGGATCTGGAGCATACGCCGGTGGCGGAGGCGGGTGAGGATTGCATTTGCCTGGCCGCGACGGATGCGCCGCTGCGGTTCAACGCGCTGGTGCCACGCTTGTTGCAGCCGTTGTTCCGGATTTGAGGCGACAGCGCGGTTGAACCGCCAGAGCGGGGGTTTCACACCCCCGCACCCCCGTGGGATATTTAGGAACAGATGAAATAGGGGGGCCGGGGGGGGGCGGGCGCGCGTCAGAGGACGACGATGCCGCTGTGTTTGGCTTTGAATTCAGGCTCGACATGGATCGTCACGATGCAGCCTTCGACCAGCGCCTTCAGGCCGGCTTCAACGCGGTCGCACATGTCATGGGCGGCGGAGACGCTGATGGCGCCGGGGACGACGAGGTGAAACTCGATGAAGGTGGCGGCGCCGGCGGCGCGGGTGCGCAGGTCATGCGCCTCGACCGCGCCGACGGCTTCGGTGGCGATGACGCGGCGGACCTCGGTCAGGACCTCGTCGGAGAGGGATTCGTCCAGGAGGCCGGAGAGGCTTTCCTGCATCACGCGCCAGCCGGAATAGAGGATGTTGAGCGCCACAAGCCCGGCGAGGGCCGGATCAAGCCAAGCCCAGCCGGTTTCAATGGCCAGAAGCACGCCGAGGGTTACGACGACGGAGGAGACGACATCGAGGAACAGGTGCTTGCCATCGGCCACCAGTGCGGGCGAGCGGGCGCGGCGGCCGTGGTGGATCAGCACCCAGGCCCAGACGGCGTTCAGCACCGAAGCCGCGCCATTGACCAGCAAGCCGCGCAGCGGGGCGTCCAGCATGTGGGGGGCCTGGATCCCCTCCCACGCCTGTTTGAGGATCACCAGCGAGGCGACGATGATCATGACGCCTTCGAGGATCGCCGAGAAGAGTTCCGCCTTGTGGTGGCCGTAGGGGTGGTTGGCATCGGCGGGCAGCGCCGCGACGCGGATGGCCAGCAGGGCCGCGATGGCGGTGACCACGTTGACGGTGCTTTCCAGCGCGTCCGAGAGCAGGGCCACCGACCCGGTCATCTGCCAGGCCACCAGTTTCAGGCCCAGAACCACCAGCCCCAGAAGGATGCTGCCGATCCCGAGTTTGACGACTTTGGTCATGGTCGGCTCCTGTATCGGCTTGGGTGGCGGGGGCGCAAAGAACGCTGCACTAGCAAAGCAGTCCTTCGGGTTCAAGCTTTTTGGCGGGGCCCGCGCCGCACCAAGCGGCCTTTGCTTGGTTCGCAGAGGCCATTTTTCCCTTGAAACGGGTCAGAAACAGGCGCATAGCACCGCCACGCCTGCATCCCCCATGGACGCGGGCCTTACCCTATTTGGAGAGACCATGGCCAAGGAAGAACTTCTCGAATTCCCCGGTGTCGTGAAAGAACTCCTGCCGAACGCGACATTCAAGGTTGAACTCGACAATGGCCATGAATTGATTGCGGTGATGGCAGGCAAGATGCGCAAGAACCGCATCCGTGTTCTGGCAGGCGACAAGGTGCAGGTCGAAATGACCCCCTACGACCTGTCGAAAGGCCGTATCAACTACCGGTTCAAGTGAGGCTGTTTCCGAAATCGGGAACCGGTTTCGGAACCCGGACGGACGGAACACCAACGTGAGACTTATCCTAGGATCCGCAAGCCCGCGCCGGAAGGACCTTCTGGCGCAATTGGGCATCATACCCGATGCGGTGATCCCCCCTGACATCAACGAAGACCCCCTGCCCCGCGAACTGCCTTTGCCCTATTGCGCAAGGCTGGCGCGGGAAAAGGCGTTGGCGGTTCCGGCCGAGGCGGGCGATATCGTGCTGTGTGCCGATACCACGGTGGCTTTGGGCCGCCGCATTCTGGGCAAGCCTGCCGACGCGGGCGAGGCGGCGGAATTCCTGACGGCCTTGGGCGGGCGGCGGCATCAGGTGATCACCTCGGTCGCGGTGCGGTTGGGCGACCGGGTCTGGAGCCGCGATTCCGTCAGTGCCGTGAAGATGAAGCGGCTGTCGGATGACGAGCTGAACACCTATCTCGCCAGTGGCGAGTGGCAGGGCAAGGCGGGTGCCTATGCCATCCAGGGCGCGGCGGGCGCCTTCATCCCGTGGATTTCAGGCAGTTTCACCGGCATTGTCGGGCTGCCCTTGGCGGAGACGGCCAGCCTGTTGCAGGCGGCAGGCTATCCGGTGTGGAGACAAGCATGATTGGCCGTGTGATCGTTCTGGACGAGATCGAGGGGCGCAAGGCCGCCGCCTTGGTGGTGGATGGGGTGCTGAGCGAATTGCTGGTCGACCCGGTGGACGACACCCCGCTGACCGGGGCGATCTATCGGGCCGTGGCGGATCGTCCCATGAAGGGCATGGGCGGCATGTTCGTCAAACTGCCGGGGGGCGAGTCGGGCTTTCTGCGGCAGACCGATGGTTTGGCCCCGGGGCAGAGGCTGCTGGTGCAAGTGACCGGGCCTGCGGAGCCGGGCAAGGCTTTGCCGGTGACCTCTCGCCTGCTGTTCAAGGGCAAGCTGGCAATTGTCACGCCGGGGGCGCCGGGCATCAACGTCTCGCGTCGGATCAAGGACGAGGCGGTGCGCGATGATCTGCAGGCGATAGCAGATGCCGCAATGGCCGGGGCGGATGCGCAACTGGGGCTGATCGTGCGGTCGGCGGCGGAAGCGGCCGAGCCTGAAGAGTTGGCCGAGGAAATCGGTGAACTGCGCGAGGTCTGTGCCGCCATGATGGCCGACCTTGAGGGCGGGCCCGAACTGCTGCTGGAGGGCGCCAGCGCGCAGGACACCGCCTGGCGCGACTGGAGCGATCCTGCGCCCGACGACGTGGTCGAGGGTGGCTTTGCCAACCTTGGCGTGCTGGAGATGATCGACGCGCTGCGTGGCCCACGGGTCGAGCTGGGGGCGGGCCACATGATGGTGGAGACGACGCGCGCGCTGGTGGCCGTGGATGTCAACACCGGGGCCGATACCTCGCCTGCCGCGTCCCTGAAGGTCAATATCGCCGCCGCCCGTGACCTGCCCCGCCAGTTGCGGCTGCGCGGCCTTGGCGGGCAAGTGGTGGTGGATTTCGCGCCGATGGCCAAGAAGGACCGCAGCATCCTGGATCAGGTGATCAAGGCCGCCTTCCGGGCCGAGGGGGGCGAAACCAACCTGGCCGGCTGGACCACGCTTGGCCTGTACGAGATGACCCGCAAGCGCGACCGCCAACCGCTGGCGAGCCTGCTGCCCTCCGGAGCGTGACGATGCCCTGCCCGATCTGCGGCAAAGAGGCCGCCGCGCGCTATCGCCCGTTCTGCTCGCGCCGGTGTTCGGATGTGGACCTGGGCCGCTGGCTGACCGGAAGCTATGTGATCCCCGGCCCCGAGGTGGAGGACGATATGTCCGAAGGCTCTGACGCCGCGCGCACCGACCGCCCCCTGACCCGCGACCACAATTGATACGCCGCAGCGATTTTTCTTCCCGGCCCCTCTGGACAGCCCCGAAAGCCTGACGTATCAGACGCCCACCCGCAGGGAAGCCAACCGGCCCCTTGGTAACGGGCCCAGATAGCTCAGTCGGTAGAGCAGCGGATTGAAAATCCGCGTGTCGCTGGTTCGATTCCGGCTCTGGGCACCACTTCCACGCATAACACATTGAAATCGTAGCAAAATACTGAGACCGATTTTTCTAGTCCACCCTATGGCCTACCTCGGTGATAAGCTCTGCGGTTTGGGCGGTTCACAGACAGCACCCGCACACTGCTAGGGTGCCCGTGCTGTCCATGACTTGCTTTGAGCCGCCGATCAGACGGCCAAAGATTCTTCAGTCTTCCCAGCCGCCAGCGCGTCGATAAACCAGTGTGGCTTCCGCCCACGCCCAGACCAAGTCACAGCAGCATTTTCAGGGTGCTGGTACTTCGGCGCTGCCGCTGCCCGTACACGCACCACAGGCTGCCCCACGAGCTCCGCGAGGGTATAACCCAGTTCCTTCGCTTGAGCCTCCAAGGCCGTCCGCGCTTCAGACTTCTTGCGATCTTCGAAACCTGCGATGGCCTTGGTGACGTCTTTTTGCAGTTGCTTCAGATCGGCCAGCGTCAGGGAATTCAAGTCCAGATTGATCATCGGTTGCTCCATATTGCGATGTGAATGTGTAGGTCGGACGAGAATCGCAATCAACCTGTCTGTTTGCAGTACCCAATCATCTAAGCCTGATCAACGAAGCCCCGTCCGGAAGGGGATAGCCAGGCAAATCCGCTTCAACTAATCTACCCGAACCTAGGAACTGTCGTAACCTGGGCATCGCGATGCTCTTCAGTCATGGAGACATCGAGATGAGGATACTTTCAAAGCGCCAGCTCAAGGAGTTGGTTCTGTACTCGCCGCAACACGTTGCGCGACTGGAGAAAGCCGGGGCATTCCCCAAGCGGGTAACCCTCGGCCCCAACCGGGTCGGCTGGATCGAGCGGGAAGTGCTGGACTGGCTCCAGGAGCGCATTACACGCCGCGAGACCTAACCGACACTCCTGAAAAGGAGCAGGGTGGCCGGGTGTGCACAATCCGGTCACCCAATTTATTTAGCCCTTGCAAACACTTACCAACCCAGACACTTTGTTCAAGATCCCATTCCGAGGTAAGATAACGACATGACTGATGCCCAGAAGCAGAAGCTAGAATCCCAACTCTGGAAGATTGCGAACGAACTTCGTGGCAAAATGGACGCTGACGAATTCCGGGATTACATTCTGGGATTCATCTTCTACAAATACCTGTCAGAAAAGCAGCATCTGTTCGCCAATAAGCTACTCGAAACAGAGGCTGTAAAAGACTATGCTCTCATCTTAGCAACTGAAGACCTCGCCGCAATAAGAGAAGAGTCACTCGAAAAACTTGGCTATTTCCTGCGGCCAGAGGAACTTTTCAGTGCGATAACAAGGAAGGGCAATATCAAGATCGATGAAGTTGAAGACGAGTCGGACGAAGCATCCGGCAACTTCATTCTTGAAGATCTGGGCGCTATTCTGAACGCCATCGAGCAGAGCACGATGGGTACAGATAGCGAGGAAGACTTCAACAAGCTCTTCGAGGATATAAATCTCGCGAGCACTAAACTGGGGCGCACACCCGCAGCGCGTAACAAATTGATCGCCAAAATCTTAGCGCATCTAGAAGGTATCGACTTTCAGCTAGGTCAAGTAGATTCAGACGTCCTTGGAGACGCATATGAATATCTCATTGGGCAGTTCGCCTCCGGCGCGGGAAAGAAGGCGGGAGAGTTCTACACCCCGCAACAGGTCTCCAAAATTCTTGCGAAGATCGTTACTTCTGGTAAACAAAAAATCAAAAACGCTTATGATCCTACATGCGGCTCAGGGTCGCTTCTTTTGCGCATTGCAAAAGAGGCAGAAGTCGGATCATTCGCCGGTCAAGAAATGAATAGAACGACATACAACCTTGCCAGAATGAATATGATTCTGCATGACGTTCACTTCAGTCGATTCGATATTCGGCAAGAAGATACTCTCGAAGAACCGCAACATCTTGGCCTCGAATTCGAGGCAATTGTGGCGAACCCTCCCTTCTCAGCAAAGTGGAGGGGTAAGGATAATGTACTTTTCGAAACTGATGATCGCTTTTCACAATATGGCAATCTGGCATCAAAGTCCTATGCCGATTGGGCATTCGTGCAGCATATGGTTTATCATCTTGCTGAGAACGGAACAATTGCGGTGGTACTTCCGTCAGGTGCAATGTTTCGGGGAAGTGCCGAGCGTGGAATTCGCAAGCATCTAGTAGAAAATCTAAATTATATTGATACTGTCATCGGCCTCCCACTTAATTTGTTCTATGGCACCGAAATTCCCCCTTACATCTTGGTCTTGAAGAAGTGTCGAACCAATGATGACAACATCCTTTTCGTGGACGCAAGCGAGGATTTCATTCAGCTTGGAACTAAGAACGCACTTTCAACCGACCAGATCGAACGAATAGTGGCTGCCTACCGTACACGTGCGAATGACGGAAAATTTTCTCGAGTCGTTCCCATCACTGAGGTGATCGAAAACAAGTGTAATTTGAGTGTGAACCGCTATATTGACAAATACAAGCCGAAGTCAGAAATGAATCTCGCCCAAGTCTCTGATTTACTCAATGCCAACAAAGAGAACTTGCGTATAGTCGACGATCAGATTCGGGACTATACTGATAAACTGAGTATCCCGTTCCCGGATGGTGAGAACGCCGAGCATTTGCTAAATTATAAGAAAACGTGCGCAAGGCTACTCTTTCAAAAATCCATTCGTTTGTTTGATCGAGATAGAAAAGTGTTCCAAGAAGAGTGGGACAACGTTTCGCTCGCATCGCTCACACAGCGACGTACCGAAAAGAACACAGCGAACACGCTAACTAGGGTACTTACAAACTCCGCCGTGAAGGGCATAATAGATCAAGGCGATTACTTTGATAAGGACATCGCCAATGTTGATAACCTTGACGGGTACTATATCGTGGAAAGGGGCGATTTCGTCTACAATCCGCGAATTTCCGGAAGCGCGCCCGTGGGGCCAATAAATCGTAATGACCTCGCGATCGGCATCATGTCACCACTGTACACTGTCTTCAGGTTCAACCAGAGTGATACTGATTACTTTAGGCATTACTTCGCATCGAGCGAATGGCATCGTTATATGTACAAGATAGCCAACTTCGGAGCCCGTCATGATCGTATGTCCATAGCTCTTGATGATTTATTCGACATGATCATTCCATATCCTAGAGATGAGGAGAGAGCTGAGATCTCGAAATTCCTTAACCTCCTTGATCGAAAGGTCCAATTGGTGCTGGGCAGCCCGTCCCTAATCGGTGATATATAATGACCACGCAAACCGAAGAACAACTCGAAGATTCCCTTGTTGCCCAGCTTGAAAGTTTGGGGTGGGCTTTCGTGCCCATCGATAGCGAGGCTAAGCTAGTTGCTAACCTCAAGATACAACTTGAAACACATAATAAAACCAAATTGTCAGATCGCGAGTTCAAGCAAGTTCTGAGTAAGCTGACACGTGGCAATATTTTTGAAAAGGCCAAAATACTCCGGGATAGGGTGGATTTTGCAAAGGATGACGGAACCACCGGATATCTTGAACTTATTAACCAAACACAGTGGTGCAAGAATGAGTACCAGGTGACCCGTCAAGTTACCATGACTGGCACTTACACGAACCGTTATGACGTGACCCTGCTTGTCAACGGACTGCCCCTAGTCCAGATCGAGTTGAAGCGCCGAGGTCTTGAGATGAAGGAGGCTTTCAATCAGACAAATCGCTACCATCGGCATAGCTTTGCCGCCGGACTCGGACTGTTCAACTACATACAACTGTTTGTAATCTCGAACGGAGTAAACACAAAGTACTACGCAAACAATCCTGTAAACCGGCGGGATTTCAAACAGACTTTCTTCTGGACCGATGCGGAGAATCACAAGATATCGCAGTTGAGCGAGTTCGCTTCAAGCTTTCTTGAGAAGTGCCAACTGTCCAAATTGATTACCAGATACATCGTGCTGCATGAGAGTGACCAACTTCTTATGGTGATGCGCCCGTATCAGTTCTATGCTGTCGAAGCAATCTTAAGTCGCGTTCAAAACACAACAAAGCACGGCTACATTTGGCATACGACTGGGTCTGGCAAAACACTGACGTCGTTTAAAACTGCGCAGGTTCTAACTCAAAATCCCAACATTCATAAAGTGGTTTTCGTGGTTGACCGAAAGGATCTGGATTTTCAGACGATCAAAGAATTCAATTCTTTCCAAGAGGGTAGCGTTGATGCAACCTCAAATACTGCGACTCTTGTAAAGCAGTTTTCTGATGACACGCCACTTATTGTTACCACTCTACAGAAACTCAATACAGCGATCAGTCGGGAACGACATTTGAGTGTAATGTCGAAGTTGAAAGATAAGCGGATGGTTTTCATCTTTGACGAATGTCATCGCAGCCAATTTGGCGACACTCACCAACGTATCACCCAGTATTTCGACAATGTTCAGATGTTCGGGTTTACCGGGACACCAATCTTCGCCGCAAACGCTGCCAAGAACGCGCTCGGAAAGAGGACGACAAAGGATCTCTTCAGCGAATGTCTTCATCGCTACGTTATCACTGATGCAATTCGCGACGAGAACGTCCTTAAGTTCTCCGTTGAATACATCCGCACTGTTAAAAGACGTGATCAAATAGAAGACATCGAGGTCGAGTCAATCGATAGAGCCGAAGTGATGGAGTCACCAGAGCGCCTTGAAAAAATTGTCGACTATATTCTGGCAAACCACGATAGAAAGACACATAGTCGAGAATTCACGGCAATCATGGCCGTTTCTAACGTGAAGAGTCTTGTTTCGTACTACGATTTATTCAAGCGCAAAAAAGAGAGCGGCGAGCATAATCTTAAAGTTGCAACGATTTTCTCGTATCAGGCCAATGAAGAGGATGCTGATGCTGATGGCATGGGAGACGTGGACGACCTACCCGACGACAGCAGACCAATCAATAAGCATAGTCGCGAGCGGCTTGACGACTTCATTGGCGATTATAACGCCATGTTTGGCACAAATTACTCCACAAAGGACAGTAATCTCTTCTATGGCTACTACAAAGATATAGGCAAGCGAGTGAGAGCTCGTGAGGTGGATATCCTGTTAGTAGTCAATATGTTTTTGACCGGATTTGATAGCAAGCCACTCAACACAATCTATGTTGACAAGAATTTGAAATACCACGGACTTCTACAAGCCTACTCGCGTACAAATCGAATAATGGGAGCAAAGAAGTCTCAAGGTAATGTCGTATGTTTCCGCAATCTGAAGCCATCCACGGATGAGGCCATCGAACTGTTCGCCAATAAGGACGCCAAGGAGGAAATCGTCCTCGCACCGTATGAGGACTACCTGAAGCGTTTCGAAGATGCGATGGTCAACCTTTTTGCGATTACTCCGACTGTTGCAAGTGTGGATGGCCTTACGAGTGAAGCAGAGGAAGCGTTATTTGTTCAAGCTTTTCGAGAACTGATCCGTGTCAAGAATGTTCTTGATTGTTTTTCTCAGTTCAACTTTGGCGGCTTGCCAATGGATGAGCAATTATTTGCAGATTTCCGAAGCAAATACCTTGATCTCTACGATAAAGTGCGCATGGAGAGAGAGAAGGAGAAAGTCTCGATACTCAACGATCTCGATTTTGAAATTGAGTTGATAAGTCGAGATAAGATCAATGTTAGCTATATCATAACTCTGCTTCGCGGCCTAAGTGAAAAGCAACCAGACGAACAGGCTAAGATTCGAAAGAACATAATGGATTTGCTCGAGGGCGAAGCTCAACTCCGGAGCAAAAAGGATCTTATCGAGCGTTTTATTTCCGAGCAAGTCCCACATATTACATCCAAGACGGATGTTGGGGAGGAGTTCGAGGTATTTTGGACCGAACAGAAGCTTCAAGCTATAGAGTCTCTTAGTCGTGAGGAGGGGCTGAGAAAGGACGGCCTGGAGCAGGTGATTGGCAATTATCTCTTTACGGAGAAGGTGCCGATGAGGGATGAAATCATTGGCATTATGGAAGTGCGCCCATCACTACGTGAACGAGGAGGCATATCTCAAAGGATCATTGCTAGGATTAGAGAATTCGTCGAAACGTTTGTTGACGGTGTTGACTAGTGAAAGAAAGAAAAGGGGAAGCCATTGTGGCTTCCCCTTTCGTCATTCGAGGCGTGTGCAAACACCATCGATCACTTCATGTAGCCGTCGCGTGGCGGTCGGATTTTCTGCCACTCGGCCAGCCAGGGCAAAGGTTGTGGCATTGAACAGCCGCCACGGGGTCTTGTCGCCCCAGTCATGTGGCGGTTCTTCATAGGCTTGCAGCACGTCGGCAATCCGCGTCACATTGATCACGCCTTGGCGGTATAGGGACATGATCGCCTGATCCGCCACCGTGTCCGGCAACTCGTGCACCTTGTACCTGGCCAGCGTTTCAGCTTGCAGCCGACGCGCCTCGCCAAGCGGCTCGATTACCTCGGCCACGAGGCCAGGAAGATCGCGTTTGGCGTTCGCAGTGTGCTTGCGGCGGATCAGGTGATCCGCATTGAACGCAAGGTTGTCGCAAACGAAGACGCGGGAGCCGATAGCAATGCCGATGGGGAATTGCTTCTTGTGGCTGTTCCGCAAGCCGACCATGTCCGTATAGTCGCCATAGGGTGAGCGCAGGGACAGTACCCCGAAGTAGTTCATCCCATCGGGCGTGATGGCATGATGTTCTTCGAGCAGTTCGTGACGAAAGAAGCCAAGCGCATAGCGCACCATGTCCACCACGGAGTGATGGGGAATGGGCACGTGGCTTTCGGTTGGTTCCGGGGTGGGCAGGTCGCAGAGATCGCCATAGGCGATGGCCCTGCCGCCCGTGTGCAGCATGAGTGTCATTTGGTTCTCCTTGGGTGAAACGGACGCGACGTGGCGCTGGCGAAATGCCGCGAGCCTGATGTGCAAAAGAACGTCCTGTGTCAGGGTACACCCGAGAATGACGCCCGCTTAGAACAGGGGAGTTTTCGAAATCGAACTTTTCACGGCCATAGGCAGCGCGGCTCGTGTCAGGCTTTCAGTATATCCATAGTGTCACCGGAAACGCGCGACCATGGCGCGGTCACGGTTTCCGTTGCGCGCAGGATCATGGGATCATCCGGCGCGAGAACTTGGACGAGCGTTGCGGCGGCAAGGCCGGGGTGATCTACCGCGATCAGTTCTATGAAGCGGCGAGCCCGAGCCTGGGACACGAACGTGAACAGGACAGCCAGTGGCGACTTCAGGCCGTAGTGTTGGCGATGGAGGTCACGTGTAACGATCTGTCCGTAGCCGGTGATCTTTCGGACAAGGCTTTCCCGTGCCGACTTGGAAGATATTGGCTCAGTGCCCCGATCTACCTCCACCATAAATGCTCTGAAACTGCCCCCGTAGTTAAGGGCAAAAATCTGGTCAGGAATGATGGTGCCGCCCGCATAGGGAATGCCGAGCGGAGCTTGGCGGATGCTCAGGATCTTCCGAGCCGGGATGTATCCTATCGATCTGGCTGTGGCAGCGCGGTCGATAGCAGCGGTGATGGTCGAAACGGTGTAAGCATGCCACCAATGCCCGGTCGGTCGTACAGCGTCTTCAAAGCATCCTTTGTCCGCCATCCAGGTCTTCGCTTTCGGGGTAACGTCATAAACGTAGGGATGGAATTCGGCGCGTTCGATGGCGCGCTGTTGCGGTGGCAATGCGAGGAAGCCCCCGGCCCGCAGGCGCTGAAGGGAACGCAAGCCAGTATCCCGGCAGCGGTGGGTGTCCGAGGTCAGATCAAGCAGGGCAACGGAGGATTGTGGGCCATGCCGCTCAATATGTGCAAGCCAGCGCAACTCGCGATTCGTCGGTCGCACAGCTTCATGTGAAGCTATGTGATGGAATGTTGCACGACCGAGAGCATCCAGCTTTTCCATACGAAAAACATAGCAAAATCAGAGCTCAGTGGAAGGCTTTAATGGATCGGCCTCCTTTTTCGGCGGCACGACGGCGGGCATTACAGGTTCCGATGCTGTGGCCTCTTCAGGCTTTGGAGGGGTGTATAACGGTTCGGCATAGGCATGGCGGCTATAGTCGCGGATCGCGTCACGTTCGATCTGTGATGTGCGCGGCAGCTTCTCCAGGGCGAAGAAGGGAAAAGACATCGGCACGGCGCGGTCGGTCAGACCACGAATGAAGGTGGCGAAGGTGCCCTTTGGTTGGCGGGCGATCATGTCCGCATCCGCGCCCATTTGGCCCGCGAGCGCCCGTGCGTCACGCGCCGAGACGCCACCAGCCAGCTTGATCGAGGTGTTGGCCTCAAAGGCTTCCTGAAGGCCCGAGGTGAGCTGGCCGAGGTATTGGTGCGCAAGCATCATGCCTACGCGATACTTGCGCGCCTGGCTGAGAATGATGCCAATGTTCTCGTCAAAATAGTCCTGGGCCTCGTCCACATAAACCATGCAGGCGAGACGGTCGTAGTCGGGCAAGGTAGCGCGCTCCTGGGCGGCCTGGGCGATCAGTGCGATGAAGAAACGCCCGAACACTTCAGTCCCTTGCTCTTTCAAAAGCGATTTCGCCGTGTTGATCAGAATGAGCTTGCCAGCGTTCATTTCGGTGAACATGTCGAACTTGGATTGCGGGTGTGAAAACATCCGTTCGAAGGTCTGATTTTCAAGTACGCCATAAAGACGGCGCAGGACCTGGGCTTTGGTCGCAGTGAATTCTTTGCTGTCGAATTCGGTTTCGAAGAAGCGGCGGGCCGTTGGCTCAAGGGTGGCAATTTGATCCTTGTATTTGGCCGAGCCGCCCTGCTCCATCAGTTCGCGCAAGGTGTGAATGGTGGCATTGGGAATATAAAACATCAGGCGGGTGACATAGCGAAACACGACGTTCTGTTTCGACGTCATCCCCGCCGCCAGCAGGGAACCAAGAACGAAGTCATAAAGCTCGATGATGGAATTGGTCAGACGTTCGCGGTCCAGCGCGTTGTATTTGTCCAACCGTTCTTGCCCAACCGAAAACAGGTTGAGTGATACTGGAAAGGCAATGTCTTCAGGGTCGATCAACACGATCTTTTCTGGCGCCAAAAGCCGTGCCGAAAGGATGGTCCGGATCAGATCGCCCTGGCTGTCGATTACAACAACCGATTTATCACCGCGCGCGATGGCGGGCAAATCGCGGCTAATCAGATATTGGATGGTCTGCGTTTTGCCGTGCCCACTGCCTGCCACCATGTGTAGGTGTTCAAATCTGGCTTCATCAGGAATCCGAAACGGCGTCTTCAGTGCGAACAGTGATTTCAGTCGCGTTCCGACAAGATAAGCATCGACCACATCATCGCCCTTGTAGTCACGAGGGAAGATCGGGTTGGTCTTGTGGGTGCGCTCAAGGTTACCGTTCAGCCGATCCTTCAAGTTCTTGAAGTGGTGATAGTCGCCGTCTGCGAAAAACGGGGCAATCACGTCTTCGACTGCCTGCCCCAGCGGATGCAGGAACTGGGTGATGCCCACGAGCACATCGCCGTCGATGGGTGGTGCAGCACAGGCGATCACGGAGAGACTTGAGCCGATCTGCGCCAGAGCGGCATCGACCATGACGCGGTCCGTCCTAGCCTGCCCCATGCGAGCAAGTGCGTCCCGATAGCGCGCCCCTTCTACAGTGTTGCAGAGCGCGGGCGGCGGCGGAACTTGCGGGCTCAAGCCTTCATCCGCAAACAACGCCCGACCAACCTCTAGCAACTGAATGCGTAGGGGATCTGGCATATCAACCGGCCAGAGGCGAGACAAAGCAGCATCGACTTCATCGCTTGTCAGACGAACAGAACCAGACACGGCATGGTTGTACATCAGCATCGTTTCATCGCGAGCGAGCCGTTCCAACCGTTGCGGACTTTCGAGATACAACCGGATTCCGATATATGCCGCCGCGCCGACCAAGAAGAACGGCGTCACGACCATCGCCAGAATGAGCAACAGAATGACGATGAAGAGCCCGAAGCTGGATTGGAATATCTCTTCGACAGGAGACCTCGCCATCAGAATTCAGCCACGGTCCGACCGCCAGTTTCGGCATTGTCTGTGATCCAAAGTTTTACCTGCGCCATCATGTGAAGAATCGACTCCTCATAAATCTTGGATGCAGACGGCGTGGCGCACAGGAAAGCGTCCGTTCGGCCATCAAGAAGATCGCCGAGTTTCAGAACAAACTTCTCGTCACGGTCATCGACCTTCGCTGTGGCCGGTCGCCGATTCAGGAGCGTGGTTTCGCCGAGTCTCCGCTGCCGGATGATCTGCTTTTCTTCGTGGCTGAACGCGACCGTCAGGTGTACTTCGTGAAAGGTTTTCTTGAACAACCAACCTCGTTGGACATCATGGTGAGTGATGGTAACGCGCACGGCTTGTCCTCAAAGCAGGGGATGGGATTGGCGAAGGATGCAGCCAATCTCATCCCCTGCAAAGGGGGTAGATGTCGGGGCAAAAGAATTTGGCGTTTGGTTCATGCTGGTTCAGCTATGTTTCAGGATGGCTCCCCATACGGCATCCCCATAGAGGAAGGGGGTACTGTATGGGGGTCAAAAGTTAGGTGGACTTCGTTGTTTCCGTCGAGCCGTTCAGTGACGCCGAACCAAAATCCGGGGTCGGCGCGTGCAGACCAGGTGCGTTGGCCGACGCCGAAATGGCCGGTTCCGCTGGCCGGTTTCCATAGCCGACACTTGGTGTCGAGGCAGCCTGATCACTGGATTTCTGTTCAGGCGCTTCGACCCGTCGATCTGCGTACGACGCCAGCGGCTCTTTTGGCGCAGCAAACTTCAAAGCTTCGAAACTGGTTCGCATCTGCTCGTTTTGACGGAGCGACTGCCGGGAAACCTCAAGGCTATCGCGGGATAGTTGCAACATCTGTTGGGAGTATTCGGCGGTATCCACGCCTGCTCGTCCAATCTGAGCAAGTGCCAAGGTGATAACCCCGACCATCGCGATTCCAATTCCGGGCAACATGAGCAGAAGAACCTCAGGTCCTGGCCCGCGACCATAGCCATAACGGCCCATCTGACTTCCGATTGAAAGGCCAACTATTGCGGCGATCACACCGCCCACGATGATGACCCACCCGGCGAATGACATAAACGAGAATAAGCCGCGCGCGGCTTCGTATGAACGCATGGATACCTCCCTCATTGCGTAAAAGAAAAGCTGCAACTAGACGTTGCAGCTTGTCAATTGTTCAATGAAATTTTCTAACCCATCGCCGCGCCGAGTGTCATCGCTGGGTTACGCAAGATGACTTGGGCCAATGCCAATGCTTCAAACAGAACTGTGTTGCGATGTTCGTTGTCGAAGAAGCGGCGCTTGCGTGGCACCCAGGGCAAGAGCTCTGGATAGTGCACCGCGAGGGCCGCAGCCTCGGCATACTTGTTGTCGTGAATCTGTTCTCTCTCGACACGTACGTCGAGCACCTTCGCCGCCTCTGCCACGTCGGCCATCGCATCGATCAGATGCCGCGTATTGTCGCCTTTTCGCGTTCCTCCGCCCGGCTGTTCTGTGATCACTACTTCAGGCTGCAAGGTTTCGATCCACTTCAGCACGGCAGCTCTGGCTTCTTCTGTTGACGTGCTGGCCTTGTCTGAAATCCGCCAGTCCATCAGGCGGTCACCGATCAAGTAGACGTAGGCGATACGTCCGGTGGCGGCTGCAATGGAAAGGATTCTAAGCGCCGCCATTGTCTTCCTGTTCTTCTGCTAATCGTTGGGCCAACCTCTCAATGCTGTGGTCACGGTTCCGTGTGCCCGCAAAGGCTCGAACCTGATCCGGCATGTTGAGAATTCTGCTGCGCAGCGCCGCTCGCGCTTCGTTCAGAATGGCACCAAACAGACTTTCAAAACTTCGTCCGTATATTACAGACAACGTGCAAATCTGGACCAAACTGGGCAGCCTTTTGCCGCTTTCCAGTTGAGCCAAGATCGCCGTTGGTATCGCTAATAAATGCGCGCAATCGCGCTGTGTGAACCCTGCTTTTCTGCGCGCCAAGCGCAAGTCCAGGGCGAACTCAGTGGACATATATTTTTGTGACTTACTGCTGATAATACAGGCAGTGTATGGCGATATTTCCCGCGCACCTAGTAGGCGCAATATGCCGATTCTGAGTGTTTAGCAGCCTTGAGCTCAATATGTCCTTTCTTAATCGGTATGGAGTCAGGTTGGACCCGGAAGGGTGAAACCCTTCCGGCTAACGGCCATGCCGAGCAAGTCCTATTGCTCGAGTCTACCTCTATCGTTCCGAGGATCAGGATATCGTAATTCCTGCTCGTTCTGCTAGACAGCGACAAGAACCGGCTAAGTGCTCGCCACGGTCTATACAATATGACGGAATCCTCCTGCCGTTCTTTCAGCATTTTCTCTTGACGCAATGCCGCCCTTGTTTCCGAAAGAACCGCCCCCTTAGCGGAGGCGGTTTGGTCAGTATTCTTCGGGCAACATGATGGTCAGAACGCGGTGAGTTTCGCCCTCGTTGGCCGGGTTTTCCGAGCCTGCGGTCAGGGTAGGGTTGTAGTAGTCGATCTTCCAGTGAACGGCCTTGCCGTTCACTTCGACCCGACCGTAGTCGTGTTCACCCCATGGATCGTTGTCCTTTGAGAAGGCCGCAAAGTTCCGGATGGCAAGGTAGGCTGCCTTGATAAAATCTTTGCCTTCTGCCTGCACTCCAACCGTCAGAAGGATTGATCCCTTGCCCTGACCCTGCATTCTGAAACGGTCATTCAGTTCGCGGGTCTTCTGGCTTGGGACGGCTTCGGCGCGCTTCCAGACGAAATGCGTCTCGCCCTCGCACGTATGGCAGTACTCCTGATCGAAGACAGTTTCGATCTCCCAAAGGCCCGTCTGAGGGTTCCAGCAAGCCCACGCATCGCGGGCAACGCGTTCAGAACCACACGCCTTGCAGGTCGGGACCGAGCCGATATCGGCCAGCACCTCTTCTTGTACAACTCCCATCGTTATCTCCTTCCGCATGGGTGGCCGCCCGAAACGATTTCAGGCGCACCGGGCGAAAGGCGATGTGTGGGAGGGAAGAACGATCCTTCGTAATTCTTGCAAAACTGGGAGGGACACCATAGGCGGTGAAAGTTTCGAAAAACGAGGTTTCGAGACGCGTGCAGTGCGGAAACCAAAATGAAAATGCTTCGAGCTCAGATGTTTACATAGTCTAGGGCGGCACGCCGATTCCTGCGAAACTGATCGCACGATGCTTCAGCCTATTTCGTCCATCTTAGGATCAGCTCACTATCGCCAGGGCGACCGACCATTTGGTATCGCCCTGCCCGACCGCCTCTTTCACCTGTACATCATTGGACAGACTGGCACCGGCAAGTCGACGCTGATCAAGAACCTTGCCTTGCAGGATGCTCAGAATTCGCGGGGCGTGTGTCTGATCGATCCACACGGAGATCTGGCTGCTTCACTCTCTGGCGCAATAAGCAGACCGCACCTCTACTGGAATATTGCGGACCCGGCGTGTGCTCTGGGCTACAACCCCATCGCCCCCGTCGCCGCTACTTTGCGCCCGCTAGTTTGCTCCGGATTGATCGAGGCCCTCAGGCGGCAGTGGGAGGACGCCTGGGGTGCACGCATGGAGCACCTTCTTCGCTACTCCATCCTGGCCCTGCTTGAGCAACCGCGCGCGGATATTCGCGACGTTGTTCGGCTTCTCATGGAAAAGGACTTTCAAAAACTGGCGTTGCATCGCGTGACCGATCCGCAGGTACGCTATTTCTGGGAAGTCGAATATCCATCGATGAACTACAAGAACGCGGTCGATGGCGTCGCGCCAATCGCCAACAAGCTTGGGGCCTTCTTAGCGCACCCCTTGGTTCGAAAGGCGATGTGCGAACCAGAAGAACCAATCCGGTTTCGCCGACTGATGGACGAAGGCGGCATACTCATTGTGAACTTGGCGAAGGGTGCGATGGGCGGTGACATCTCGAATGTTCTAGGTGGCCTCATCGTTTCTTCGATCATGAATGCAGCCTTCAGTCGGCAAGCAACACCGCAAGGCGACCGCCGCCCCTTCATGCTGTACGTCGATGAATTTCACTCGTTCACCACCACGGCCTTCGCGGGCATGTTGTCTGAGGTGCGCAAGTACGGGGTGGGCGTCACACTGGCACACCAGCACATCGTCCAGGCAGACCGAACGGTCTTTGAATCCATCATGGGCAACGTGGGCAGCATGTTGGCTTTTCGTGTTGGTGCCCTTGATGCCCCAACCGTCTCACAACAGATGCAGGGAGTTCAAGCTACCGACCTGATCAATCAACCAAACTATCGCGCCTTCGCGCAGATCATGATCGCCGGTGAAAAGTCCAAGCCCTTCTCCATGACGACACGGCCATGAGACCTGAAGTTCCCCAACTTTCCGGGGACTTTTTGCCGTGCCAGCAATCAATAGAATGGGATCATGGAACGCGAAGAACACCTACGAAGACACCTTGAACTCTGCAAGCGCATCTACTTGAGGATGCTTGCAGACGGCTCTTGGCCTTGGCGCGATTCGACAGAACCGAAAGACCTGATAGAATCCGATCCTAACCCACAAGAACCATGAAGTCCTGCTTTGGCTACATCCGGGTTTCGACACAGAAACAAGGGGAAGGCGTTTCTCTCGAAGCTCAAAAAGATGCAATCATGGCCTTTGCGAGTCGCAGCGATCTGCACGTGGTTGAATGGTTCGAAGAAAAAGAAACAGCCGCAAAATCCGGCCGCCCTATTTTTACTCGCATGTTGAAGCTCTTGGAAAAAGGGAAAGCGTCTGGCCTGATAATCCACAAAATAGACCGATCAGCACGCAATCTCAAAGACTGGGCAGTGATCAGTGAACTATCTGATAAGGGTATTGGCGTCTACTTCGCCACTGAGAGCCTGGACTTCCGTTCACGAGGAGGGCGTCTGACTGCTGACATCCAAGCCGTGATCGCCGCCGACTATATTCGAAACCTACGCGATGAAACAAAGAAAGGTCTAGACGGTAGACTG
>NZ_CBBQHX010000033.1:0-50361 GCF_964946895.1 Stagnihabitans sp. | reverse complement strand
AATTCAGCCACTTGGCCGCCCGCCCTGCTGGATATGCGGCCGGGCGACGTGCTGGTGGTCTTTGACATCCGACGCTATGAAAACGCCGTGCTGCAGGTGACCGAGATGGCGAAAGAGCAGGGGGCGGAGATCATTCTGATCACGGATCGCTGGGTGTCTCCGGCGGCCAGCCATGCCCGCTACACGATGTGCGCCCATGTCGAGGCGCCCTCGGCCTGGGACAGCAACGCGGTCTTGATGGTGCTGGTCGAGACACTGCTGGCGGCAGTGCAGAACGCGACCTGGACGCTGACCGAGCCGCGGCTGCGGCGGCTGGAGGAGCTTTATGCAAGGACGCGATTCTTCCGCCGGCATCGCTAGGGTTAACGAAGGGTCAGGGCCTTTGGGGCGGGGCTGCGACGCGGGCCGTGGGATGCAGGGTTAATGGGGAAAATCAGCGGGTTGGCCCCGGGATTTTCCCGTCGTTTCCCCGTGGTTTTTCCGTATGTTTTGCGTAGCTACAGACCGTCCGGCGGGGTCTGGTTAACGCAACGCGCGCCGGGCGGCGTTAACGGGCGCGTTGGCCCATCCCGATCAGGGCGTTCAGCGCCACGGCGGCCAGAAGGACGCTGCCGCCGAGGGCGGTGTTGGCCGACAGCGTCTCTCCCAGCACCGCCCAGGCCCAGACCGGGGCCAGCAGCACCTCGACCAGGGACAGAAGCGTGGCTTGGGCGGCAGGCACGACCCGGCTGCCGAGGGTGTAGAGGAACATGCCGCCGGTCAGGGTGACCGCCCCCATGCCGGCGGCGAGGGCGGCCTCGACCGGGGGGATCAGCAGGGGCTGGCCGGTGATCAAGGCCGCGCCGCCACCGGCGAGGGCGGCGAACAGGCCGCCCAGCAGGACAGCGGGCAGCATGTCGGTCAGGTGACCCCAGCGGACAGACACGGTGAAGGCGGCAAAGCCTGCCGCCGACATCAGCGCCGCTGCCGAGCCAAAGGCGGTGCCGCCGCCGATGTCGCCAACACCGCCGACCATGATGACGATGCCCGCCACCGCCAGCAGGATGGCGCCCCAGGTGGGCAGGCGCACGGGTTCGCGCAGCAGGGCCAGGCCAAAGAGGGCGGCGAAGAAGGGCGAGGCCGAAAAGAGCAGGACCGCATTGGCCACCGTGGTCGATTGCAGCGCCACGATGGCACCGCCGAAGGCCAGCACCAGCCCCAGCCCGCCGATCACCCCGGCCGGGCCGACGCGGCGCACCGCCGCGGCCACGCGCCCCGGCCCGATCCACACCAGCAAAACCGGCAGCATCCCGAGCGAGCGCCAGAAGAGGACGGCCCAGCTTCCCGCCTCGTGAATCTGGCGGATCAGCACGCCCTGAACGGACCAGATCACGCCGGCGAGCACGATCAGTGCCGCCCCTGTCAGATATTTCATGACTGCCCTCGGGTTTTCCCAAAGGCTAGGCGGGCGGGCCGGGCGCCGCCGTTCCGGAAACGACATTCCCGGTCGGGCGTTGCGACCCACTGCATTTGCTGCTTTGGAAATGCTCTGGTGGGTGCTTCGTGGGAGCGAAGACCCTGCGGAGCGGGGAGGTTGGCCTTAACACCTGTCAAGCGGCGAACGGGTGGGCCTTAGTAGCCGAGGGTGCGGTCGACCAGATGGAGCAGCGGTTCGCCCGCCTCGGCACGGCGGATGTTGTCGACCAGCACGCGGGCGGCCGAGAAGGGGCGGGTGTCGGCGGCGATGTGGGGGGTGACGGTGATCTGCGGGTGCGACCAGAAGGGGTGGTCTTTCGGCAAGGGCTCGGTGCGGAAGACGTCCAGCGTGGCATGGGCGACCTGGCCGGACGCGAGGGCTGCCAGCAGGGCGTCATCGTCGATCAGCGGGCCACGGCCGGGGTTGAGGAGGAAGGCGCCCTGGGGCAGGTGGCCAAGGGTTTGGGCGTTCAGGATGTTTTCGGTTTCGGGCGTGCGGGGCAGGAGGGTGACGACGATGGCTGCGGTTGACAGTGCCTCGCGCAGGCCATCGGCGCCGGAAAGGCAGCGCAGGCCGTCGATGCTTTTGGCGGTGCGGCTCCACCCGGTGACGGGGAAGTTCAGGGCCTGCAGGGCGCGGGCGGCGGCGAGGCCCAAGGCGCCCATGCCCAGCATGGCGACCGGGCGCTGGCGCGCGAGGGGTGGGCAGGTTGGGTCCCAGATGTGGGACGGGTTGATGATGTGGCGGTCCATCCCGAGGTGGTGGCGCAGCGCGTGGCCCACGACCCATTCCACCATGCCCTCGGTCAGGTGGGGGTCGACCATGCGGGTCAGGGGCTGGGTCAGCGTGGCGTTGCCGACGATGCGTTCGACCCCGGCCCAGAGGCTGAGAACGGCCTTGCAGCCGGCGTAGGGCGTGAAGTCCTGCAGGGGGGCGGAGGGGGCGTAGATGATGTAGTCGACCGCTGCGGGCGTGGCGGTTTGGGTGACGATGTCAGCGGTGATCCCGGCTTCGGCCAGCGCTTGCGGCAGGATGGTGCGGTACTCGGGCCACAGGGCGGGTGCGGCGAACAGGATCAGCATGGGGCCTCATGTCAGTTGGGTTTCGTCAGATTGACCGCAGCATTCACCGCCAGCGCCAGAATGACGGTGTTGAAGAAGAACGAGCCGATGGAATGCAGCAGGACGGTCTTGCGCAGGCCGCTTGAGCTGACCTCGACATCCGACACCTGTGCGGTCATGCCGATGGTGAACGAGAAATACAGGAAATCCCAGATCCCCGGCGCAGTCGTCGAGGGAAAGTCGAGGCCGCCGTCGGGGTCGGGGGCGTAGTAGAGATGGGCGTAGCGGAAGGCGGCCAGCACATGCAGGGTGGCCCAGCCCATGGGGGCCGCGGCCAGCGCGAACAGGGCTGTGGTCAGCTGGATATCGGGCATTTTCAGGACGATGAAGATCAGCGACAGGCTGATGACCGCCGCCGAAAGCGCCAGAAGCAGGATCAGGGTAGCCCCTTCGTCATCGGCCTCGGCGTGGCGGCGCAGGTCTTCGTCCGAGGTGATCAGGATCATCCGCAGCATCAGGGACAGGTAGGTGATGAAGAAGCCATTCACCCCGATCACGGCGCTGATGACATTGTCCTGACTGGCCATGCCAAGGATCGGGCTCAGCCGGAAGGCGCGATCGGCGCCGAACATGGCCAGACCCAGCGCAAGCGCCAGCAGGAACCGGCCGTGACGTTTGACTGTGGATTTCAGCATCAGCGGAGCCTGTGAACGATGGCGCTTTGCGCAAGGCCAAAGGCCAGAAGCAAAACCAGTGTCGCCGAGCCGCCGTAGGACAGGAAGGGCAGGGGCACGCCGACCACCGGGGCCATGCCCATCACCATCGCAAGGTTGACGGCGAGGTAGAGGAAGAAGTTTGCCGCCAGCCCGATCAGCATGAGGGACGAGAAGCGGTCCTTGTTCTGCATCGCGGCCCAAAGCAGGAAGATCAGGATCAGCGCGTAGAGCGCCAGAAGCGAGACGGCACCGACAAAGCCGAACTCCTCTCCCAGGGTGGTGAAGATGAAGTCGGTGTGCTTTTCGGGCAGGAAGTTCAGGCGCGACTGGGTGCCTTGCATGAAGCCCTTGCCGGTCATGCCGCCGGAGCCCAAGGCGATCTTGGCCTGCAGGATGTTGTAGCCGGCCCCCAAGGGGTCGGCCGAGGGGTCGAGGAAGGTGTCGATGCGCTTGTACTGATAGTCATGGATCAACTGCCAGGGGGTGCCGCGCAACAGGAAGATCCCCGCCACGGCCGCGCCGATCAGGGCCACGACGGCGGCGAAATACCACAGCGACACGCCTGCCGCGAACATCACCGCAGCGCCGGCGATGACCAGCATCAGGGTGGTGCCCAGGTTCGGCTCCATCAGCACCAGAACGGCGGGGATGATGATCATCAGGACCGGGATCAGAACCCAGAGCGGGCGCGAGACCTTTCGGTCGTCCAGCCAGTCGTAATAGGTGGCCAGCATCATGACCAGGCTGACCTTCATGAACTCGGACGGTTGGATGCGGATGACGCCAAAGTCGATCCAGCGTTGCGCGCCCATGCCCCTTGTGCCGAAGAAATGCACCACGACCAGAAGGAGGAAGGTGGTCACATAGGAGGCCGCCGACATGCTGCGCCAGAACCAGATCGGGGTGAAGCAGATGCCCAGCGACAAGAGCATGCCGACGCCGTAGCGCTTCATCTGCGGTTCGGCCCACAACTGCATGTCGCCGCCGGAAATCGAGTACAGCATCAGCCAGCCGATGGCCGCGCAGGCGGTGATCAACAGGTAAAGGCCCCAGTTGACATAGAAGACCTTGGCAAAGCCGGTGGGGGCAAACTTGACGCGGTATTCAAGAAAACTCATCGCGGTCAGGCCTTTATGTCGGGCGGCTGGGTGCCGTCGGGGTTGCGCAGGCGCAGTTCCTGCAACATCGTCTGAATGCGCGCGCGCTGGTTGTCGGGGTAGTCCTTCGGGTCTGGCAGGGCGCCGGTCAGGACGCGCAGCAGGGCATCGCGGGCAATGGGGGCTGCGGCCGTGGAGCCGCCGCTGCCGTGTTCGACCACCACGGCCACCGCATATTTCGGCGTGTCATAGGGGGCGAAGGCCACGAAGAGCGCGTGGTCCCGCTGTTTCCACGGCAGGTCGACGTTGCCGACCACGCCCGTCTCGCGCTCGGACGCGGAGATGTTGCGGACCTGCGCGGTGCCGGATTTGCCCGCCATCTGCAGGCTGTCGGTGACGATGCGCGCGGCATACGAGGTGCCGTGCTGGCTGTTGACCACGGCCTGCATACCCGAGCGGACGGACTCCAGTTGCGAGGTTTCCATGCCCAGGGGCGCGGCCTCGGCCACCGGAACCTCGACGCCGCCGATGGCCTTGATCAGGCGCGGCAGCACCAGCCGGCCCGAGGAGACCCGCGCCGTCATCACCGCCAGTTGCAGGGGGGTTGCCAGCACATAGCCCTGACCGATGGCCGCGTTGATCGTGTCACCGATGCGCCAGTCTTGCTTGAAGTGCTGCTGCTTCCAGTCCTTGGTCGGCAGGTTGCCCTCGGCAATCGCCGACATCGGCAGGTCGTGGCGCTGACCAAGGCCCATGGTTTTGCCCATGGCGGCGATCTTGTCGATGCCGACGCGCTGCGCCACCTCGTAGAAGAACACGTCGCAGCTTTGTTCCAGGGCATGGGCCAGATCCACCTTGCCGTGGCCGCCCGATTTCCAGCAGTGAAACTTGCGTCCGCCGTAATCCAGATAGCCCGGGCAGTTCACCGTGGTGTTGACATCCACCGAGCCGTCGGCCAGGGCGGCCAGCGCCGTGACGATCTTGAAGGTCGAGCCCGGAGGATAGGCGCCTTGCACGACCTTGTTGGCCAGCGGGCGGTGGTCATTTTCGGTCAGGGTCGTGTAATCGGCGTTGGAAATGCCGCGCACGAACAGGTTGGGGTCAAAGCTGGGGGCCGAGGCCGCGCCGATGATGTCGCCGTTCTGCACATCCATCACGATGACGGCGGCGGACTGGTCGGCCAGACGTACCTGCAGGAAGTTCTGCACATCGGCGTCCAGCGTCAGGGTCAGGTCGGCGCCGGCCTTGCCCTCGGTCCGTTCCAGTTCACGCATGACGCGGCCGACGTGGTTGACCTCGATCTTGCGGTTGCCGGCAGCGCCACGGAGCTGATCTTCTTCCCACTTTTCAACGCCGATCTTGCCGATCTGGAATTTCGGGATGTGCAGCAGCGGGTCGGGGTTGTCGATGGCGGCCAGATCCTTGTCGGAGACCGGGCCGACATAGCCCACGACATGGGCGAAATCGGTGTCGCGCGGATAGACCCGGGACAGGCCCACGTCCGGCGTCACCCCGGGCAGGGCGGGGGCGTTGAGCGAGATGCGGCTGAACTCTTCCCAGGACAGCCGGTCGGCGACCGGGATCGGCACGAAGGAGGCGTTGCGTTCGACATCCTTCAGGACGCGGGTCATGTCGGACTGCGTCAGGGGGATCAGGTGGCTGAGACGGTTCAGCACCATCTGGACATCACCCGCGCCTTCACGGGTGATGACGACGCGGTAGTTCTGTTCGTTGCCGGCGATCAGCTTGCCGTTGCGGTCCAGGATCAGGCCGCGGGCGGGCGGGATCAGCTGGATGTTGACGCGGTTCTGTTCGGCCAGAAGCGAGAATTCGTCGGACTGGTCGACGCCCAGATAGCGCATGCGGCCGGCCAGCACGGCCATGGTGGCCGCCATGCAGCCGCCCATGAACAGGGCGCGGCGGTTGATCCGGCGGGCGCTGTCCTCTTGGTCGCGGGCCGGGCGTCTCACATCTTTCTCCCGTAGGCGTCGATTTCGCCGGTGGCGGGTTTGTGCAGGTCCAGTCCGAAGCGCGAGACGGCGACGACGGCCGGATAGGCCAGCACCGACCACACCATCTGCACCAGCGCAAAGCCCAGCACGGGTTGCGGCAGGAAGGCCAGACCCATCACCAGACGGTTGGCGGCGAACATCGCCAGCATGACGCCCGAGACCAGCAGCCACTCGACGCCAAAGCTGAGCTCTCGGGTCAGGGCAGAACGGGCGCGGATGAACTCGGCCCCCAGAAGGACGATGGCTGTCCACAGGCCGGGCGGGCGCATCAGCAGGAAATCTTCCGCCAGGACGACGAAGGCGATCATCGGCGCGGGCAGATATTCCGGGCGCCGCACCATCCAGGCGAGGATCAGGCACAATAGGATGTCAGGCCCGGGCAGGTGGCCCGCCGTGGTGTCTAGCGGCAAGAGCCGCACGAAGGTCAGGACCACGGCGACGGCCAGAAAGATCAGCCGGTGCAGCCACAGGGAGCCGATCCACGCCTTAATCACTGCGGCCCCCCGTGGTGCCGTCGGTCACGGCCGGATCGGTCGCGGTATCCGCCCCGGTGGCAGGTGTGTCGGGCACCACGGGCGGCAGGCCACCGGCGGGCAGAAGCGGGCCCTGATAGCCGGGCGGCAGCGGTTGCGGCGGTTCGGGCACCAGAAGCGCGCCGGGGTCGGTGATCGGCTGGCTTTCATAGCTGCGCAGCACGCGCAGGAATTCCAGCCGCTGGTAATCTGCCGCCAGCACGACGCGCAGGCGTTTGTCAGAGCCGAGGGCGACTTGGCCGACCAGAAGGCCAGCGGGAAAAACCTCGCCATCGCCGGTGGTGACGACGCGGTCGCCGGGTTGCACCTGATCGGGATGTTCGAGGAAATCGAGGGGCGGCAGCATGGAATTGTCGCCCGACAAGATCGCCTTCTGGCCCGAGGGTTGCACCACGACCGGGATGCGCGAGGAGCTGTCGGTCAGCAGGATGACGCGGCTGGTGCGTTCGCCCACGCCGGCGATGCGTCCGACCAGACCGATGCCGTCCATCGTGGCCCAGCCGTCGTGGATGCCGTCGCGGGTGCCGACGTTCAAAAGAACCGATTGCCGGAACGGGCTGCCAGAATCGGCCAGCACGACGCCGGTGACATGGGTCAGCATCGGGTCAAGGCGGACGTTGTTGAGGTCCAGCAGGCGGGCATTCTTCTGTTCCAGCTGCAGGGCGGCTTCTTTCCACGCCTTCATCTGCTGCAGTTCATCGCGCAACTGCTGATTCTGTTCGTAAAGCCGGGCGTAGGACTGGAAGTTTTCGATCATCTCGGTGGTTTTGGTCACCGGGATCATCGCCCAGGACAGGTCCGGCACCACCCGGTCCACGAGGGCGGTGCGGAAGCGTTCGACCCTTGGGCTGTCGATGCGCCACAAAAGGAACAGCCCCAACAGCACAAGCACCAGCACCCCCACCAGAACCCGGCGCAGCGGGCGTGAGAAATCACCGGGGTCATAGGTCCGCGATTTGGCCATGGGGAGACCCTAGCCTACAGGCTCAGCTGTCGTAGTCGATGACGTGACGCAGTTGCTTTTCGTATTCCAGCGCCTTGCCGGTGCCAAGGGCGACACAGTTCAAAGGTTCGTTGGCGACCGAGATGGAAAGGCCGGTCTGTTCGCGCAAGGACAGGTCCAGATCGCCCAGCAGCGCGCCACCGCCGGTCAGCATGACGCCGCGGTCGACGATATCGGCGGCGAGGTCGGGCGGGGTGGTTTCCAAGGCCTGCATCACCGCGTCACAGATTTGCTGGACGGGTTCGGAGAGCGCCTCGGCCACCTGGGCCTGGTTGATCTCGGTTTCTTTCGGCACGCCGTTCAGAAGGTCGCGGCCGCGGATCTGGATCGAGGCACCCCGGCCATCGTCGGGCATGCGGGCGGTGCCGATGGTGGTCTTGATGCGCTCGGCGGTGGATTCACCGATCAGCAGGTTCTGGTGGCGGCGCAGGTAGTTGATGATGGCTTCGTCCATCCGGTCACCGCCAACGCGGACCGAGCGGGCGTAGACGATGTCACCCAAGGACAGGACGGCCACTTCCGTGGTGCCGCCGCCGATATCCACCACCATGTTGCCGGTGGGATCGGTGATGGGCATCCCCGCACCGATGGCGGCGGCGATCGGTTCGGCGATCAGGCCTGCGCGGCGGGCGCCGGCGGAGAGAACGGATTGACGGATGGCGCGCTTTTCAACGGGGGTGGCGCCGTAAGGCACGCAGACGATGATCTTGGGTTTGGAGAAGGTGGAGCGTTTGTGGACCTTGCGGATGAAGTGCTTGATCATCTCTTCGGCGGTGTCGAAGTCGGCGATCACACCGTCGCGCATCGGGCGGATGGCCTCGATGCTGCCGGGGGTGCGGCCCAGCATCAGCTTGGCGTCTTCGCCCACGGCCAGCACCTGCTTCTTGCCGTCCTTGACGTGGTAGGCCACCACGGAAGGTTCATTCAGGATGATCCCGCGCCCCTTCACGTACACAAGCGTGTTCGCCGTCCCGAGGTCAATCGCCATGTCTGACGAGAAAAGTCCCGAGAAGATGCTGGAGAGTATCGACATTCTGTGGCGCCCCGCTGTGGCCCTGAAAATTGAAAGCACCCGCGACTCAGGCGAGAGGCGGGCGTCTTCGTATAGGGTTTGTCACAAATGGGCGAAAGGGCCAAGCCAAATTGCCCGCGCCTTTCCGCCAAGTGCTTTGAAACTATGGATTTTCCCGCTTCTGGTCGACTGAATCCGGGCCTTGAGGCCTGTTGCTTGTCTTTTTCCAACATTTTACCGTTTTGATGGCAAGCGGCTTGGCGGAGGGGCTTTGCTGCTTCTATGGTCGCTTCACCATGTCGTGTGGCCAAAGGGGCGAAAGATGTTCGATTTTACCAACCGGGTGGCCTTGGTGACCGGAGCGGGCAGCGCGGTGGGAATCGGGTTCGCCATTGCGCAGGCGCTGGTGAGGGCGGGGGCAAAGGTCTGTGTCACCTCGACCACCGGCCGGATCTTTGACCGTGCGGCGGAGTTGGGCTGCATGGGGCATGTGGCGGACCTGACCGATCCGGGCCAGGTGGCGGGGTTGTTTGCGGCGGTGGCCGAGCGGCTGGGGCCGGTGGAGGTTCTGGTCAACAATGCCGGCATGGTGCAATCGGGCAAGCGGGTGAAGCGGGCCAAGCTGGGCGGGCTGTCGGATGCCGATTGGGCGCATCATATGGCGCTGAATATTGGCGTGACGTTTCACTGCATCCGCGCGGCACTGCCCGGCATGCAGGCGGCGGGCTATGGGCGGATCGTCAATATCGCCTCGGTCACCGGGCCTTTGGTGACGATTGACGGGTCGTCGGGGTACTCGACGGCGAAGGCCGCGATTACGGGGATGACGCGGTCAGTGGCGCTGGAATATGGGCGCGCGGGGATCACCTGCAACGCGGTGTTGCCGGGGTGGATTGGCACGGCGTCTTCGTCGGCGGCCGAGATCCGGGCGGGCAAGGTCACGCCAGTTGGGCGGCCGGGGACTGCGGCGGAGGTGGCGGCCTGCGCGGTGTTTCTGGCATCACAGGCGGCGAGTTATGTGAATGGCGCGATGCTGGTGGTGGATGGTGGCAATACGCTGATTGAAATGAAGGGCGCAGGCGGGCTCTGAACCGAAAAGCGCGGCCCGGGGGCCGCGCTTTGGGTGTTTGGGCAGACCGCTAGTGCAGGTCTTTGTAGTTCACTTGCTTCATGTCGCTGTCAGGCGCCGACTTCTGACGGCGCACGATCAGGCGGTTCAGCGCGTTGACGTAGGCTTTGACGCTGGCCACGACGGTATCGGTGTCTGCCGACTGGCCGGTCGCGATGCGGCCATCTTCCGACAGGCGGACGGAGACGGTGGCTTGCGCGTCAGTGCCTTCGGTGACGGCGGAGACCTGGTACAGTTCCAGCGTGGCCTTGTGCGGGAAAAGTTCGTCCACCGCGTTGAAGGCGGCATCGACCGGGCCGTCGCCGGTGGTGTCGGTGCTTTTCTCGACGCCGTCGATCAGCAGGGTCAGTTCGGCTTCACGCGGGCCTTCGGTGCCGCAGACGACGCGCAGGCGTTTGACCTGAAGGAAGTCGTTTTCGTCATTGGTCGCCTCGTCCTTCACCAAGGCGATCAGGTCGTCGTCGTAGACCTCTTTCTTCTGGTCGGCCAAGGTCTTGAAGCGGACGAAGACGTCGTTCAGCTGGTTGTCGGCCAGATCGAAGCCCAAGGCCTTCAGCTTGGCGCGCAGGGCGGCGCGGCCGGAGTGTTTGCCCATCTGGATGTTGTCGGCAGAGATGCCGATGTCTTCGGGGCGCATGATTTCAAAGGTTTGCACGTTCTTCAGGACGCCGTCCTGATGGATGCCGGATTCGTGCAGGAAGGCGTTCTTGCCGACGATGGCCTTGTTGAACTGCACGGGGAAGCCCGAGACAGCCGAGACGCGGCGCGACAGGTTCATGATCTTGGAGGTGTCGATGGCGGTCTTGTAGGGCAGGATGTCGTTGCGCACGCGCATCGCCATGACGACTTCTTCCAGCGCGGTGTTGCCCGCACGTTCGCCCAAGCCGTTGATGGTGCATTCGATCTGGCGGGCGCCCGCCTCGACCGCGGCCAAGGCGTTGGCGGTCGCCATGCCGAGGTCGTTGTGGCAGTGGGTGGCGAAGATGATGCTGTCAGCACCGGGGACGCGTTCCAGCAGCATCTGGATCAGCTTGGCGGATTCGAAGGGGTAGGTGTAGCCCACTGTATCGGGGATGTTGACCGTGGTGGCGCCGGCCTTGATGGCGATTTCCACCGTGCGGCAGAGGTAATCGTGTTCCGTGCGGGTGGCGTCCATCGGGCTCCACTGCACGTTATCACACAGGTTGCGGGCGTGGGTGACGGTGTCGTGGATGCGTTCGGCCATCTGGTCCATGTCCAAGTTCGGAATGGCGCGGTGCAGGGGCGAGGTGCCGATGAAGGTGTGGATGCGCGGCGAGCGGGCGTGTTTCACGGCCTCCCAGCAGCGGTCGATGTCCTTGAAGTTGGCGCGGGCCAGACCGCAGATGGTGGAATTCTTCGCGCGGCGGGCGATTTCGGACACCGCCTGAAAGTCACCTTCCGAGGCGATGGGAAAGCCCGCCTCGATGATATCGACGCCCATTTCATCCAAGAGGCTGGCAATCTCCAGCTTTTCGTCGTGGGTCATCGTGGCGCCGGGGGATTGTTCCCCGTCACGCAGGGTGGTGTCGAATATCAAGACGCGGGGTTGGGCGGTTTTGTCGGTCATGTCCATGATCCTTGGGAGAGTTTCTTAGCTTGAGCCGGGCGCTGATCACCTCCGAGCGGTCGCACCCAAGGGGCACGCTCAGAGGCGGCTAAGAAGAAGCAGACCCAAGGCAAGGTCGTGCGCCGACGCGGGGCAAAACCCCTGTGCAGCGCCGGACATGATGCGTTCCTTGGTCATGGGGCGGGACTATATCCACGAATGGGGGAAAGGAAAGGGGGGCGGCACGGAAAAATCCATGGCTTGGCTGGGGCAAAGCCCGCGCTAGCTGTGGCAAAAGCGGAGGATCGCATGGAACGGGCATTGGTGGTGGGCGCGTCGGGCGGGATTGGCGGCGCGCTGGTTCAGGCCTTGGCGGGGCGGGGCGTGGCGGTGACGGGCCTGTCGCGCCGGCAGGACGGGCTGGATGTGACGGATGAGGCCAGCATCGCGCGGGTTCTGGGCGGGCTGGAGGGGGCGTTTGACACGGTGATCGTGGCCACCGGGGCGCTGGAGCTGGGCGGGGTCGGGCCGGAAAAGGCGCTGCGGGCGGTGACGCCGCAGGCCCTTGCGGCGCAGTTTGCGCTGAATGCGATGGGGCCGCTGCTGGTCTTGAAACATGCGCTGCGCCTGATGCCCCGGGATCGGCCGGTGCGGTTTGCCGCGCTGTCGGCGCGGGTGGGGTCGATCGGCGACAATGGTCTGGGCGGCTGGTATTCGTATCGGGCGGCCAAGGCGGCACTGAACCAGTTGATCCACACGGCGGCGATCGAGGTGGCGCGCAGCCATCCGCAGTCGGTTGTGGTGACGCTGCATCCGGGCACGGTGGACACCGGGCTCACGGCCAACCACCGGGGCAATCATGCGGCCATGCCGCCTGCCCAAGCTGCCGGCCATCTGATCGGCGTGCTGCAGGGCCTGAGCCCGCAGCACAGCGGTGGCTTCTTTGATTGGCAGGGCGCCCCGATCGTCTGGTGACGGGCGCGGCTTTTGCCGCCGGTTTGGCGGTTTTCAGGGGCTATTGTCGGCTAAACGAAGGTTTATCAGGCGTTTTGACCGCAAATTGCCCGACTTCAAACGTTCGGCGCATGGAGGCCGGGGGCGAAGGTCCGGATGGTCAACCGTCCGAAGCGCTGATTCGGTCCGGAAACGGGATCGTGTCAGCCTCGGGTGCAAAGAGCAGAGCAGGGAACGAAATGAAACGTGCGCGTTTGAATACGGCAGCCTTGGGGCTTGGGGTGTCAGTGCTGGCGGGCCTGATGCTGTCGACGATGGTCTGGGCGGAAGATGTGGGGCAGGGCGATCCTGTTGCGGTCTCTGAGCCGTCGCAACAGGCGGGGCTGCCGCAGGGTTGCCCGGTCATTGTGACCGACAACATTGCCCCGGTTTTCGTCGCAGGGGACGGAACTGACGGTGGCACCGGTGGCGGCAGCGATGACCCCAAAGCCGGCGACGATGGCCAGACCCTTGCGACCGATGACGTCGCCCCGGGTCCGGCCGCAGGCGACGGGACGGATGGCGGCAGCGATGACCCGCAAGCCATTGACGACGGCAAAGACGGCTCTGGCGACGCTGGGCAGGGCGGCCTGCCGGACTCCAATGTGCTCGTGTCGTTGTTCGACGCCGGCTGCGACGGGTGTGACGTGGTCCGCACCTTCGTGGCCTATGATCGACCGTTGGGGGCTGGGGCCTCCTTGGGCGCGCCGGGTGCCGCCGCCTCCTCGTCCGGCGCGTCGGGTGCCGTGGCGCGTGCGCCTGCCGGGCAGGCGCTTGGGGCCTGCGCCGTGGCATGGCTGTGCAACTGGCAAAAGAACGTCAGCCACTGACGCCGGAACAGGTCTGTTGGTATCGGCCGGGGCTTTGGCCGATACCCTTTAGAGCGTATTCCCTTTGATCCCGGCTTCGGTCAGCTAAAAGGCGAAACAGGAGGCGGGGCCTTGGCCGCCGCGTGATCATGAAGAAAGCGATTCTTGTCGCGCTTGTGCTGATGGGCCTGGGCGCGCAGGCACAGGCGCGCAGCGTGGAAGAGCAGCTGATCGCCGCCCTGAAGGCGCAGGGCTATGTCATTTTGGAAGACGGCTATACCTTTCTGGGCCGGCTGCGCATCGTGGCGGAAAGCCCGCTGTATCACCGCGAGTTGGTGGTCAATCCGGAAACCGGCGAGATCCTGCGCGATTATGCGACCTTGGTCGCGCAAGCCGCCCCGACTGCACCCGCGTCGCACGGCGGCGGTTTGGTGACGGCCTCGCACGGGGGGGGATCTGGCGCAGGGGCGGCGCAGTCCACGGGCCCGACGACGGCGGGCCCAACGACGGCGGGGACGACGACGGCGGGGACGACGACGGTGGTAACCGCTTTGTCAGCCAGCGTTCCGGTGGACGGTGCGGCGGCCACGGCTGTGGTGCCGCCGGGCGGGGTGGAGCTGGGGGCGGACCCGACGCCGCCGGTGGCGGGCGATGGCGATGCGAACCCGGTGGTTCTGTCGGACCCGATTGCCCCTTTGACACCGGTTGCGCCGTGACCCGGGCGAGTTCCTACCTTGTTCTTCTGATCATCCAGTTCCTGTGTGCCATGTTTTTCCTGGCCGATATTCTGCTGTCGGTCGTCGGGCTGTATCCAAAGCCGATTTCGTGGTCGATGCGGGAGATGATGGAGATTGGCGCGCTTCTGGGGCTGTTTCTGGGGTTGATCTTCGGTGGGCTGCTGGTCTGGCGTGCCTTCAGCGATCTGCACCGCGCCGAGGCCCGGCTGGAGCGCAGTTCTGGCGATTTTGCCGATCTGCTGAACGAGCGGTTTGGCGAATGGGGCCTGACGGCGGCAGAGCGTGATGTGGCCGTGTTTGCCATCAAGGGTTTGACGGTTCAGGACATTGCCCGGCTGCGGGAAACCTCGGAGGGGACGGTCAAGGCCCAGACGGCTGCGATCTATCGCAAGGCCGGGGTGTCGGGGCGTCCGCAGCTGCTGAGCCTGTTCATCGAGGATATGATGGGGGCCGAACGCCGGCAGATCAAAGAGCCAAGCTGCAAGGTGGCCTGAGCCAGCGTCCGCGGCGGGAGGGCGGGCCTTGGGCGAATCGCACGGCTTGGGTCTTTGTGTTGTGCCGTCTGTGCCAGGGGTTTGCGCCGCGCGCCCCGTCTCGGGGGCGAAAAGCACAGCGGAGCCCCGACCAAAGTCTGAAGATTTTCGTCAAATTGGTCCTAAACTGCGGTTTAGGGCCTGTCTTGGCCGGTTTAGGGGGCCCGCATTGAACCTCAGATCAATTTCCGTTCGGGGTGAACCTGATATGTCCTTGGACGTCGCCCCCGGCAATCCCGCTGGTGGCGGTCTTGTGCCAAGCCGATCCCGACGTTTCCCAAACCAACAGTCCTGCACCTGTCCAAAGGGCCTTCCAAGGCTTGGCGGACATGCGTCAGGGCAAGCCCGCACCGCCCCCGTTCCATCCCCCAACTTGCCAGGGATGCGGCGCAATCCCGCCCCGGCGGGAGGCTTGCCCTGTACACCCGGCCCGTCCCCGGACGTCGGCCCAGACCGTGCCATCCCATCCCGGTGGCACCGCCCGGGCTTGGGGGCGGGTCGGGTGATCCCGCAGGGTTTTGACCGGGGCGGCAAGGCACGAACGACGCGGGAGCAAAGCCTTGGGGCGGATGCCGACCTGGCCCGCGCCACCACGATACGACCGGTTCGTCCAATTCTGTCTGGAACCGGAGTGATAACCATTATACAGCAAGGGGACCGGATTTTCCGGGAGTGAGCCATGAACCGACGCGCCTTCTTCACCTGCCTGACCGCTGCTTTGGCCATCCCCGCCGGGCAGGCCCTTGCCGCAACGGTGGCGGATGAGGTCATCGCGCAACTGGGCAAACAGGGCTTCAGCGACATCTCCTCGGAGACGACCTGGCTTGGGCGGCTTCGCATCGTGGCGCATCGCAAGGACGGGCAGCGGGAAATCGTCATCAACCCGCGCACTGGTGAAATTCTGCGCGACCAGTGGACGGCCATCAGCGGCGGCACCGGATCACAGCCGATCCTTGACACCGTCGGCGGTGATCAGGGCGGGTCTGACGGGGGGGGATCTTCCGGCAGCGGATCTTCCGGAAGCGGAACCTCGGGCGACGGATCTTCCGATGGCGGTTCGGGCGGCGATGGGTCAAGCGCGGGGTCGGGGGATGATTCAGGGTCGGACAAGGGGTCTGGCGGAGGGTCTGGGTCTGGCAAAGGGTCGGATGGCGGCGGCGACGGTGGTGGGGACGGCAAGGGTAAAGACGACTGATGCAGGACGATGACAGCACGGCACGGCATGGCGGCAATGACCTGACTGAGGCGGTGCTTTAGTGGGAAGACTTGCCGTTGTTGCGCTTGTGTTTCTGGCGCAGTCCTTGTGCGCGATCCTGTTCGTGTCGGATGTGTTTTCCTCGCTGTTCGGCTTTGAAGCGGCCCCGCTGTCGTGGGAAATGCGCGAACTGCTGGAGATTGGCGCAGCACTTGGCCTGATCATCGGGGCGGTTCTGGGCGGGTTGGCGATGCGCCGCCTGGTTCTGGACCGCAACAAGGCGCAAGAGCGGCTGCGCCGTGCCTCTGGCGCGTTTCTGGATCTGCTGGAGGAGCGTTTCGCCGAATGGGGCCTGACCCCGGCCGAGCGGGACGTGGCGCTGTTTGCCATCAAAGGCATGTCGACAGCCGAAATCGCCGTGCTGCGGGCAACCTCGGAAGGCACGGTCAAGGCGCAGACCAATGCGATTTATCGCAAGGCCGGGGTGTCAGGCCGCTCGCAACTGCTGAGCCTGTTCATTGATGATCTGATGCGCGACGACAATGCCGTGCGGCCGCCGTTGCAGAAGGTGGCCAACAGCTAGGGCTGGACCGCATTGGCTTGCAGGATGGCCAGCGGCACCACATCAAGCGTGCGCTTGTGGGTGGCGGCAAGGTTGACCTGCGGGGCCGCCCCTTCGTCATGCGCCTGCAGGAAGCGGCTGGCGCACAGGCACCAGCGGTCACCGGGCTTGAGGCCGGCAAAGCCGAACTCGGGCCGGGGGGTGGACAGGTCATTGCCGAGGTATTTCGACATCGCCAGAAACTCTGCCGTCATCACCGCGCAGACCGTGTGCTGGCCGCGATCCTCTGGCCCGGTGTCACAGCAGCCGTTGCGGTAAAAGCCGGTCACGGGCTTGGTGGAACAGGGCTCCAGCTTTTCGCCCAGCACGTTGACAGAGGGTTCTTTCATGGCAGGGCGGTCCTTGGCTTGGATGTCACAGCCCAATTTATGGCCCCGCCCGGCGGTCGCAAGGTGAATCGACCGAAGGCCGGGGCGAATGCATTGCCAAGCCGGCAGAATCGCGCAAGGCTTTGACAGGTTCTGGGGCGCGGATCGACGTCAGGTGGCCCCAAGGGGCGGACCTTGGGCGGGTCCTGTGGCCGCAGCGGCCGTTGCACCTGACCGAACCGAGCATGTGACCTGAAATGCCCCTGAACCCTGCCGAGTTGACCCAAGCCGTCCAGCCGATCGCGCGCGCGCGGTCGATGCCGGCCTGGTTTTACACCGACCCCGCGATTTTTGCCGCCGAACGCGAGGCGCTGTTCCTGTGCCACTGGTTCTTCCTGTGCCGCGAGGACCAGTTGCCCAACCCCGGCGACTACCGCGCCTTCGACAGCCCCGGCGGCCCGATTGTCGCCCTGCGCGGGGCCGATGGCGTGCTGCGGGTCTTTGCCAACCACTGCCGCCATCGGGGGTCGATCCTGCTGGAGGGCCAAGGCAACACTGGGGCCAAGGTCATGTGCCCCTACCACGCCTGGAGCTATCTGACGGACGGTCGCCTTTATGGCTGCCCCGACATGAAGGACGCCGAGGGCTTTGACCGCCGCGAGAACGGCATGGTGGCCTTGGACAGTGACATCTGGGCCGGGTTCCTGTTCGCCCGCTTCACCCATGACGGCCCCAGCCTGCGCGCCCATCTGGGCGATCTGCCCGACCGTCTTGCCTCGCACCGGCCCGAAGACATGCGCTGCACCTGGACTGTCACGCTGGAGCCGGCCTGCAATTGGAAGCTGATCCTTGAGAACGCGATGGAGACCTATCACACCGGGATCGTTCACCGCGATACGGTGGGGGCGCAGACCTCGCGGACGCTGCCGACCACGGGGAACTGGATCTGCATTCAGGTGATCTCGGGGCGGTCCATCGCCACCTTGTCAGATAGCGTGCCGCCGTTTGACCCGATCGACGGGCTGGATGAGGAGGCCCGCCAAGGCACCTATTTCACCGTGGCCCTGCCGACGATGCAGTTTGCCGTCGCCCAGGATTGCCTGTGGTGGCTAAACGTGACGCCGATCGCCGCCGACAAATCCCGGCTGGAGATTGGCGGCTGCTTCCCCAAGGCCCGGCTTGAGCAGCCCGATTTCGCGGAGCGGGCCGCCCCCTATTATGACCGCTGGGAAAGGGTGGGGCGCGAGGATGTCGGCATTCTGGAAAGGCAGCAGAAGGCGCTTGGGTCGGTGCTGTACCGTCCCGGCCCGCTTTCGGGACGTGACGACATGGTGCAGGCGCTGGGGGGCTGGGTGGTGGAGCGTCTTGGCCTTCTGCCGCAGGGTTGAACCCACCCATTCCCCTTTACCGTGCGCCCCGCCTTTTCTATAAGGCCGCCATGAGTTTGATATTCGTGATCATCGCCCGAATTATCGGCCCGGCGTCCTGACCTGACGCCGGGACATTGGCGCTTTGGCGCCCCCTTCCTCCGATACACCGTTCAAGGACCGCCCCGATGTGCGCTGACACGCCCGCCCCAGACTACCGCGACACTGTCTTTCTGCCCGAAACCGATTTCCCGATGCGCGCAGGTCTGCCGCAGCGTGAACCTGAGTGGCTGGCCCGCTGGGAGAAGATCGGCGTCTATGACCGCCTGCGCGGCAAGAAGGCCGCTGATGGCGGCAAGCGGGCCGATTTCACGCTGCACGATGGTCCGCCCTACGCCAATGGCCATTTGCACATCGGCCATGCGCTGAACAAGGTGCTGAAGGACATGGTGGTGCGCAGCCAGCAGATGATGGGCAAGGACGCCCGCTATGTGCCGGGCTGGGACTGCCACGGCCTGCCCATCGAGTGGAAGATCGAAGAACAATACCGCGCCAAGGGCCTGAACAAGGACGACGTCAACATCGTCGACTTCCGTCAGGAATGCCGCCGCTTTGCCGAAGGCTGGATCGACATCCAGCGCGCCGAGTTCAAGCGCATCGGCATCACGGGGAACTGGGACAACCCCTACCTGACGATGAACTACCACGCCGAAGCGGTCATCGCAGACGAGTTCATGAAGTTCCTGATGAATGGCAGCCTGTATCAGGGGTCCAAGCCCGTGATGTGGTCTCCGGTGGAAAAGACCGCCTTGGCGGAGGCCGAGGTGGAATATCACGACCTGACCAGCCATACGATCTGGGCAAGGTTCCCGGTGGTGGCCGGGGCGGACATCTTCACCAAGACCCGCACCGATGTGGTGATCTGGACGACGACGCCTTGGACCATCCCGCAGAACCGGGCGATCTCTTTCGGGCCTTCAATCGCTTATGGGCTTTACGAAATCATCGGGCGGCAGGCAGACAGCACGCTGACCATCGGCCACCGCTTGGTTCTGGCCGACAAGTTGGCGGAAAGCGCCTTCACCCAAGCCAAGATCAATGGGCCGGAGTTTGTCCGTCGCCTCTGCGATGTCTCTGCCGAGGATCTGGCGGCAATGATCTGCGCCCATCCCTATCGCGGGATCGAGGGTGGCCATGGCGAGTGGGATTTCGACGTGCCGGTGCTGCCAGGCGACCATGTGACCGATGATGCGGGCACCGGGTTTGTCCATACTGCGCCCAGCCATGGTGATGACGACTATCAGATGGGCGTCAAGTTCGGCCTGCCGATGACCTACAACGTCGAGGCGGATGGCACCTACCGCAAGGACCTGCCGGTGTTTGGTGGTCAGGCGATCCTGACGCCCGAAGGCAAGGAAGGCCCGGCCAATGTCAGCAATATCAAGGCGCTGGCGGCGCAAGGCGCTTTGCTGGCCAAGGGCAAGCTGAAGCATTCCTATCCGCATTCGTGGCGCTCCAAGGCGCCGTTGATCTACCGCAACACGCCGCAATGGTTCGTGGCCATCGACAAGCCGCTGGACGACGGCATGGGGACCTATGGCGACAGCATCCGCCAAAGGGCGCTGAATTCGATCAACCAACTGGTGACCTGGACGCCGCAAACCGGGCGCAACCGTCTGCACTCGATGATCGAGGCGCGGCCGGATTGGGTGCTGTCGCGCCAGCGCGCCTGGGGCGTGCCGCTGACCTGCTTCACCAAGGTTGGCGCCAAGCCCACCGACGCCGACTTCCTGCTGCGCAACGCCGACGTCAACGCCCGCATCCGTGAGGCCTTTGAGGCCGATGGCGCCGATGTCTGGTACAAGGACGGCTTCAAGCACCAGATGCTGCACGGCATCGTGGACCCTGACGCCTACAGCCAAGTCTTCGACGTGCTGGACGTGTGGTTCGATTCAGGCTCGACCCACGCTTTCGTGCTGCGCGACCGTGAGGATGGCAGTTCGGACGGCATTGCCGATCTGTACCTTGAGGGCACCGACCAGCATCGCGGCTGGTTCCATTCCTCGATGCTGCAAGCCTGCGGCACCAAGGGGCGGGCGCCGTATCGGGGTGTGCTGACGCATGGCTTTACCCTCGACGAGAAGGGCATGAAAATGTCCAAGTCGCTGGGCAACACCGTGGCCCCGCAAGCCGTGATCGACGAATATGGTGCCGATATCCTGCGGCTTTGGGTGGCGCAGGCCGATTACACGACCGACTTGCGGATCGGGAAGGAAATCCTGAAAGGTGTGGCGGACAGCTATCGCCGTCTGCGCAACACCATGCGGTTCCTGTTGGGCAACCTGAAGGACTTCTCGGATGCCGAGAGGGTCGATGTCGCCCAGATGCCGGAACTGGAGCAATGGGTGCTGCACCGTCTGGCGGAGCTGGATGGCGAAGTGCGTGACGGTTATGCGAAGTATGACTTTCAGGGCGTCTTCCAGAAGCTGTTCACCTTCGCCACCACGGACCTGTCGGCGGTCTATTTCGACATCCGCAAGGACAGCCTGTACTGCGATGCGCCCGCGTCCCTGACGCGGCGTTCGGCACGGACCGTGCTGGACATCCTGTTCCACCGCCTGACGACCTGGCTTGCCCCGATCCTGGTCTTCACGATGGAAGAGGTGTGGCTCTGCCGCTTCCCGGGCGCGGACAGCTCGCTGCATCTGCAGGACTTCCCCGAAACGCCGGCCGCCTGGCTGAACCCCGCGCTGTCTTCCAAATGGGAGGCGATCCGCGCCGCCCGCCGGGTTGTCACCGGGGCTTTGGAGGTGCAGCGCACCGCCAAGGTCATCGGAGCCAGCCTGGAGGCCGCACCGGTCGTGCATGTGGCGGAAACGGCGATCCTTGCGGCGCTGAAGTCGGTCGATTTCGCTGATCTTTGCATCACCTCTGGCCTGCAGCTGACCGCCGATCCCGAGCCGCAAGAAGCCTTCCGCCTGCCGGAAATCCCCGGCATCGGTGTGGTGTTCGAAAAGGCCGAGGGCGAGAAGTGCCAGCGCTGCTGGAAGGTTCTGCCAGACGTCGGAAGCCACAGGCACCCGGGCACCTGCAAGCGGTGCAACGACGCGCTCGGCTAGGATGGGCCATCCTGCCCCGGCGGCGATACAGACCCCGCTCGGCCCCGTTTCGGTGACGGAAGCGGCCGGGCGGATCATGCGACTGGACTGGTGCTGGCAGGATCGCCCGGCCACCGCGCTGGAAGCCGAGGCGCTGGCGCAGCTTGCGGCCTATTTCGCGGGCCGCCTGCAGACCTTCGATTTGCCCTTCGATTTTGGCAGCGGGCTGCACGAAAAGGTCCGCCGCGCCATGGCGGGCATCCCGTTCGGCGAAACCCTGACCTACGGCGATATTGCCCGCCGGGTCGGGGCCCCGGCACAGGCGGTGGGGCAGGCCTGCGGGGCCAACCCGATCCCGATCCTGATCCCGTGCCACCGGGTGCTGGGGGCAAAGACGCTCGGCGGCTTCTCGGCCAAGGGCGGGGTCGAGACGAAGGTCTGGCTTTTGCGGCATGAACATGCGGGCGGCTTGCTGATCTGATCAGCTATAACGTTACAGTCGGTCACAAAACGTGCAGATCCAAAGCATCGCCATGACTTTCCCCTGCGTCATCGCGCCGCTATGAGGGGGAAAATGGAGGGGTTCATGGACAGGCAAGCCAATTTGGGCCGCTGGGCGGTTGCGGCACTTTTCTTCATCAACGGCTTCAACATGGGGGCCTGGGCCCCGCAGATCCCCCAGATGATGGAGCGGCACGGGCTGAAATCCGGGGTCATGGGGGTGCTGATCGTGATGATCGGCCTAGGCGCGGTTTCGGCGATGATCTTTGCCGGCAAGCTGATTGCCCATCATGGGTCGCGCAAGATGGCGATCCTGTTTGCCGCCTGCTTCATTCCGATGTTTCCCCTGATGATCCTTGCCCCGTCGCCCTGGATCGCGGTGCCATTCCTGTTCTTGTACGGCGCATTCGGCGGCTGCATGGATGTGGCGATGAACTCCAACGCGGTGGCGGTGGAGCGGCGGCTTGGCCGTGCCGTCATGTCGTCGTCGCATGGGTTCTGGAGCTTGGGCGGCTTTATCGGCGGCGCCTTGGGCGGACGCGCGATCGAGACCTTTGGCTATGACAAGCAGGCGCTTGGCGTGGCGGCGATCTGTGCGGTGGTGCTGGCCGTTGCCAGCCGGTTCATCGTGAACGACCCGCCCCATGCCGAGGAAGCCGAGAAGCCCAAGGCCCGCATGTTCCCGCGGATCCCGATCCTGTATGTGCTGGGCGCGATGGCCTTGTTTTCGATGATGCCAGAGGGTGCGGTGCTGGATTGGGCTGCGGTCTATGTGAAATCCGAAATGGGTGCCGATCTGACGCGGCAGGGTCTGGCTTTTGGTCTGTTCTCGGGGGCGATGGCGGTGATCCGCTTTGGAGGCGACGCCGTGCGCAACCGGTTCGGGGCGGTCAAGACGCTGCGCGCCTCGGGCATCATCGGGGCGGTGGGGATTTTGGTGGGGGCGGCGGCGCCCAATGACATCGTGGCCATCGCGGGCTTTGCCTTCGCGGGCATTGGCGTGGCGAACATGGTGCCGATCATGTTCTCTGCCGCTGGCAACTATCCGGGCCTGCCGCCGGGGTCTGGGATCGCGACGACGACGATGATCGGCTACACCGGCTATCTGCTGGCGCCGTCGATCATCGGCTTCATTGCCCAGCATGTCGGCTTCCGCTTCACCTATGGCGTGCTGGCGCTGCTGCTTCTGGTGGTGGCAGGTCTTGCCGGCCGCGCGGCGGCGGCGGACCGGGTCAAGGCTTAAGCCTCGAACAGGTCCGATTGACCCGGCAAACGTGGCGCCTCCATCCCGAGGTGGCGCCACGCCCTTTGGCCCAGCATCCGGCCGCGCGGGGTGCGCAGGATCAGGCCCTGTTGCAGCAGGAAGGGCTCGATCACCTCTTCGATGGCATCGCGCGCCTCTGACAGGGCCGCCGCGATGGTTTCCACCCCCACAGGGCCGCCGCCATAGTGTTCGGCCAGCAGGTTGAGGTAGCGGCGGTCATTGCCATCCAGCCCCAGATGATCCACCCCCAGCCGCGTCAAGGCCCGGTCGGCAATCGCTTGGGTCAGGCGGCCATCGCCCTCGACCGTCACGAAATCGACCACACGGCGCAGCAGGCGGCCGGCGATGCGCGGCGTGCCACGGGCCCGGCGGGCGATTTCCCGTGTGCCGGCCGGATCACTTGGCACGCCCAGAAGCCGGGCGCCGCGGGTGACGATCAGGTCAAGCTCGTCTTCGGTGTAGAACTCCAGCCGGGTCGGGATGCCGAAGCGGTCACGCAAGGGCGTGGTCAGCAGGCCAAGTCGGGTGGTGGCGCCGACCAGCGTGAAAGGTTGAAGCTCGATCCTGACCGTGCGCGCCGCAGGGCCCTCGCCGATCACCAGATCCAGCGCAAAATCCTCCAGCGCGGGGTAGAGGACCTCCTCCACCACCGGCGACAGGCGGTGGATTTCGTCAATGAACAGAACGTCCTTCGGCTCCAGATTGGTCAGGATTGCGGCAAGGTCGCCGGGTTTGGCCAGCACCGGGCCAGAGGTCATGCGGAACCCCACGCCCAATTCGCGTGCCATGATCTGGGCCAGCGTGGTCTTTCCCAACCCCGGAGGGCCATGGAACAGCGTGTGATCCATCGCCTCGCCGCGCTGTTTGGCGGACTGGATGAAGACGCGCAGGTTGGCGCGGGCATCGGCTTGGCCGACGAAATCATCCAGGGTCTGCGGCCGCAGGGCGCGGTCCAGATCCTCGGGCTGCTTGGTGGGCGAGACGGGGCGGTCAGGGGTCATTTAGGTGCCAAGAGTTTCAGGCTTGCCCGGATCAGGGTGGCCGTATCCGCCTCGGGGCTTTCGGCCGAGATGGTCATGACGGCCTGCGCCGCTTCGCCCTGGCCATAGCCGAGGTTGACCAGCGCCGAAAGGGCGTCGGCGCTGAAGGCAGCCCGGTTCGACACCGGGGGCGGCGGCGCTGCGGCGGTGCGGCGTTTGGGGGCAGGGGTCTCTACCACCTCGGTCACCACGGCGGCGGCGGCGGGCATGGTGCCGCCCAGGGTCATCATGCCGGGGGCCTTGGATTTCAGCTCCAATATCACCCGCTGCGCAAGTTTCGGCCCAACGCCCTGTGCCGCCTGAATGGAGCGTGCATCGCCAAGCGCAATCGCCCGCGCCACGCCTTCGGCCCCCAAAGCCCCCAGAATCGACATCGAGGCTTTCGCGCCAACCCCTTGCACCGTCATCAGAAGCTTGTGCCACTCGCGATCAAACAGGGTCAGGAAGCCGAAAAGTTGCAGCAGGTCCTCGCGTACCAGAAGGTCGGTGTAAAGCGCCGCCGCCTCCCCCACCGGGGGCAGGGCGGCCAGGGTGCGGTCGTTGACATGGATGATGTAGCCCACGCCGCGCACGTCCAGCAGGACCTGATCCAGACCCTTCCAGTCGACGATCCCCGACAGTTTGCCAATCATCCTGCAGCCCTTTTCAACGCAGCCTCCAGCCGACCCGCACTTTGCAGATGATGCGCATGGCAGATGGCGATGGCCAAGGCGTCCGCCGCATCCGGCCCGGCAATCTCGACCCCCGGCAGTTGCAGGCGCACCATGTGATCCACCTGCGCCTTGGCGGCGTGGCCGACGCCCACCACCGCTTTCTTCACCGCATTGGGCGCATATTCCCCGATCACCAGCCCGGCTTGTGCCGGCACCAGCAGGGCAATCCCGCGCGCCTGACCCAGTTTCAGCGTGGCCACCGCATCCTTGTTGACGAAGGTATGTTCCACCGCCGCCGCATCGGGCTGAAACCGTTGCAACACCTCGGTCAGTTGGCTGTGCAACGAGACAAGCCGCTGCGCCAGCTCGCCATCGCCCGCATCCGAGTGGCAGATGCCGTTGGCCACATGCGTGATTCGCGCGCCCTGCACGTCGATCACCCCCCAGCCGAGGTTTCGCAAGCCCGGATCAATGCCGAGAACCCGCATCCCTGCCCCCTGTTGTCGTTGCCGAACGGTTAGCACGAAAAGAGAACATCCGCCAAGCGGTTTCACGTCAGCCGGGCCGCGCCTTCGCACCTGCAGAAAGCGGCACCCTGCCGAACGAAAGCGACGCTCTTGCGTCTTTCCTGAAATTTCATTAATGAAAACAAGGCGAAACTGTGGCGTCCAGCCATGCGCGGCACGCAAGACGGCCTTGCGGGGGGTCCTCTTGCTGTGCGTTCGCAGCAAGACTATTTACCGGGCATCGAGAGCGAAACATCGCCCTCTGCTTGTGCAGTTTTGAAAGGATAACCGCCATGGCTTCTTATGAGACGTCCCACGCGGCCCCGTTCGGTGCCATCACCGTTTTCCGCATGGTGCAATCCGTCGCCCATACTGTTGACGCGCTGAAGGCTTGGAACTCGGCCCGCATCACCCGCAAATCGCTGAACCGTCTGTCGAACCGTGAACTCGACGATATCGGTCTGTGCCGCGGTGACATCGAACTGATCGGTCGCTGATCAGATGGCCCGCCAGATTTAAGGCCGCTGCGTCTCGCAGCGGCCTTTTGTTTTGCCGTTTTGCCAAGTGCTATTTCAGCTTCATCAGCATGTCGCCGATCTTGCCCGCGACAAAGACCGTGACAGGCTCTGGCTGCATCAGCCATCCGCCGATGTGGTCGATGCCCTGACCTGACATCAACATGGCCACGCGCGCGTTGTAGGTTTCCGCGCCAACTTGTTGATACATCACGCCTTTCAGCAAGAAGACGCAGACCAGCACGAACAGGACAGGCCGCAAGAAAGGCCTGCGCCGTGCTGCCGGACGATGATAATAGGACCTGCCCAAGGTCCCGGTCGCCTCAAAGCCATAGCCCTTGGCACGCGCTTTTTGAATGCGCGACACCCGGTTGTAAAAATCCACCATATTTGGGTCGGCCATCCCAATCTCCCGATTCCGACCCCCACCAAGGTTACTTTGGGGTCAAAATGTGGCATAAATGGGGCAAAATGGCCGATTGAGGCGGGGAAGTGTTCGCGGGCCTTAGTTCCGCCGCAGCACCAGCGCTGACCATTCCCCTAGATCCTCACGCGAGACCGGGGTGAAGCCGGCAGCGACATAGGCTGCGGTGATGGCCTCGGCCTGCACGACCAGCAGACCCGACAGGATCACCAGACCCTTGCTGACGCAGTTCGCTGCCATCGCGGGGGCCAGTTCGATCAGCGGACCTTTGAGGATATTGGCGAAGATCAGGTCATAGGGTGCGGCCTGCTGGATTCGGGGATGGGCGAAACCCGCCGCCTCAAGGCATTCGACCCGGCCGGAAAGGCCGTTGATGGCCACATTCGCCTCGGCCACATCCACCGCGACCTGATCAATGTCCGACGCAATGACCAGCGCATCAGGCAGAACCGATGCCGCCGCCATCGCCAGAACGGCCGTGCCGCAACCGACATCGATCACCTTGGCCGGCCGCAAGCCCGCATTGTAAAGCCGGTCCCAGGCGCGCAGGCAGCCCAGCGTGGTGCCGTGGTGGCCGGTGCCGAAGGCCACGGTCGCCTCGATCAGCAGGGCGATCCGGTCCCCTTGCGCCCGAATTTCTTCTGCCTTATCCGCGTCATGGCTGCCATAGACATAGAAGCGGCCCGCTTCCACCGGCGAGAGTTCGCGCTTGACCTTGGCCACCCAATCCACCTCGGGCAGTTCCGAGACGGCGAAGGGTTTGGCCGCAAACGCCAGGGCGAAGATTTCCAGCATCACCATGTCTGGCGGGTCAAGGAAATAGGCGCCGACCTCCCAGAGCCCCGAGTCATCCTCGATCTCGAAGACACCCACACCCACCGGCTCTGGCGTCATCTTTTCAAGGGCTTCTGCCATGGCGTTGGCGGCATCCTCGCCGGTCAGCGTGGTCAGCGCGGTAAATGTGGGCATGGGGCGGCCTTTCGCGGCAAGGGACTTGGGGGCGATTAAGCCCCCGGCCGCCGCCCGTCAAGCGGCTCAAGCCATGTTGACTTCGGACCCGGCGCAGAGGACGATTGTCAAATTGAGGTTGTTGACAGTTTGACGCGCCAATGAGGTGGCGATGGTGAAAATTCAGGGCGATCATGTCCGACAGGTCTGAGCTTTTCGAACCGGCGTCGCGCGCGCCAAGACGGCCTCGCGGGCCGGCCTTGTCGGCGCCGCGCATCCTGCAAGAGGCCATGGCGCTGATTGATGCCGAAGGGCAGGCGGCGTTCAGCTTTCGGGTTCTGGCCGGCCGGCTGGGCTGTCAGGCGATGAGCCTGTATCATTACTTCCCCTCCAAAGCGCAGCTGTACGAGGCGCTGGTCGATCAGCTGATTGCCGAGGCGATGGACTATGACCACAGTGCCGCGTGGCAGGACCGGCTGCGCGGGGCGGCCTGCGCCTATCGGCGGATGGCGATCCGGCATCCGGGAATGTTCATGTATTTCAGCAGTTTCCGTCTGAACAACCGGGCTGGACTTGGATTTCTGGAGGGTATCCTGCACATCTTTGAAGATGCCGGATTGGACCCTGAGGGCCGGGCGCGGCACTTTCGCATCCTGGGCCACTATCTGGTTGGCGCTTGTCTGGACGAGGTGGTCAAAGGTCCCTCGGCGACGCGGCCCGTGCCGTTCGAAGCGGCGCGCAAAGACTATCCGGGCCTGATGGCGGTCGGCCCGTATTTCGTGGGCGACCGCCAGAAGACCGTGTTCGACGCCGGGATCGACCTGCTGATCCGGGCCATCGAGGCCGACCTAAGTCATTGATCGGCCTTCGCTATATCAGGCCTGAACCTTCAGTCCGATCGGGCAGGTGACGCCGGTTCCGCCGATGCCGCAATAGCCGTCGGGGTTCTTGGCGAGGTATTGCTGGTGGTAATCTTCCGCGAAGTAGAAGGTCGGCGCGGGCAGGATTTCGGTGGTGATCTGACCGTAGCCCTTGGCGTTCAGCGCCGTCTGGTACATGGCCTTGCTGGCCTTGGCCGCCTGTGCCTGAGCGTCGGAATATGTATAGATTCCAGAGCGATAGGTGGAACCTACGTCATTGCCCTGCCGCATGCCCTGGGTCGGGTCGTGACCTTCCCAGAAGGCTTTCAACAGGCCTTCATAGGTGATGATCGAAGGGTCATAGATCACCCGTACCACTTCGTTATGGCCGGTGAGCTGGGTGCAGGTTTCCTTGTAGGTCGGGTTGGGGGTGATGCCTGCGGCATAGCCGACCATCGTCAGCCAAACCCCCGGAATATTGTAGAATTTCCGCTCTACCCCCCAGAAGCAGCCCATGCCGAACAGGGCCTCTTCGAAGCCAGCGGGGACGGGGGATTTCAGCGGAATGCCCGAAACGAAATGGGTCTCGGCAGTGGGCAAGGGCGTGGGGCGGCCCGGAAGGGCCTTGTCGGGGGTGACCATCTCGGTCTTGCGGCGGTCGAACAGAAACATCGCGGCCTCCTTTGGGTGTGCCCGGGGAATATAGGGCCTTGGGGGCCGCAAGGGTAGGGGGCTGGCGGGGCTGTGATGGGCTGTAACAAAGCTGCAGGGTTTGCGTCAGGTTCCCGTCATGTGTCCGTAGTTCATCTGTAGCTACACGCGGTTCGGTTTGGTCAACCCGCGTTAACCTGTTCTGGCCGGGTTGGACGGGTGCCGGGGCCGAAACGGCGAGGGTCCAGTGTACCCTTGCCCGGCCCCTTGGACGGAGGCGCAAGCCGGAGTCCGACGGCAGCGGTGGGGCGCGGACGATTGCCTTCTGGCAAGCAGGTGAGCGCAGGTGCGGCTTTGGTAGGGTGGGGTTGAACCCCACCCTACGGGCGCTGCGTCAGCCTTGGAGGGTGCGGACCCCATAGCCCTCGCCCCGGGCCTTCATCGCGGCGACGGCGGCGATGCTCGCGGCTGCCGTGGTGAAGTAGGGGATTTTGTCCATCAGGGCGACGCGGCGGATATCGCGGCTGTCGGAGATGGCTTGGGTGCCCTCGGTCGTGTTCATAACCAAAGCGATCTCGTCGTTTTTCAGGCGGTCGACGATGTTGGGGCGGCCTTCGTAGACTTTGGCGACGGGGGTGGAGGTGATGGCTTGGCTGGCCAGCCAAGTGGCGGTGCCTTTGGTGGCGACGATCTCAAACCCCAACGAGATCAGGCCGCGCATGGCTTCGGCGAAGGGTTCGGTCTTGTCCATGTCTTTGATCGAGACGAAGGCGCGGCCGGATTCTGGCAGGTGCACGCCGGCGCCCATTTGGGCCTTGAGGAAGGCCAGCGCGAAGGTGCGGTCCCAGCCCATGACTTCGCCGGTGGAGCGCATTTCTGGCCCGAGGACGGGGTCGACGCCGGGGAAGCGGGCGAAGGGGAGGACGGCTTCCTTGACGCTGAACCACGGGGTTTTCGGGTCGGCGAGGGTCAGCGGGTCCATCAGGGGCAGGGGGGTGTCGGGGCCGACGCCTGCGGGGTAGGCGGGGCGCATCGGGAAGTTGCTTAGTTTTTCCCCGGCCATGAGGCGGGCGGCGATGGAGGCGATGGCGGAGTCCGTGGCCTTGGCGACGAAGGGGACGGTGCGGGAGGCGCGGGGGTTGACTTCGAGGACGTAGATCGTGCCGTCCTTGATGGCGAATTGCACGTTCATCAGGCCCACGACGTTGAGGGCGAGGGCCATCTGGACGGTTTGTTTCTTCAGCTCCTCGACGGTTTCGGCGCTGAGGGAGTGGGGTGGCAGGCAGCAGGCGCTGTCGCCGGAATGGACGCCAGCTTCCTCGATATGCTCCATGATGCCCGCGACGTGGACGGCTTTGCCGTCGCAAAGGGCGTCGACGTCAACCTCGATGGCGCCGGAGAGGTAGGAGTCGAGGAGGACGGGGGAGGAGCCGGAGACTTGCACGGCGGTGGCGATGTAGCGTTCAAGCTGGGCGTCGTCGCGGATGATTTCCATCGCGCGGCCGCCGAGGACGAAGCTTGGGCGGATGACCAACGGGTAGCCGACGTCTTTGGCGACGGCGAAGGCTTCGTCGCGGGAGCGGGCGGTGCCGTTGTGGGGTTGTTTGAGGCCCAGCTTGTGGAGGAGTTGCTGGAAGCGCTCGCGGTCTTCGGCGAGGTCGATCGCGTCGGGCGTGGTGCCGAGGATAGGGATGCCTTCGTTGGCGAGGGCTTGCGCCAGCTTCAGCGGGGTTTGGCCGCCGAATTGGACGATGACGCCGTGAAGGGTGCCGTTTTCTTGTTCCACGCGGAGGATTTCGAGGACGTGCTCCAAGGTGAGCGGTTCGAAATAGAGGCGGTCGGAGGTGTCGTAGTCGGTGGAGACGGTCTCGGGGTTGCAGTTGACCATGATGGTTTCATAGCCAGCCGCCGTGAGGGCGTAGCAGGCGTGGCAGCAGCAGTAGTCGAACTCGATCCCCTGTCCGATGCGGTTGGGGCCGCCGCCGAGGATGACGACTTTTTTCGCGGCGCTCGGGCGGGCTTCGCATTCGACGTCGCCCATCGCGGGGACTTCGTAGGTGGAGTACATGTAGGGGGTTTGCGCCTCGAATTCGGCGGCGCAGGTGTCGATGCGTTTGAAGACGGCGTGGACGCCGAGGTTGCGGCGGGCGCGGCGGACTTGCGCCTCGTCCCGGCCGGTCAGCTTGGCAAGGCGGGCGTCGGTGAAGCCCATCATTTTCAGCTTGCGGATGCCGGTGGCGGTGTGGGGGAGGCCGGATTTCTTGATCTCGGTCTCGACGTCAATGATCTCGCGGATGCGGGCGAGGAACCAGGGGTCGAAGGCGGTGATGGCGTTGATGTCGTCATCCGACAGGCCGTGGCGCATGGCTTGGGCGATGTTGCGCAGGCGGTCGGGGGTGGCCTCGGACAGGGCCTTGGTGATGGCCACGCGGTCGGGGGCGCCGGGGATGGCGATTTCGTCGAAGCCGGAGAGGCCGGTTTCGAGAGAGGCGAGTGCTTTTTGCAGGGATTCGTGGATGGTGCGGCCGATGGCCATGACCTCACCGACCGATTTCATCGCGGTGGTCAGGTTGGGGAGGGCGCCGGGGAATTTCTCAAACGCAAAGCGGGGGATTTTGGTGACGACATAGTCGATGGAGGGTTCGAACGAGGCGGGGGTCACCTTGGTGATGTCGTTGTCGAGTTCATCGAGGGTGTAGCCGACGGCGAGTTTCGCCGCGATTTTCGCGATGGGGAAGCCGGTGGCTTTGGAGGCCAGCGCCGAGGAGCGCGAGACGCGGGGGTTCATCTCGATCACGACCATGCGGCCATCAGCGGGGTTGATCGCCCATTGCACGTTGGAACCGCCGGTTTCCACGCCGATTTCGCGCAGCACGGCGATCGAGCCGTTGCGCATGATCTGGTATTCCTTGTCGGTGAGGGTCAGCGCCGGGGCCACGGTGATCGAGTCGCCGGTGTGGACGCCCATCGGGTCGATGTTTTCGATGGAGCAGACGATGATGGCGTTGTCGGCGGTGTCACGCACCACCTCCATCTCGAATTCTTTCCAGCCGAGCAGGGATTCGTCGACCAGCACTTGGGCGACGGGGGAGGCCTCAAGCCCGGATTTCACGATGGCTTCGTAGTCGTCGCGGTTGTAGGCGACGCCGCCGCCGGTGCCGCCAAGGGTGAAGGCGGGGCGGATGATGGCGGGCAGGCCCACGTAATCAAGGGCGGCCACGGCTTCGGCCACGCCGGCGGCGATGTCAAATTTGCCGGAAGGGAGTTTCGGGGCGGCGATGATGGTGGCTTTGGGGTTTTCCAGACCGATGCGGTCCATCGCCTCGCGGAACAACTTGCGATCTTCTGCCATTTCGATGGCTTCGCGCTTGGCGCCGATCAGTTCAACATTGAACTTTTCCAACACGCCGAGGTCTGCGAGGGCCAGCGCGGTGTTCAGCCCGGTTTGACCGCCCATGGTTGGCAGAAGGGCATCGGGACGCTCTTTTTCAATGATCTTGGCGACGACTTCGGGGGTGATCGGCTCGATATAGGTGGCGTCGGCGAGGCCCGGGTCGGTCATGATCGTGGCGGGGTTGGAGTTGACCAGAATGACCCGGTACCCCTCTTCGCGCAGCGCCTTGCAGGCTTGCGCGCCGGAGTAGTCAAACTCGCACGCTTGGCCGATGACGATGGGACCGGCCCCGATGATCATGATGGATTTGATATCGGTTCTTTTCGGCATGGCGGCCCCCTTACGGCAAAACTTGCCGGGTTATAGCCATGCAGGACGGGGGCGCAAGGGGATTCCGGGGGGATCTGAAGCTGCGGCGATCCATGCCCGGCGCTGGAGGGTTTCACACCCTCCAGACCTCCCGTGGGATATTTATGAACAAAAGACAGGGGGGGGGCGGAATGGGAAAGGGCCGGAGGTTGTCCCCCGGCCCTTGGTGGTGATGTGGGGTGGGCTTAGCCCTTTTCGCCGACGGCGCGTTCTGCAGCCGCGATGGCGGCTGCGCGCTTGGCAATGGTGTCGCCGGTCGGCGGGCCCTTGAAGCGGCGGTTTTCAATGCCGAACCACAGAACCGCCAGGAAGATCAGGAAGGCGGCGGAATAGTACCACAGGCCCGGCACGAAGCTGGTGCCGGCGGTGGCGTCTGCGGGGATCGACACGACGAAGGCGTGGCCGGCGATGATCACCACGATGGTGCCCAAGGCGACGATCACGGCGAAGACCTTGTAGAGGCCGCCCAGTTCAAAGGAGCCTTTGGTCGTCCAGGTCTTGCCGAGGGCCAGCGCTCCGGCCAGGATCGGCATGGCGTAGGAGATGTAGAGATACATCGCCGAGCCGGTCGAGAGGGCCGCGAAGGCGTTCAGCGGCGTGGTCAGGGCGGTCAGGATTGAGCAGAGAATGGCCGTCATCCAGATCGCCGAAACCGGCGTGCGGTAGGTGGCGCTTACCGTTTTCAGCATCGACGAGAAGGGCAGGCCGTCATCGCGGGCAAAGGCGTAGATCATCCGCGAGGTGGAGGTGACGGCGGCCAGCGCGCACAGGAAGTTCGACAGGATGATGCCGACCAGCATGACCTTGCCGATGAACGAGCCCATGATCGCCGCAATGAAGACATTGTTGAACGACGACCAGCCTGTGGCTGCGGCTGCGGTCAGATCCGGGATTGCCATGATCATGGCGACGATCATCACGAAGCCGAACACCAACGACCAGAACACCGAGTGCAGCATGCCCTTGTGGACGGTGTCGCGGGCGTTCTTGGTCTCTTCGGCGGTGTGGGCCGAGGCGTCAAAGCCGGTGATGGTGAACAGGGGATAGAGCAGCCCGATCATCACGGCCATCAGCGGCCCGGTTTGCGGCGAGACGTTGCCACCCAAGGCGCCGGTGTTGTTGACGAAGGTGAACAGCTTGGCGAAGTTGTGGTCCGGGGCGGCCATGAAGAACATGGCGATCAGGATCACGGTCACCACGAAGATCAGATAGCCGGCAAGGTCGGTCAGGATCGTGGTCAGCTTGATGCCGAAATGGTTCAGCAGGGCCTGAGCCACTTGCAGACCGACGACAGCCCAGATCTGCGTCCACATCGTCCAGCCCGATACGTCCCAGCCCAGCACGCCGGCACAGAGCAGATCACGGGTGATGGTGTAGAGGAAGACGTTGATCGCGGGCACCACGAACAGCAGGCCCAGAAGGTTGGTGTAAGCGGTGGCCCAGCCCCAGAAGCGGCCTCCGAGGATCGAGGACCAGTGATAGAGGCCACCCGCGGTCGGATATGCAGAGGCGATCTGGCCAAGGCAGGCTGCCACGACCAGCGCGAAAGCCCCGCCGACCAGCCAACCCACCGTCAGCGAGAACGGCCCGCCGGACGACAGCGCGATCGGGAAGGAGCCAAGCCCACCCGACAGAATGCAGATGATCGAGAAAGAGATCGCGAAGCTTTGAAACGTTCCCATGCGGCGGGAAAGTTCCTGGGCGTAGCCCATGCCATGCAGGATCTTCAGATCCTCATGGTGTTCCTTGTCGGTAGAATTATCCACCATTCTGTTCCCTCCAGTTTGTTGTTCTTGATTGGTCCGCGACACTGTGTCGCCCACTGAGCAGGAAAGCGCCGATTTTACAGTCTGTCCAGCGCTGAATAGAAGTTTACAGGCGGTTAACGCTTTCGGGCGGGATTTGTGGCCGTGGTGGCTATTTTCGCGGAAAAACCGTCGGTTCGGTGACTGGCGCGGGCGGGGTTTCCGCACTAGGTCAGGGGCGGTAGAGGCCAAAGGTCGGGGCTGGCATGATCCTTCTTGAGCATGGTCCGAAGGGACAGGCGGCGCTGTTTGACGGCGCTTTGGCCGTGGTTCAGGCGTGGCAAGCGGCTGAAGTGGCCCCCGCTTTGGCGGCTTTGGATGCCGCGCGGGCCGAGGGGCGCTGGGTGGCGGGCTGGATCGCCTATGAGGCGGGCTATGCGCTGGAGCCGAAGTTGGCCGGGGTGATGCCGGCGCCGGTGGGACCTTTGCTGTGCTTTGGCATCTTTGATGCGCCGCAGGACCCGGCCCCGGTGCTGGCGCGGGCCAAGGCCGAGGCGCGGGTCAGGATTGCGCCGGTGGTGCCGATGGTGAGCCAAGCGGATTATGGCGCGGCGTTTGACCGGGTGAAGGCCTATATCGGCGCGGGGGACTGTTATCAGATCAACCTGACCTTTCCGATGGAAAGCCGGCTGCTGGAAGGCTCTGCCTTGGGGCTTTATGGCGCTTTGCGGCTGCGGCAGGGCGTGGGCTTCGGCGCGTTTTGCGATCTGGGGGGGCCGGTGCTGGTGTCACGCTCGCCCGAGTTGTTCCTGCGGACCGATGCGTCGGGACGGATTGAAAGCCGCCCGATGAAGGGCACGGCACTGCGCGATCCCGATCCGGTGCGCGATGCGGAGGTGGCGGAGGATTTGCGGCTGTCGGAGAAGAACCGGGCCGAGAACCTGATGATCGTGGATTTGCTGCGCAATGATATCTCGAAGATCGCGAAGGTGGGGTCGGTCAAGGTGCCGGCGCTGTTCGCGGTGGAAAGCTATGCAACGGTGCATCAGATGGTGAGCCGGGTGGTGGGCGAGATGGTGGAGGCGCCGAGCCTGACGGGGCTGATGCCGGCGCTGTTTCCTTGCGGGTCGATCACCGGGGCGCCGAAGATCCGCGCGATGCAGATCATTGCCGAGGTGGAGCCCTGCGCGCGCGGCGCCTATTGCGGGGCGGTGGGCTGGATGGCTCCGGATGGGGCGAGCTGCTTTTCGGTGGCGATAAGGACGCTGTCCTTGACCGGGGACCGGATCGTGCTGAACGTGGGCGGCGGGGTGGTGCAGGACAGCACCTGTGCCGGCGAATGGGAGGAGGCGCATTGGAAAGCGCGCTATCTGACGGGGCTGGTGCGCCAGACGTGAGGCTGATCGAGACGCTGCTGTGGGATGGCGCGCGCTTCCCCCGGCTGGCCCTGCATGAGGCGCGGCTGACGCGTTCGGCTGCTGCCTTGCGTTGGCCCATGCCTGTTGGACTGGCCGAAGTGCTAGTGGGAATGCCGGATCAGCCGCAGCGGGTGCGCCTGACGATGGCAGCCTCGGGCGCTTTTACGGTGGAGCGGGCTGCGTTGCCTGCTGCCAGGGAAGAATGGGTGGTGGGGTTGGCTTCGGCGCGGCTTGATAGTGCCGACCCATGGCTGCGGGTCAAGTCCACGCGCCGGGCCGTCTATGATACCGCGCGGGCCGCGCTGCCCGCAAGTCTTGACGAGGTGATCTTCCTCAACGAGCGGGGCGAGGTCTGCGAGGGGACGATCACCTCGGTCTTTTTTGACCGGGGCGCGGGGATGCGGACGCCGCCGCTGTCATCGGGGCTGTTGCCGGGGGTGCTGCGGGCCGAGATGGCGGTGCCGGAAGAGGTGCTGCGGGCCGAGGATCTGGGCCGCGTGCGGCTTTGGGTGGGCAATGCCTTGCGCGGGCTGATCGCGGCACGAATTTTCGTACGAAAATTCTGAAGACGAATTTTCTACGAAAATTCGGGGATGATTGAGGACGAATTTTCTGCGAAAATTCGGGGGTGATAAGGGGATTTTTCGCCGAAAAATCGTGGGGGCCTGACGGCCCCCACGGGGCTTAGCCGACGATGTTGAAGTCGGGTCCGAAGGGGTACTTGGTGATGTCCTCGTTGCCGTCTTCGGTGATGATCAGGATGTCATGTTCCCGGTAGCCGCCGGCACCCGGTTGGCCTTCGGGGATGGTCAGCATCGGTTCCATCGAGATGACCATGCCGGGTTCCAGCACGGTGTCGATATCCTCGCGCAGTTCAAGGCCGGCTTCGCGGCCGTAGTAATGCGACAGGACGCCGAAGGAGTGGCCGTAGCCGAAGGTCCGGTATTGCAGGACCTGGTGTTCCTCGAAGAAGGTGTTCAGCTTGGCGGTGACTTCGGAGCATTTGGCACCCGGCACCAAGAGGCTCATGCCGTATTTGTGGGCGGCGACGTTGATGTCCCAGATCCGGCGCGAGGCGGGGTCGACCTCTTGCACGAACATCGTGCGTTCGAGGGCGGTATAATAGCCGGAAATCATCGGGAAGGTGTTCAGCGACAGGATGTCGCCGCGCTTGAGCTTGCGCGAGGTGACCGGGTTGTGGGCGCCGTCGGTGTTGATGCCGGACTGGAACCAGACCCAGGTGTCGCGGTATTCGGCGTCGGGGAATCGCTTGGCGATTTCCAGCTCCATCGCATCGCGGCCGGCCATGGCGATGTCGATCTCGCGCAGGCCCAGTTTCACCGCCTCGTGGATGGCGAAACCGCCGACGTCGGCGACGGCGGCGCCATGGCGGATCAGGGCAATTTCAGCGGGCGATTTGGTCATGCGCTGTTCCATGGCACCCTTGGAGATGTCCACGCCGCGCTTGGGCTTGAGGAAGGCGTTCAGCTTTTCGGACTGCACCAGCGTCAGGTGATCCGCCTCGCAGCCGATGACGCGGCCCTCGCCGGTGACGGATGCCACGGCGCGCCAGTAGTTGTCACGCGCCCAGTCGGTGTAGGTGATGTTGTCCCCATGGCAGCGGCGCCAGGGTTGGCCGGCGTCGATGCCGGCGGAAATGGTGACCGATTGCGTCGGCGTGACGACCAGACCGTAGGGGCGGCCGAAGGAGCAGTAGAGGAAGCCGGAATAGTAGGCGATCGAATGCATCGAGGTGAAGACACAGGCGTCGATGCCCTGCATCTCCATCAGGTCGCGCAGGCCTTGCAGGCGGTCATCGTATTCTTCCGATGCGAAGGGCAAGATCCGGTCGCCTTGGTGAAACCGGTATTGTTGCGGACGTTCTGTCATGACTGACCCCATCATGGGGCCGCTCTGGACCCCGAAAGGTCCCGGCGTTCAGGACGACAAGAGCTGGAAAGTGGCGACGCCATCGCCACGGCTCGCCCTTAGAATGGCGTCAGTGCGCGGGCTTGGCAAGGGGGTTTGGAGGTTTTGCGCGCCGGGGATGTATCAGAGCGGGCGGTTTTGCGGCTGGGGCTGCGGCCGGGACCGGCTTGGCCGGGGGCGCAGGGGGGGCGCAGATGTGTGCCGCCAGGGCAGGGGGCGTCCGTGGGGGAATCGCCGCTGATTTGAGGCAAATGCCAGACCCAGTTGAGGCAAATTCCTGCCCTGTTTGACGCAAGTGCGGGGTTTAATTTAAGCAAAACGAAGGGCTTAACCTTGAAGTTGGGGCGGTGCGGCAACGATTTGGTAGGGAGAGCCATGTGATCCCTGAGCCCAGGGCCAAGGATGGATTGGCGGCGGTGCGGGGCGGTACATGTCTTCTTTCGTGATCTCGACCAACACCACGGCGGGCCAGAGGCTGGAGGCGGGCGAGATTGGCTTTGTGGCGCCGGATGGGTCGATCCTGGCCCCGGTGGGGTCGGCGGTGGTCATGGCGGACAGCGCCACGCTGATTTCCTATGGCGCGATGGCCTCGGCCACCGCCGCCGGGATCGAGATGGACGCGGTGACCAACACCAGCGTCACCATCGCACAGAGCGGATCGGTGGTCAGCGGCGGGGTTGATCTTTCGGCGATCACCGGCAGTTTCACCGGCTTTTTCGCACTGCACAATGCCGGCGCGCTGAGCGGCGGGCAGGGGGTCAGTCTTTCGGCGGCGGCAGGGGCCTCGCAGATCAACATCGCCAATGACGGGGCCATTCAGGGGCTGGGGGTCAGCGTCGGTTCGGCGCTGGCGCTGGTGTTGAACCAGACCTCGCGCGCGGTGATCGACAACACCGGCATGTTGAGCACGGCGGGCAGCGGGGCCACGGTCAGCGTGACCGGCAACGGCATGGTGACGCTGACCAACACCGGCAATCTGCTGAACGCCTCGGATCAGCAGGCGGCGATTGCGGTGCAGGGCGGGCTGACGCTGCGCAACGCCGGCCTGATCGAGGGCAATGTCAGCGCCACCCAATCGGCCAACATCTTCAACTCGGGCAGGATCGAGGGCAACATCACGCTGAATTCCTTCAACGATGTGGTGCGGGTCAGCGGCATCGTGATGGGCGACGTGATCCTGGGCAACGGCGTCAATGCCTTTTGGCTGACCGGGGGCCGGGTGATGGGCATCGTGAAGGGCGGGGCGGGGGCGGATGTCTATCACGTTGACCGTTCGGACGTGGCGATTGTCGATCTGACAGGGGGGCTCGACAAGGTCTATGCCACCGTCGATTTCCGGCTGAGCGATGGGCTGGAGCAGTTGTTCCTGAGCGGGTCGCGCGGCTTGGTCGGTTATGGCAATGGCCTGAACAACCTGATCACCGGCGACACGGGCGATGACACGCTGCGCGGTCTGGGCGGCAATGACCAGATCAATGGCGGCGAGGGCAACAACAAGATCTATGGCGGCTTCGGGCAGGACACGCTGACCGGCGGCGATGGCGATGACCTGTTGGACGGCGGCGCGGGCAATGACGTGGTGCGCGTCGGTTATGGCAATGACAAGCTGGTGGGCGGGACGGGCATTGATCTGTTGAGTTTCGAGCGGATCACCGATCCGGGCGGTGTTCAGGTTGACCTTGCGGCGGACAGTGTGGCCTTTACCGATGCCGGAACGCTGAAAATCTTCGGGTTCGAGGCGCTGCTGGGCACGCTTTATGCCGATGTTCTGACCGGGGGCGCTGGCGCGAACACGCTGACGGGGGCGGGCGGGGCCGATGTGCTGAACGGCGGCGGCGGCAATGACACGCTGATCGGCGGCGCGCAGGGCGATACGCTGGCGGGCGGGGCCGGGGCGGATGTGTTCGTCTATACCGCCCTTAGCGACAGTGGGCCTTTGGGGGGCGTGGACGAGATCGACGGGTTTCAGGCTGGCAGCGACGTGATCGACCTGTCGGCCATTGATGCCGTGGCGGGGGGCGCGGATGACGCCTTCAGCTTTCTGGGGCAAGGCACCTTCACCGGGACGGTGGGGGAGGTGCGCTATGTGCAGAACACTCTGGCCGGAACCACGCTGGTCGAGGTGCGGCTGGCGGGTTCGGTTTCAGATGACATGCAGATCGTGCTGAGCGGGCTGATCACGCTGACCGCGCAAAGCTTCGTATTTTAAGGGCCGACCTAGGTCTGAGAAAAACCGCGATTTGCCCTCGACTTGGCCCGCCTTTGGTCCGTGGGAGAACCGGGTGCTTTGCGGCATTCTGGCTTTGGGACGGAACGATTGGCTTAGCGAGTGGAAAAGGAAAGACCATGAAACTGATCACAACTCTTGCAACGGTCGCCCTGATGTGGGGCGGTGCTGTGGCGGCGAAAAGCTTCGATCTGTCGGTCGAGCAGGCCTATGTGGCGGCGGGCTATACCCATGTGAAGGTGGCCCATGTCGGCAAACGCGTGATCGTGACCGCCGATGCCAACGGCGTCACGCAAAGCTTTTCGGTCGACCGCAAGACCGGCACGTCGACGCCCTTGGGCACCACCAAGGGGCATGGCACGCATTCCGGTGCGGCCTTGCGCGCGGCGGGCAACGATACCGTGGCCGGCAGCGGCAGCGATGACGTGGCAGGCGAAGACACCTCGGGCATGGATGGCTCTGGCACGGGCACGGCCGGTGAAGATACCGGGGATGACCATGGCGGCCTGACGGGCGCAGGCGGTTCGACGGGGGATGTCGCAGGAAGCGACGGGTCCGACGACAACGGCGCAGATGACAACGGCGCAGATGACAACGGCACGGATGGATCGGGCAACGGCGGGTCGGGCAACGGCGGGTCGGGCAACGGCGGGGCGGCGGGGTCAACCTCGGGCAGCCATGATGGGTCTGGCGACCATGGCGGACATGGCGATCATGGCGGGTCTGGCAGCCACGGCGGGTCGGGCAGCCACGGCGGGTCGGACGACTGAGCGCCGCACCGCGGCAGATCACCGGGGTGGCGCGACGGTCGCGCCACCCTTTTTCTTGGGGCCCGTCTTAGACCAGACCTTCGAAATCGGCGGGCGAGTGGCGCTCGGCCAGATGGGGCAGGTCGCCGTAGGTCTTGTTCACGATGCGGCCGCGCCGCACGGCCGGGCGCGCTTCGATCGCGTCGGCCCAGCGTTTGAGGTTCTTGTAGATGCCGACGTCCAGGAACTCGGCCGAATTGGCATAGCTGCGGCCCAGAACCATCTGGCCATACCACGGCCAGATCGCCATGTCGGCGATGGAATACGCGCCCGCCATCCATTCGTGGCTGGCAAGGTGACGGTCCAGCACATCCAGCTGGCGCTTGGTCTCCATCGCGTAGCGGTTGATGGCATATTCGATCTTTTCCGGGGCATAGGCGAAGAAATGGCCAAAGCCGCCGCCCAGGAAGGGCGCCGACCCCATCTGCCACATCAGCCAGTTCAGCGTCTCGGTCCGCGCTGGGCCAGAGGCCGGCAGGAAAGCGCCGAACTTCTCGGCCAGATGGATCAGGATCGAGCCGGACTCAAAAAGCCGCACGGGTTCGGGGCCGGACAGATCCAGCAGCGCCGGAATTTTCGAGTTGGGATTGATCGCCACAAAGTCCGAGCCGAACTGATCCCCCTTGGAGATGCTGATCGTATAGGCGTCGTATTCGGCGTTGTGGCCGGCCTCCAGCAGTTCCTCGAACAGGATGGTGACCTTGACGCCGTTCGGCGTGGCCAAGGAGTAAAGCTGGAACGGATGCTGGCCCCGCGGCAGGACCTTGTCATGGGTGGCACCAGCGATGGGACGGTTGATGTTGGCGAACTGGCCGCCGTTGGACTGATCCCAGGTCCAGACTTTCGGGGGGATATAGGGCGTGGTCATGGGGAGGCTCCGAATGGGGGGAAGGGTAAGCTAGGCCCCCCATCCGGAAAGGACAAGGTCAGTCATTTGGCCTTAGACCGAGCGCGTGATGCCGCCATCGACGCGCAGGTTCTGGCCCGTGATGTAGCCGGCCCCGTCCGAGGCGAGGAAGGCCACGGTGGCGGCGATTTCCTCTGACGTGCCGTAGCGGCCCATCGGCACCGATTGGCGGCGGGCGTCGGTGGCGGGCAGGCTGTCGATCCAGCCGGGCAGGATGTTGTTCATCCGCACGTTTTTCGGGGCAAAGTCGTCGGCGAAGATCTTGGTATAGCTGGCCAATCCGGCGCGGAAGACGGCGGAGGTCGGGAACATCGCCGAGGGTTCGAAGGCCCAGGCCGTGGAGATGTTGATGATGGCCCCACCGCCTTGCGCCACCATGATCGGGGCGATCAGCCTTGTGGTGCGGATGATCGGCAGCAGGTAAACCTCCATCCCCTTGTGCCAATCCTCGTCGGTGATGTCGAGAATCGCTGCGCGGGGGCCGTGGCCGGCCGAATTCACCAGCACGTCGATCCGGCCATGGGCGGCCAGGGTGGCATCGACCAGCCGCTTGATGTCGTCATTCGATTGGTTCGAGCCGGTCACACCGATGCCGCCCAGTTCAGCAGCCAGTGCCTCGCCCTTGCCGGAGGAGGACAGGATGGCAACCTTGTAACCGTCTGCCGCCAGCCGTTTGGCCGCGGCTGCCCCCATGCCGGAACCGCCCGCCGTGATCACTGCCACTTTCGTCATTGGTCTCTCCTGAAGTTTGGCCGACCCTGCCACCGGGGCAGGGTCGGGGCAAGTCACTTGCCCAAGTCTATTTGGAGGGCGCCGGCGCGCCGCCTTCGAAGCGGTTGCCGTGCCGGTAATCGCAGGGTGCCTCCTGCATCTGCAGGTGCAGGCCGTTGCCGGTGAAGGGATGGGCGCGGGCTAGGTCCTCGTCAAAGTCGATGCCAAGGCCGGGGGCTTCGGGGGGCAGGATATAGCCGTCCTCCCACTGCAGGGTGTGCTTGATCAGGGCGAGGTGGAAGTCACCGCCCTTCTGGATGGTTTCGGCCATCAAGAGGTTGGGGATCGATACGGACAGGTGGATATTGGCCGCCCATTCCACCGGACCGGCATAAAGATGCGGGGCCATTTCGGCGTTGAAGATTTCCGCGATGGCGGACAGCTTCTTGGCCTCCATGATGCCGCCAAGGCGCCCCAAGGCGGGCTGCAGGATCTTGACGCCGCCGGCCCGCAGCAGGGTGCCGAATTCGGTCTTGGTGGTCAGGCGTTCCCCGGTGGCCAAGGGGATGCGGACATGCCGCGCCACCTCGGCGAATTCCAGAATGTTGTCCGGCGGGATCGGCTCTTCGTACCAGAGCGGGTTGTAGGGTTCGAGTTCCCGGCCCATCCGGATGGCGCCCGGCGTGGTGAACTGGCCATGGGTGCCGAACAGAAGGTCCGCCTTGTCGCCCACGGCCTCGCGGATCTTCTTGCAGAACTCGACCGAGCGGGTGATGTCGCTCATCGCCGGTTCATGGCCGCCGCGGATGGTATAGGGGCCTGCCGGGTCGAACTTGACGGCCGTGAAGCCTTGGCTGACCGCCCGCGCCGCCGCCTGCGCGGTCATGTCGGGATTGACCCAGAATTCGGCGGCATCCTCGCCGGGTTCGGGGTAAAGATAGGTGTAGGACCGCACCCGCTGGTTCATCTTGCCGCCCAGAAGCGCCCAGACCGGCCGGTTGCGCGCCTTGCCCAGGATATCCCAGCAGGCAATCTCCAGCCCCGAAAACGCGCCCATCACGGTCGGATCGGGCCGCTGCGTGAAGCCCGAGGAGTAGACCCGGCGATACATCAGCTCCACATCCTCGGGGCTGGTCCCCTGCATGTGGCGTTCAAAGACATCCTCGATGACCGCAATCATCGCCTTGGGGCCGACGGTCGAGGCGTAGCACTCGCCATAGCCGACGATCCCGTCATCGGTGGTGACCTTGGGGAAGATCCAATAGCGCCCGCCCCAGCCCGGTGCCGGGGGGGCTACGACGAAAATCTCCAGATCCTTGAGCTTCATGGCCAGGCCTCCCTTTTCCCTCAGCCTAAAAGGGCGCCAGCCAAAGATATGGCCGCCCGCGACGTCAAATGTCGCAAAGGGGTGCTGCCCTCGGCTCCGCGTCGCCGCCGGAGGTTTTCCGCAGGTTGAAAGGAGCGCCTGCTTTCCTTTCGCCTTCGACAAATATCCCACGGGAGGGTCCGGGAGGGTGTGAAACCCTCCCGGCGGCCGGCCCAGCAGGCCGACCTCAGACGTGGCCGATCTCGGACAGGAAGGCGCGCAGCAGTGCCGCGAATTCGACAGGCTTTTCCACCATCGGAAAATGGCCCGTGCCGCGCATCAGGTGGAAGCGGTGGCCGGGGATCAGCGCGGCCGTTTCGCGCACAAGGTCGGGCGGGGTGGTGCCATCGTTGGGTCCGGCCACGACAAGGGTGGGCAGGCGCAGGCTGGCGGTCGTGGTGTAGAAATCGGTGCCGCCGATGGCTGCGGCGCAGCCGGCCCAGCCCTCGGGGTCGGTGGCGGTGATCAGATCGCGCAGGTAGGGCATATGGGGGCTGTCCTGCCAGCGCGGGCCCAACTGGCGTTGCAGGGCGGCGGGGGCATAGGCCGCCATCCCGTCGCTGCGGATCTGCGCGGTCCGCGCCGCCCACATCTCGGCCGAGCCGATCTTGGCGGCGGTGTTGGACAGCACGAGCCCGCGCACAAGGTCCAGCCGCTTGACCGCCAGCCCCTGCGCCACCATGCCGCCCAGCGAGACGCCGATGAAGACCGCGTCCTTGATCTCGAAATGATCCATCAGCCGTTCGGCGTCGCGGATCAGGGCGCCCATCGCATAGGGGGCGGCGGGCACGTCGGACAGGCCGTGGCCACGGTGGTCGTAGGTCAGGGTACGATAGCCCGGCAGATGCGGCAGCACGCCGTCCCACAGGCTTAGGTTCGTGCCAAGCGCATGGCTGAAGACCAGCGGCGGGGCGGCTGTGGGGCCGTCAAGCCGGGCGTTCAGGCGAAGATCGGGCAGGTAGACCAGCATTGTTCGATAACTGCATCAGATTACGATAGCATGGGCGTTTCGCCCATGGATATGTTGGATAAACACAAGCGCTCAGGCGAAGGCCAGAGCTTGGCGGAAGACCTCTGGGTCGACATTGCCGCCGGATGCGGTGCAGATCACCGTGTCTGGCAGGTCCTGCCGGAAGAGGGCCGCCGCAAGCGCCACGGCGCCGCCCGGTTCGATCACAAGGCGCAGGTGGCTGAAGGCCAGCGCCATGGCGCGCAGGGCTTCATCATCGCTGACCACAAGGCCCGGACCGCACAGGCGCTGCAGGATGGGGAAGGTGATCTTGCCGGGCTCTGGCGTCACGATGGCGTCGCAGATCGAGCCGGACAGCGCGGGGTTGCGCTGCACCATGCCTGCGGCGAGGGAGCGGGCGGTGTCATCAAAGCCCGCGGGCTCAGCCGGGCGGGTGCGGAACTGCGGATGGGGTTCGAGGGCGAGGGCGATGCCAGCCGTCAGGCCGCCGCCGCCGCAACAGGTGATCACATCCGCCGCGCGAATGCCGGCTGCTGCGGCCTGCTCGACGATCTCTAGCCCGGTGGTGCCTTGGCCGGCGATGACGAGGGGTTCGTCATAGGGCCGGATCAGGGTCAGGCCGCGCGCCTTTGCCAAGGCCAGCCCGAGGGCGTCGCGGTCCTCGGTGGCGCGGTCATAGAGGATCACTTCCGCCCCGTAAGCCCTTGTGTTGGCAATCTTAACCGCCGGAGCGTCGGCGGGCATCACGATGACGGCGGGCGCCCCCAGCAGGGCTGCGGCATGGGCCACCCCCTGGGCATGGTTGCCCGAGGAGAAGGCGATCACGCCCTTGGCCCGCGCCTGCGGCGTCAGGGCGGTCAGGGCCGACCATGCGCCGCGGAACTTGAAGCTGCCGGTCCATTGCAGACACTCGGCCTTGACGAAGATGCGACGCCCGGCGAGGCGGTCAAGCAGGGGCGCGTTGAGCAGAGGCGTGCGGCGCGCATGGCCGGCAAGGCGCAGGGCTGCGGCGCGGATCATCGCGAGGTCGGTTCGGGCGAGGTCGGTTGGGGCAAGATCGGTCGGGGCAAGATCGGTCGGGGCAACGTCAGTCATGGCAGGGTACCTTGAAACGCGGCGAGGGCGGCGATGCTTTCGGCTTCGTCGAGGAAGGGCACGTGGGCGCGGTTGGGCACCTCGGCCACGATCAGGCCGGGGTGGCGGCGCGCCATCTCCTGCACCGTTGCGCGGCTGAGAAGGTCCGAGTTGGCGCCGCGGATCACCGCCATCGGCAGGCCGGCGCAGGCGTCAAACAGCGGCCAGGCATCGGCAGCGGGGGCCTGCATCGCGGCGGTGAAACTGTCGCGCAGAGCGGGGTCATAGGTGATCTGCAACCCATCGGCGGCGGGCTTGGCGTGTTTTTGTGCCTCCTCCAGCCAGCGGCTGGCGGGGACATCGGCGAAGCCGGGGGAATGGCGCTGCAGACCCTCGGCAAATGCGGCAAACGTCTTGGCGGAGGGGGCGCGGCCCACGTAATCGGCGATCCGCTCCAGCCCGGCGCGTTCGATCACCGGGCCGATGTCGTTCAGGCACAGGCCCAACAGGCGCGGCTTGGCCATATGGGCCAAAAGCATGCCGATCAGCCCCCCGCGCGAGGTGCCCAGCACGGCGAAATGACCGATGCCAAGGTGGTTCATCAGGGCCAGGGCATCCTGCGCTTCCTGCAGCACGGTGTAGGTTGCGGCCCCGGTCCAACTGCTGCCGCCGCGCCCGCGATAGTCCATGCGGATGATGCGGCCGGTCAGATGCGGCTTGGCATAGGTGAAGTCTGCCATGGTCCGGGTCAGGCCCGGCAGGCAAAGGATCGGCGTGCCCTCGCCCTGATCGGCGAAGGCGAGGCGGGTTCCGTCGGGAAGGGTAAAATGACGCATGGGGCAAACTAACCGCAAACGCCGTCGTGAAGGAAGGGGCGCTTGCCTGTCTTCGTTGGCAAGCATAAGGAAACCCCCGACGAACTGGAGCATTTCATGGCGCATCTTGATACGCAGGACCGGGCGAAATCGCGCAAGGTCGGGGCTTTGGCGGGGCTGAAGCCGTTTCTGGCGCCCTATCGGGTGATGATCGGGATCGCGGGCGTGGCGCTGGTGCTGACCGCCTCGGTCAGCCTGATCCTGCCGATGGCGGTGCGCCGGGTGATCGACGGTTTTGGCGTGGAACGCGCCGCAATGCTGGACCAGTATTTCGGCGGTGCCATGCTGGTGGCGGTGATCCTGGCCGTGGGGACCGGGGTGCGGTATTATTTCGTGACCCGCCTGGGCGAGCGCGTGGTGGCCGACATCCGCCGGGCCCTGTTCGACAAGGTCATCGGGATGAGCCCGGCCTATTTCGAGCGGATCATGTCCGGCGAGGTGCTGAGCCGGATCACAACCGACACGACGCTGATCCTGTCGGTGCTGGGGTCCTCTGTCTCGGTCGCGATGCGCAACCTTCTGACGCTGATCGGCGGGCTGGTCTTGCTGATGCTGACCTCGGCCAAGCTGACGCTGCTGGTGATGCTGATCGTGCCGGGGATCGTCGTTCCGATCGTGGTTCTGGGGCGGCGTCTGCGCGCCTCGTCCAAGGAAAATCAGGACTGGATCGCGCAATCCTCTGGCAAGGCGTCCGAGGCGCTGACGGCGGTGCAGATCGTACAGGCCTTCACCCATGTCGGCGTGACGCAGGGGGAATTCGCTGCGGTCACCGAAAAGGGCTTCGGTTCGGCGCTGAACCGGATCGGCCTGCGGTCGGTGATGACCTTTGTCGTGATGTTTCTGGCCTTTGCCGGTGTGGTTGGGGTGTTGTGGATTGGGGCGCATGATGTGCGCGCCGGGGTGATGACGCCGGGCGAGCTGGTGCAGTTCGTGATCTACGCGGTGCTGGTGGCGGGTGCCGTCGGCGCCCTGTCGGAAATCTGGGGCGAGTTGCAGCGCGCGGCGGGCGCCACCGAGCGGCTGGTCGAGATGCTGAACGCCGTCGATCCGGTGCAGGACCCGGCCGCCCCCACGGCGCTGGCGCAGCCCGTGCGCGGGGCGATTGCGCTGGAGGACGTGCGCTTCTTCTACCCCACGCGCCCCGATGCGCCCGCGCTGGACGGCGTCACGCTGACGATTGCGCCGGGGGAAACCGTGGCGCTGGTCGGCCCCTCGGGCGCGGGCAAATCCACCGTGTTCCAGTTGCTGTTGCGCTTCTTTGACCCGGTGTCCGGCCGGGTGACGCTGGATGGCATCGACCTGCGCGACATGAACCGCGACGCCTTCCGCAAGGCCTTTGCGCTGGTGCCGCAGGATTCGGTGATCTTCGCCACCTCGGCCCGCGACAACATCCGCTTCGGCCGCCCCGAGGCCAGCGATGACGAGGTCGAGGCTGCCGCCAAAGCCGCTGCCGCGCATGACTTCATCATGGACCTGCCCTTGGGCTATGACACCTTCCTTGGCGAGCGCGGCGTGATGCTGTCGGGCGGTCAGCGCCAGCGCATTGCCATTGCGCGGGCCATCCTGCGCGATGCGCCGGTCCTGCTGCTGGACGAGGCGACCTCGGCGCTGGATGCGGAAAGCGAGCGGTTGGTGCAGCAGGCGGTCGACAAGCTGGCGCAGGGCCGCACGGTTGTTGTGGTGGCGCACCGCCTGGCGACGGTGAAGCGGGCGAACCGGATCGTGGTTCTGGATCAGGGGCGGATCGTGGCGATCGGCACCCATGACGAGCTGGTGGCGCAGAACGGGCTTTATGCCCGTCTGGCCCGGCTGCAATTCACCGACGGGGCCGCAGGCGCGCTTTAAGCCCGGCGATGAAGGCCTTGACGGCGCGGGGCAGGGGCCCGGCCTCATAGGCGGCAAGTCCGGCCTCGGTCGCGGTCTGGCCGATGTTCAGCGCGGCCAGCAGGCGCTGACGCTCGGCCTCTTCGGCCTCGGTCAGGGGCAGGCGGGGGGCGCTGGTCAGCAGGGCGTGATCTTCGTGCAGGCGGCGCAGGGCGCGGAAGGCCGCGTCCATCGGGGCCAGAAGGCTGGCATCCTGCCGCCAGCTGCGGCCGGCAAAGACCTCTTGCACCACGCGCTGGCCGGCCCCAAGGCAATCATAGCGCACGCAGCCGCCGAAGCCTGCCGTTGACAGGGTGGCGTGGATGGCGCAGCGGTGGCCGGTCAGATGGCGGCACACCTCGCCGCCCGCCTTGTCAAAGCCGAAATCCGCGCCGGCATCAAAGGGCAGCATCACGCAGCAAAGTGCGGCGCAGGCTGTGCAGTTCGGGGTCAGGTCGATCTCTTGCATTTGCTCCTTGCCCAAATACTCCGGGGTCCGGGGCTGGCCCCGGGGCCTGCGACAGGCGCAAGCTGCAACCCTAATGCGGAACTTTGACGGCCTGCAAGCTGGCCCTGCAACCGGGTGCTTGGCAAATCCCGGCTTTGCCCCCATCCTGCACCAAAGCCCCCGCGAGAGTGGGCACAGGAGGGAGGACACCATGACCACATTCCGCACGCGCGAGGATCTGATCGCGATCGAGGCCGAAGGGGCGTGGGAGAGCCTTGATCTGCCGCGCACGATCCACGGCTTTCTGGCGCGCACCGCTGCCGCCCATGGCGGGCGGCCGGCGGTGACGTTCCAGCTGACCTCTGGCCCGCAGGACAAGGCTGTGACGCTGACCTGGGCCGATCTGCTGGCGCAGGCCTGCCAAGCGGCCAACCTGTTGCGCAGTCTGGGCGTCGGGCCGGGGGATGGGGTGGCCTATGTCCTGCCCAATTGCCTTGAGGCGGTGGTGACGCTGCTGGGTGGGGCCATCGCCGGGATCGTCTGCCCGATCAACCCCTTGCTCGAGCCTGCCCAGATTGCCGCCCTCTTGCGTGAGACCAAAGCCAAGGTTGTCGTCACCCTGAAAAGCTTTCCGCGCGCCGATGTGGCGCAAAAGGTGGCGCAGGCGCTGGCCGAGGCTCCGGGGGTGGCGACGGTGCTGGAGGTGGATCTGGCGCCTTATCTGCCGTTTCCCAAATCGCTGATCGTGCGGGCGCTGCGGCCGAAAAATCCGGTGGCGCATCAGGCCAAGGTGCTGAACTTCACCCAAAGCCTGTCGCGCCAGCCCGCCACGCTGGCTTTCGACGATCCGGTCACCGACCGCGTGGCCGCCTGTTTTCACACCGGGGGCACCACGGGTCTGCCCAAGGTGGCGCAGCACCGCGTGTCGGGCATGATCTATAATGGCTGGTGCGGCGCCAAGCTGTTGTTTCGCGAGACGGATGTGGTGATGTGCCCCTTGCCGTTGTTCCATGTCTTTGCGGCTTATCCGACGCTGATGTCGATGATCGCTTCGGGCGCGCATGTGGTCTTTCCGACCCCGGCCGGCTACCGGGGCGAAGGGGTGTTCGACAACCTGTGGAAGCTGGTCGAACGCTATGGGGTGACCTATCTGATCGCCGTGCCGACAGCGCTGTCGGCCTTGATGCAGCGCCCGGTCAATGCGCGGATTGCCACCCTGCGCGGCACCTTTTCCGGCTCCTCTCCGCTGCCGGTCGAACTTTACAGCCGGTATGAACGGGCAACCGGGGTGCAGGTGATCGAAGGCTATGGCCTGACGGAATGCACCTGTCTGGTGGCGGTAAACCCGCCGGAAGGCACCAAGAAGATCGGCTCTGTCGGGTTGCCCTTTCCCCACACCCGGGTCCGGATCATGACCGCCGAGGCCGAGGGTGCGCGCCCCTGTGGCGTGGACGAGGTGGGCGAGATCTGCGTCTGCGGTCCCGGTGTCCTGCCCGGCGGACCTTATCTGGAGCCGTCGCGCAACGCGGGCCTGTTTGCCGAGGGGGGCTATCTGCGCACCGGCGATCTGGGGCGGATCGACAGCGAGGGCTATCTGTTCATCACCGGCCGCGCCAAGGACCTGATCATCCGCGGCGGTCACAACA
>NZ_CBBQHX010000032.1:0-52213 GCF_964946895.1 Stagnihabitans sp. | reverse complement strand
TGCCTCCAGCTCCCATTGCCTGATCGTCTCTGACTTCGCGTCCTACCGGATGATTCTGGCATGGATGTAGGTTTGTACACTAGTTGCGATAGGATAATTCTCCCACACACCTATTGACTTGGGAGAACTATCCTATATCTTGCCCCCATCGCAACCGATGGAGGCCACATTGCACCGTTCTCCCCACACCACAGACGAGGTCGCGCAGGCCCGGACGGTGGTGACGCATTTCGACGATATGCTGCGCACCCATGGGGTGACCGAGGCGGTCGAGCTGCGCGAGACGGCCTGGGATATCCTGCTGGCTGATCACGCCGCCCGTCTTCTGGCCCGCCGTCGTGCCATCCTGCGCCGGGCCGAACCGGGGGATGCGGCATGATCGTCAAGCCCCTGTCGCTGCCGGTCGAAAGCCAGCTGCCGCGCAAGGCCGTGGTGGCAACCCTGTCCGACATCATCGGCGGCAAAGGCACCCGCTTTCTGGTCATCGAACTCAAATCCGATGCCGAGGCCGATGCCATCACCGACTGGATCGGCAACCGCATGGCGCCATTCGCCTACGGTTGCCCGGTATGACCCAGATCTCGCCCCGTGTGCAGCACGATGTCACCACCCACTACGCGCGGATGAACCGTCAGGCCCGCCACCAACGCCGTCTGGCCTTGGCCCGTGACCTGACCATTCTGGGCGCAGGCCTGTTGACCGCCGCCCTCGCCGGCTGGGCGCTTGGCGCCGCCCACGCCACCCTTTGCGCCCTGCCTGACATCATCGCCCAATCCCAAACCCTCGCCGCCTGGTAACCCCCAAATTCATTTGGAGCCGCCCTTGAACGCCCTTCCGCGCCCCACCGCCATCACCGCCATCACCGAAAGGACCGCCCACATGGCCCTGACGCTGGCCACCGGCCTGCCCGCTGTGTTGGCACAGGTGGCGCAATGATCGCGACAGAGACACCCCTTGCCGAACGGATCGGCCCGCTTCACGGCGCATCTTCCAAAAGCATTGCCGCACATCTTGCGGGCCTTGGCCCCCAGCGCGGCGACTATCCCCACGACGCCGGTGATTTTTCCCGATGCGAGGCGCTTCTGACCAACATCCCAGAACTGCGGGAAGCCTTTCCGCGCATGGCCGAGGTCAACGCCTACTGGCGCGCCCTTGTGCCGCGATGGGCCGAAATTGCCGCCGCGACCGACAAGACCACGCTGCTGAAAAGCATCCTCGCCCCGATCGAGAAGGCCGATCCGGATCACATTCGCTGGGGCACCAATGCCAGCATCCGCACCGGCAACGTCACCTTTCAGGGCGACATGGGCGAACAAGGTGACGACCATGTCTTCACCAGGGCCGTCTTGCACGTCTGGAAAACCGGCAGCGCCAGCAGCTCTGCCCTGCAGCGCACCTTGGGAATTGGCTACAACTTCGCCGCCCGCCTGATCGAGCGGATGGAGGAAATGGGCATCGTTTCCAAGGCCAATCATGTCGGCAAGCGCGAGGTCCGCGATCCGGACGCCCTGCGCGCTGCCCTTAATATCCGCAAGGAAATCACCGACATCGCGGGCGAAGAGGCAGGAGCGATCTTGTTGAAGGCCATTGTCGCCGATCTTGCAAAGACCAACACCGCCCGCCGCCGCGCCAAGGGAATCCCGCCCATGAAACACGACCCCGATTTTGCCAAGCAGAACACCGACGCCTATTCCGTCACCGCCGAAGAGATGCGGTCCTTCATCGAACGGACCGAGCAGCTGGAGGCGGAGAAGAAGGACATCGCGGACCAGATCAAGGAAGTCATGGCAGAGGCCAAGGGCCGTGGCTACGACACCAAGATCCTGCGCCGCGTCCTCGCCCTGCGCAAACGCAAGCCCGACGAAGTGGCCGAAGAAGAGGCCGTGCTGGACGTCTACAAAGCCGCCCTCGGCATGGCCTGACTCATCCCGCGCCGGGCGGGGTCTCCCGGCACCTCCCTGTTGGACCTGAACGCCCGGTTCGACCTCCTCCCCGAACCGGGGGCTTTTTTCAGAAAGCGCAATGATGTCCCGCACAATCTGCATCTACCACGCCCATTGCATCGACGGCTTCACCGCGGCTTGGGTCGTGCGCCTGTCCACCGGACCCGATACGGTGATGATCCCGGCAAATTATGGCGATGCCCCGCCCGATGTGACCGGGGCAAGCGTCTTCATCGTCGATTTCTCCTACCCGCGCGAGGTGCTGGCCCGCATGGCAAGCCGCGCCGCCATGATGGTCGTGCTGGATCATCATCAGTCCGCCCAGCAGGCACTGCAGGGCCTGACGCTTCCCAACACGCAAATCCGTTTCGACATGGCCCGGTCTGGTGCGGGCCTCGCCTGGGATTGGTTCTATGCCGGGGTCGAACTCCCGCCCCGCCTGGTCGCCTATGTCGAGGATCGCGATCTCTGGCGGTTTGCCCTCAATGAGTCGCGCAAGATCAATGCCTACATCGCCAATACCGACAGATCGTTTGAGGCCTGGGATCAATTAGCCCGGGACTTGGAGCAATTCCCCAACCGGATCGCCGAAACGGGGGCTGAACTCCTCAACCAACACGCCCGCTTCGTGGCACAGGGCTGCGACATGACCCTGCGCTACATGCGGATCGGCGGCCACCGCGTCCCCGTGGCCAACCTGCCCGCCTATCTGGCGTCCGAGGCAGGCCACCTGCTGGCCGAGGGCAACCTCTTCGCCGCGATCTATTTCGACACCGCAACCGGCCGCAAATTCTCGCTCCGCTCAACCGACGCCGGCCTCGATGTCGCCCTGATCGCCCAGACCTACGGCGGCGGCGGCCACCGCAATGCCGCAGGGTTCACCCGCCCGATCGGCTGGGAAGGTGATGAGGTGGCAGCATGACCGCCAACACCTCCAGCGCCGTCATGCAGCAGCGCCGCGAAGCCCACGATAGCCTTGATGATTTCCCCACGCCACCGTGGGCAACCCGGGCGCTGTGTGAACGGCTGCAGAACGAGTGGGATCAGATTTTTGGGGGTAAAGCTCCTGGCTGGACCACGGGCAAAATGATCTGCCGCGAACCCGCCGCCAATCGCGGTCATATGGTGCGCCCACTGACCGAATATTTTGCCAGCGTCGAGGCCTCTGACATCCACGACTACGGCGCGGGCTTCCCGGTTCGAGATTACCTCTTCGGCCTGCCGCCGCCCGATGTGGACTGGACGATCACCAACCCGCCCTTCCGTCTGGCCGAACAGTTCATCGACCGCGCCCGCGAAACCAGCCGCCATGGCGTGGCGGTCATCGTCCGCACGGCCTTCCTTGAATCCGTCAGCCGTTACAACAGCCTGTTCAAGGTCACCCCACCCAGCCTGATCCTGCAGTTCAGCGAGCGGGTCGTGATGCACAAAGGTCGCTTGGCGCCAGAAGGCTCCACGGCCACCGCCTATTGCTGGCTGGTCTGGCAAACCGCCTCAACTGAAACCCGCTTCGACTGGATCGCTCCTTGCCGCAAACGGCTTGAGCGCGATGGCGATTATCCAAAGGTGGCAGCATGACCCAATACCGCCCGATCCATCTTGACGGCATGGCCGAGCCCATCGGCCTCGCCGACCAACCCAGCCCCATGCTGCAATGGGTTGAGATTGCTGCCATGGTGATCGACGACCAATATCAGCGTCCCCTCAACTCTGGCGGTCTGCGCACGATCCGAGATATCGCTGCCAACTTCCGGTGGAGCTGCTTTACACCCGTCTTGCTGGCTCCGATCGAGGGCGGTCAGTTTTGCGTCATCGATGGTCAACACCGGGTCCATGCAGCCCTGCTCTGCGGCATCAAATCTGTTCCGGCCATGGTGGTGCCCATCGCGGTGACTGAACAGGCGAAAGCCTTCATCCAGGTCAACACCGCCCGCACCAACATGTCGAACTACAACCTGTTTAAGGCAGGCCTTGCGGCAGACGTGCCGTGGGCTTTGGCGGCAGACAGGGCCGTGTCAGATGCGGGCTGTCAGCTGATGACCTTCAACCCGTCCAGCGCTGCCCGCAAGCTCGGTCAGGTCTGCTCAGTCGGGCTCATCCGTGACTTGGTGACAAAGGGGAATGCCCATGCCGTCACCACGACGCTCGCCGCACTCCGCGCCATCGATAGCAGTTTTGGCAGCAGCGCCATCCTGCTCTATTCGGACTATGTGCTGAATCCGCTGATGAAGGCCGTGGCCGAGTTCCCCAGCCTGGACGCCGCAGCATTGGCCGTGATCCTGCGCAAGCGCCGCCCCTTCAACGTGATTGAGGCTGCAGCTGGCCTGGCCAAGACAGAACACATCAGCGTTTCAGCGGCGGCGCGATCGGCCTTCACCAGCATCATCCGGCAGCACATTGAAGACGCAAGGATGGCAGCGGAATGAACCAGCCCCTCCGCGTCCTGATCGGCTGCGAGGAGTCGGGTGTCATGCGGCGTGCCTTCGCAGCCCTTGGGCACGATGCCTGGTCCTGCGATTTGCAGCCCGCTGCCGATGGGTCCAACCGTCACATTCGAGGCGATGTGCGGGACGTGCTAGCCGACGGCTGGGACCTGTTGGCGGTCTGCCATCCGCCCTGCACCCGGCTTTGCAATTCCGGCGTGCGGTGGCTGTCGGTGCCGCCGCCCGGACGTACCGCAGCCGAGATGTGGGCCGAGTTGGACGACGGCGTTGCGCTGTTCGCGGCCTGCTGGAATGCGCCGATTGAGCAGGTGGCGGTAGAAAACCCGATCATGCACGGCCACGCCCGCGAACGGATGCCCGCCAGCCTGCCGCGCCCGCAGATCGTGCAACCGTGGTGGTTCGGTGATGCTGCGTTCAAGGCGACCGGCTTCTATCTGCGCGGCCTGCCGCCGCTGGAGGCCACCGACAAGCTGACACCGCCCAAGGCTGGCACAGACGAGCATAAGCGCTGGTCGGCCATCCATAGGGCTTCCCCCGGCCCGGATCGGGCACGGCTGCGCAGCCGCACATTCCCTGGCATCGCTGCCGCCTGCGCGATGCAATGGGGTGGATATGCACAAGAGGAGGCCAAGCATGGCTGAGAGAACCGCAACAGCAGATCAACTGCTTCATAAAGCCGCAATGGATTCAATCGGCTTTGCCGCCCAGGTCCTGACGCCGCAGGTCGATATCTATGCAGCCCTGATCAAGGCTGAGCGACAGATGCACAACAGCCTGCACATTACCGACCCCACCCTCTACATCAAGGCGCTGAACAGCAAGGGTCTCGCGCAGCAGGTAAAGCTGGCCAAGGCGGCAGTGGCCTTCATCATGGCAGTGCAAGAGATCAAAGCTGAGCTTCAGCCGGAAGGTGAGGCCAAGCATGGCTGACCACATCACCCACCCCACCCTCTCCCCCTGCCCCTTCTGCGCCACCGCCCCGATCTTCGAGGGCGCCTGGACACGACACCCCACGGCAGACTGCCTGATGAGCGACGAGGTGCTGTTCACATGGACGGTCGCCAATCAGGTGCGGCTCTGGAACCAGCGGGCGGGGATGGCCACGAAATGACCGACCGCCCCATCATCTTCTCCGCGCCCATGATCAAAGCCCTGCTGGCCGGGACCAAGACCCAGACGCGGCGTCTTCTGAAACCGGGCAAGTGCTACAACACGAATTTGCTCCTGCCGGATGGCGCTGTCAGATCGGCCAACCAACCTTACGCCCCCGGTGACCGGCTCTATGTCCGTGAGGCATGGCGGCCGACCTACGCCGCCGAGGGCTGGCGCGAAGATCTTGGCCGCGTGGCCAAGCCCTCTGATTTCGACCCTGCCGCGACCGCCATCGAGTATTTGGCCGATGGCACCTTCGACCTCAACGGCAAGGATCGCCCGGCAATCCACATGCCCCGATGGGCATCCCGCCTGACGCTGACCGTCACCGAGGTCAGGGTGCAGCGCTTGCAGGACATCAGCGAGGCGGATGCTGTGGCCGAGGGTGCTGAAATTGCGCCGAGATGCCCTGGCATCGACGGAGGCATCATGGTCAGAACAGAAAGCCCGTATGTCTATGCCACGCCGGGCAACTGGTATCGCAACCTGTGGGACATGCTGCACGGCCCCGAGGCTTGGGACGCAAACCCGTGGGTTGTGGCGATCAGCTTCACCGTCGCCAAGGGCAATATCGACGCGCTGACGAATGCGGAAGGCGGTGTGGGATGATCGCCGCTGATGAAAGGTGCTACTGGGTGCGAGGTGAGGATGGCTCAACTACTCTGATTCCGGGATGCTGGAACAGAGTACATGACCCGGACGCGGAGTGTCTTTGCGGCGAGTGGTCAGAAGATACTGCCCGATCAATCATCAATGGCTTGAGGGCGGCGATCTATCGGGAAAGGCACCGGAATCAACTGCTTTCTGCGGCTTTGCGCATTCGCGGAATTGAGGACCCGACTCTGCAGATCATTGAGACACCAAGGGCCTATAGATCCAGGCAACGGCGGCGCGCGTTACATGCGACGATCACTGGTGCTATGACATGACCCTCCAACCCCTCCTCCTCCCAACAGAAGCCGCCAGCCTCCTTCAGGTCTCCACCAAGACCCTTGCGCGCCTCCGCAACACCGGCCTGAAATTCGTTCTCGTTGGCCGATCCATCCGCTATCGTGCCGACGATCTTGAAACCTACATCGAGTCCCGCACATGCCGTTCCGCCCCAAAGGCTCCAAAAACTGGCACTACGACTTCCAGATCCGGGGTTGTCGATTTCACGGCTCTACTGGAACGGAAAGCTTCGAAGAAGCAAAAGCGGTAGAGGCTGAGGCCCGCGTTGCCGCCAAGACCCAGGCTGCCGCACCCACCGGCATCTTCACCCTGTCCGAGACTTTGGGCACCTATTACGCCGATGTGGCCTGCCGCCAGCCTTCTGCCCGCACGATGCTGTCGCACGGCAAGGCGCTGACATCGGTCCTCGATCCCAAGACCCGCCTGCCAGACCTCACGGCCGCGATGATTCAGCGCCACGTCTCGACCCGCCGCGCCACCGTGGCCAATGGCACCGTAAACCGCGAGTTGCAGACGTTGGGCCGCGCGCTACGCCACATGGCCCGGGTCTATGCTGCCACCATCCCCGATCTCGACCTGCGCGCCGCCGAAACCGCCGAGCCGGAAGAGCGTGTCCGCGAATTGACCCGCGCTGAACAGGACCGCCTGTTCCAGCACCTGCGCGCCGATCTCCACCCGCTGGTGACCTTCGCCCTGATGACCGGCGCCCGCGTCTCTGCCATCTGCGATCTGCGCTGGTCCGATGTCGACCTCGATGCCGGCATCCTGATCCTGCGTGAGAAGGGTGCCAAGCTGCACCGCTTCCCGATCAATGCCGAAATGCGGGCCTTCCTGTCCAGCCTGCCCCGCGCGACCGAGCTGCCCCATGCCCGTTATGTGCTGACCTATCTCAGCCACCGCACGAAAGAACCGCAGCGTCACCAGATCACCCCGACAGGCGGCATCATGGAAGATTTCAAGGCAGCTCTGACCGCCGCCGAGGTGCACGACTTCCGCTTCCACGACCTGCGCCACACTTTTGCAACGCGCCTCCTCCGCCAAACTGGGAACATTAAACTGGTGTCACGCCTGCTGGGCCATAGCCAGATCGAGACGACGACGCGCTATGCTCACGTGCTTCAAGATGACCTCCGTGAGGCCCTAGATAACTACTCCGTCACTACCCGAGTCCCGAGAAAATCCCCGAAGTCAGCCGTAACCGATTGATATGATGCGGTCGCGTCTGGCTTCCCAAGCTGAATACGAGGGTTCGATTCCCTTCACCCGCTCCACTCCCCCTATCGCGGCCTGCTGTGCACTTCCCATGGGCCGAGTGATGCGCTAGCAAGCGCCATCCAACAGGGAGACTTTCATGAACACGGATATCAAGCGGATCGGCGTCGGGGCACGGATGTCGGAGGCGGTGGCCTATAACGGCATCGTCTGGGTGGCGGGTCAGGTTGGGCGGCCAGGAGATTCGGTGGCCGAGCAAACCCGCACCTGTCTGGCGGAAGTGGACCGTATTCTGGCGGCTGCAGGCACCGACAAGACCCGCATCCTGTCCACCCAGATCTGGTTGGCCGATATTTCCACCTTCGGGGAGATGAATTCGGTTTGGGATCAATGGGTTCCTGCTGGACACACCCCGGCGCGGGCCACTGGAGAAGCCAAGCTTGCGACGCCGGATTACAAGGTTGAGGTCATTGTAACCGCTGCCTTGAAGTGAAGGCAAAGCGGGGGGAGGCGCGCATCCCCCCGCACCCCCCTGCTTTGGGGGCTCGTCTGCACGGACGGAAGCGGGGGGTTTCACACCCCCCGCGCCCCCCGTGGGATATTTGTGAACAGATGAAATCAGGGTTTCAGATAGGCCACGAGCGCGGTGGTCGAGCCGTCTTTGCCTTCGGTGCCTTGCTTGCCTTCAAGGATCGGCTGCAGGGCGAGGGCCAGTTCCTTGCCCAGTTCCACGCCCCACTGGTCATAGGAGTTGATCCCAAGGATGACGCCCTCGACAAAGACCCGGTGTTCGTAGAGCGCAATGATCTGGCCCAGGGTGAAGGGGGTCAGCTGCGGATAGGCTAGGGTCGTGGTCGGGCGGTTGCCGGGGAAGACGCGGTGGCGCGCCTGACGGTCAAGCTCGGCGCCCGTCAAACCCTTCTTGGCCATGAGCGCGGTGGCCTCCTCCAGCGAGCGGCCGCGCAGCAGCGCTTCGGACTGGGCAAGGCAGTTGGAGACGAGAAGCAGGTGCTGATGGGCAAGGTCGGGTTCGTGGCCCTGTTTGGCCACAAGGAACTCGCACGGGACAACGCGGGTGCCTTGGTGAATCAGTTGGTAGAAGGCGTGCTGGCCGTTGGTGCCGGGCTCGCCCCAGACCACCGGGCCGGAGTTGTACGGCAGATCGACGCCATCCATCGAGACGCGCTTGCCATTCGATTCCATCTCTAGCTGTTGCAGATAGGCGGGCAGGCGCGACAGGCGCTGGTCATAGGGCAGCACGGCGCGGGTGGCATAGCCGCAGATCTGGTTGTGCCAGAGGCCGACAAGGGCCAGCAGAACCGGCATGTTGGAGGCGAGGGGTTCGGACAGGAAGTGCTGGTCCATCGCACGGCCGCCGGCGAGGAATTGCGCGAAGGCCTCGGGGCCGATCGCCAGCATCACGCCAAGGCCAATCGGACCCCAGACGGAATAGCGGCCGCCGACCCAATCCTCGAATCCGAAAACGCGTGCAGGATCAATGCCGTAGGCTGCGGTCTTATCACTAGCGGTTGAGACGGCGCAGAACTGCGCGGCGGGGTTGGCGACCTTGGCCGACATCCAGCGCCTGGCGGTGTCGGCATTGGTCATCGTTTCGATCGTGGTGAAGGTCTTGGAGGCGACGATCACCAGCGTGGTTTCCGGGTTCAGCCCCTTCAGCGTGTCGGCGATATGGGCGCCATCGACGTTGGAAACATAATGGACGCGCGGTCCGTCGGCCCAAGGCGACAGCGCCAGCGTGGCCATCGCCGGGCCAAGGTCAGAGCCGCCGATGCCGATGTTGATCACATCGGTGATCGGCCCGCCCTGTCCCGCGAAAGCGCCTGAGCGGACATCGTTGACAAAGCCCACCATGCGGGCGCGGATCGTGCGCACCTCGGGCATGACGTCCTGGCCGTCGACCTTGATCACGGCATCCTCGCCCGCCCGCAAAGCCGTGTGCAGGACGGCGCGGCCTTCGGTTTCGTTGATCTTCTGGCCTTCGAACATCGCGGCGCGTTTGGCCGCGACTCCAGAGCTTTCGGCCAGCGTCAGCAGCAGGCCCAACGCGGTTTCGTCGATGTTGGTCTTGGAAAAATCAAACAGCATCTCAGCCGCGCGCACCGAGAAGTGGTGGGCGCGGTCCTTGCCAAACAGCGACAGGATCTTGCGGTCCGCCACTTTGGCGTGATGGGCTTTCAAGCTGGCGAATTTGTCGGATGCGGTCGAGTTCGGCATGATTACTCCGCCCAATGAACGGTTGCATGGTCAAGAACGGCCCGGATCGGGGCCTCGGACGGGGACAGGGTCAGGGCACGCGACAGGGCCTCGCGCTTTTCCGGCCCGGTGATGAGAATGTGGATGTGGCGGGCTGCCTGCAGCACGCGGGCCGACAGGGTGATGCGCGGCTCGCCCGCCGCGGCGGCGCGCAGCGCCATCAGGATGGGGGCGTCGGGGGCCAAGGCCAGCTTCAGCTTGTCAGCCCCGGGGAAAAGGCTGGCGGTGTGCATGTCAGCGCCCATGCCAAGCAAAAGAACGCTGATCGGCAGGTGCGGCGCGATGCCCTGCGACAGGCCATCAAGCTTGTCCTCGGGCTGGGGCGCGTCTGCGTAGAGCGGCACGAGGGTTGCGCCAGCCGCCTTGCCGCGCAAAAGGCGTTCGCGCAGAAGGCGGGTGTTGGAGCGGGGGCTGGCCTCATCGACCCAGCGCTCGTCATTCAAAAGCACGGCGACGCGGGACCAGTCGAGGCCGGTGTCGGACAGCGCGTCAAAGACCGGACCGGGCGTGGTGCCGCCCGGAACCGACAGGGTGGCCGGGCCAGTCACCAGCGCCGCCCGCAGTTCGTCTGCGATGACAGAGGCAAGGCCCGCCATCAACGCCTCGCGGCTCGGATAGGTCTGCAGGATCATCCCTTGATCTCGCGCCAGCGGCGGCCATCCTTGTGCAACAGCATCAGCGCATCTTCCGGGCCGGAAGAGCCCGGATCATAGCCCTGCGGCCTGTCGCCCCGGGCTTCCCAGCCCTGAATGATCGGGTCGGTCCAGGCCCAGGCGGCCTCCACCTCGTCGCCGCGCATGAACAGCGTCTGGTTGCCACGGATCACGTCCATGATCAGGCGCTCGTAAGCATCCGGCACATCCTCGGCGTCCTGGCCAAGGGCATCGGCGAAGGTCATGTCCAGGGGCACCTGCATAAGGCGCATGCCGCCCGGGCCGGGTTCCTTGATCATCACCATCAGGTTCATGCCCTCATTCGGCTGCAACCGGATCACCAGAACGTTTGGCTTCCAGCCCTTGGCATCGTCAAAGATCGAGTGTGGCGGTTCCTTGAAGGTGATGGCGATTTCCGAATACCGCGCCCGCAGACGCTTGCCGGTGCGCAGATAGAAGGGCGTGCCCTTCCAGCGCCAGTTGGCGATACCGACCTTCAGCGCGATATAGCTTTCGGTGCGCGAGTTCGGATCCTCGGAATGCTCGACATAGCCGCCCTCACCGCCACCGGCGAGGTATTGGCCCCGTACGATGTCATGGGTCGTCACCTGCTCCAGGGCGCGGATGACCTTGACCTTTTCGTCGCGAACGGCGTCGGGGTCGAAGTGATAGGGCGGCTCCATCGCGATCAGGCACAGAAGCTGCATCATGTGATTCTGCACCATGTCGCGCATGGCGCCCGACTGGTTGTAATAGGCGCCGCGGCCTTCGACACCCACGGTCTCGGCCACGGTGATCTGAACGTGGTCGATGTACTGGGCTTTCCAGATCGGCTCGAACAGGATGTTGGCGAAGCGCACGGCCATCAGGTTCTGGACGGTTTCTTTGCCCAGGTAATGGTCGATCCGGTAGATTTGTGCTTCGGTGAAGTACTTGGCCAGCGTGGCATTCAGCGCCCGGGCCGAGGTCAGGTCACGACCGAAGGGCTTTTCCACGACGATCCGGCTCCAGGCGTCGGTGATGCCATGGGCATGCAGACGTTCGGCCAGATCGCCAAACAGCGCCGGCGCCACCGAGAAATAGAAGGCATGCACCACATTGGCGCGGATCATCGACTTGAGCTTGGTCCAGCCCGCTTCCACCTTGGCGTCGATCGAGACATAGTCGATGCGGGCCAGAAAGGCGTCGATCATGGCGGTGTCCTGCCGGTCTTTCGGCACGAACTCCAGCAGGGAGTCGTGGATCATCTGGCGGAACTGTTCGTCGGTGTTCTTGGCGCGCGCCGCGCCAATGATCCGGCTGTCGGCATTCATCTGGCCGGCCATGAAGCGCCGATAGAGCCCCGGGAAGATCTTCCGTCGGGCCAGATCGCCCGTACCGCCAAAAATCACGAGGTCGAACGTATCGACCGGAATGACTCGGGAAACCATGAGAAGTCCTCGCTCGCAGAGGCGCCGTTAGCGCTAACGCGGAGGTTCTACCCCCGATGACAGGAAAAGTCTAGCAAGAGCGCAAGGCAGAGGAAAGGAAAGCCTTCAAAGCGTTTCGATTGTAGCGAAAGGCCGCGTCAGGATTCCTCAATCACCGACCAGCGGAGCCGCGACAGGCCAGGTTCGGCGGCCATGCGGTGCACGGCAGCTTCCAGCATCGGATCAGTGATGCCCTCACCGGACACCACGGCGGACAACTCCACCGTATCATCTGCCGTCTCGCCGGACAATTCCGCCAGATGCAGACCGCCAAGGGTCAGATTGCGCAACATCAGGCTGCGCATCGCGCCTTCATCTGCCGGACGACAGGACAATTGCACCAGCCACGATCGCACCAACGGCGTCCCCGCCGCCGTGTACCTTTTCAGCAATTTGACCAGGGGCCGCAGTCCGAGGTTGATGAACACAACCAACCCGGTCAGCAAAAGCGCATAGGGCCAAGCCCCCTCACCCGCCATCAGGCCCACCCCGGCCGAGCACCACAGCGTTGCGGCGGTGTTCAGGCCATGCACCTCGAATCCGTCACGGAAAATGATTCCCGCCCCAAGAAAGCCGATGCCAGAAACGACCTGTGCCGCCACCCGCGTCGGGCTGGTGTCGGTGCCGGGCATCAGTTGCGAGAAGGTAACAAAGCCCGCAGCCCCCAAAGCCACCAAGGCGTTGGTGCGCAGACCCGCCATGCGCTGTCGCACCTGCCTTTCCGAGCCGATCAAGGCGCCGCAAGACAGGGCAATCACAAGGTTGAAGGCGGCGGCGTGCAGGGCGATGGTCATGGCGCGTTCCCGTTTCGGGAAGGCATTTCACATCGCAGCGACAATGTGAAGGATTTGTAACAATTTTATGACGATCTTATGACGTTGAACCGCCGCAACCCGGTACCTGCCCTTGGGCAAGACGGGCCGCCGCGGTTCCGCATTTTGACGGGCCGTTCAAGCCTGCCGACGCGAGCGCGGCTTTTCCATCGAATCGTCAGACGGCAGCATGCGGCGCAGCACCGGGAAGTTCAGGTTCCCTGCCCGCTCCCAATCCGTCCGGCTGGCATTGCGGCCAAGCGTCATCAACAAACCCATCTGCGGATAGCGCGCCCGGCACACCTGCGCCAGATCCCACCCATCCATCGCGCCCTCGATATTGGCATCGACCATGAGCAGATGGAATTTGTCGCCATTGTCCAGCAAATCCAGCGCCTTGCTGGAATCGTGGGCTAGGGTTACACTGTAACCCATCCGGTGAAGGCGTTTGTGCAGATGATCGCGAACCGCTTCATCGCTTTCCACCAGAACTGCACGCATCGGAAGCATGGGGATCTCCATCTCTTGGGGACGAAAGGAGGGCCCAGCCCCTCAATGTGGACCACTGGCCTTTCCGCTATTCGTTAGAGTCATCACACCACACCGGTGTCGCGGCAGGATTGAAGATTGTGCAATATTGTCAAAATATGTGGAACTGTGAACGCTCCGCGACGCCAAGGCCTACTGAAGCGCATTTTAGCACCATCCAAGGCGCAGGTTCAGGCGTCGAGTTCGACGTCCCAGTACAGATAATCCATCCAGCTTTCATGCAGGTGGTTCGGCGGGAAGCGGCGTCCGTGGATCTGCATCTCTTCCGGGCTGGGCGCACGCGGCGGGCGCTGCAGATGCAGCCCCGACTGGCGCAGGCTTCGCGATCCCTTGTGCAGGTTGCAGGGGCTGCAGGCGGCCACGACATTCTCCCATGAGGTGATGCCGCCCTTGGCGCGCGGCACCACGTGGTCGAAGGTCAGATCCCCCTTGGCCCCGCAATATTGGCAGCAGAATTCGTCCCGCAGAAAAAGATTGAAGCGCGTGAATGCCACGCGCTTCTGGGGTTGGACAAATTCTTTCAGCACCACGACCGAGGGCAGCCTGAACTCATGCCTTTGGCTTCGCACCGTCTGGTCATATTCGGCCACGATGGTCACGCGGTTCAGAACGGCGCTCTTGATCGCCTCCTGCCAGGGCCAAAGCGACAGGGGATAGTAGCTGAGCGGGCGGTAATCCGCGTTCAGCACCAAAGCCGGGCAGTATTTCAGCGTCGCCGGATCGCGCACGAAGCTGGTTCGAAAATCGCCGTCCATTCCGCAAAGACCCCTTCCGGTAGCCCGCACAGTGGCACAAGATGCGCCACCGCGCACTTAAGTCAGACTATATATGGCGTTCGTCCGCTGACAAGCCCCCGGATATACGCCTGACCGCAGTATTGCCCTGCCCCGGTGACATCTGCGTGACAAGCAAGCACTTGCCGGTCCGGTCGGCAGGGCATTCTTCCTCTTTGCAGAACCGGACGACCCGGCTAAGAGGCTTGAAACGAAAGGGACGACCCGATGCAGATGCCGCGCCGCCAATTCCTGTCCCTCAGCCTGTTGGCCCTCGCGGCCTGCGGACACAGATACACCCAGCAATCCTACCCGGCCGAAACACCCGAGATGGACCGTCTGGTGGCCAAATATGCCCGCATCTATGACATGCCCGCAAGCCTCATCCACCGGATCATCCGACGCGAAAGCAGCTACAATGCGGCAGCCCGGCACGGGCCCTATTACGGGCTGATGCAGATCTTGCCGCAAACTGCCCATACCATGGGCTACACCGGACCTGCCGAGGGCCTGCTGGATGCAGAAACCAACCTGAAATACGCCGGAAAGTACCTGCGCGGCGCCTGGCTGGTGGCGCGCCGCAATCAGGACAAGGCGGTCTACTGGTATGCGAATGGCTACTATTACGAAGCCAAACGCATGGGATTGCTGGAAGAAACCGGCTTGCGAAACTAGTACCAGGCGTCGGGCGCCGCAGCCTTCTTCCGTGCGACAAAGTCCTGCAGCGCGTCGCGTGTGGCCACATCCATGGGCGGCGCTTCATATTCGGCGAGGCGCTTCTTCCACAGCGCGTTGGCCCGGGTGGCCGCATCGGTCGACCCTTCTGCCTCCCATTTTTCAAACGGCTCGTTGTCGGACAGCTCGCTGTCCCAGAACGCGGTTTCATAATGCGCCATGGTGTGGCTGCACCCGAAGAAATGGTTGCCCGGACCAACCTCGGCAAAGGCCTCGACCGCCAATTGGTCGTCATCGATCTTGACGCCATCCAGATAGGCATGCAGCGCACCGCACAGGTCTGCATCCAGCATGAATTTCTCGTAAGACATGCTCAACAGCCCATCAAGGAACCCGGCCGAATGCAGGATGAAGTTCGCGCCACAGTGCACGGCGGCCAGCATCGACATCGTGCCCTCCATCATCGCCTGCGCGTCGGGCAGCTTTGATGTGGTGAAGTTGCCCGAGCAGCGCAGCGGCAGGTTCAGCCGACGTGCCAGCTGGCCGATCACCATCGAGCCGATGGCGGGCTCCGGCGTGCCGAAGGTGGGCGATCCCGACCGCAAGCTCATCGAGGACAGGAAGTTGCCGAAGATCACCGGCGCGCCCTTGCGCTCCAGCTGGGTCAGCGCACAGCCGGCCATGGTCTCAGCCAGGCTCTGCACGATCCCGCCCGCATTGGTCACCGGCCCCATCGCCCCGCCGAGGATGAAGGGCACAATCACCGCCGCCTGATTGGCGCGCGCATAGGCGCGCAGGCTCTTGGTCATAGTGCCATCCCAGACCAGCGGCGAATTGACGTTCACATTGCCCAGAATGACGCAATGATCATTCACAAAGTCCGCGCCAAACAGCACCCGGCACATTTCGATATTGTCTTCCGACCGCTCCACCGCCGTGACAGACCCCATGAAGGGCCTGTCCGACAGGGTCATATGGGCCAGAACCATGTCGAGATGGCGCTTGTTCACCGCCACATCCGTCGGCTCGCAAATGGTCCCGCCCGAGTGGTGGAAATTCGGGCTCGACTGCGCCAGCTTGATGAAGTTGCGGAAGTCCTCGATGGTGCCAAAGCGGCGGCCCTTGTCGAGGTCCATGACGAAGGGGCTGCCATAGGCGGGGGCAAAGATCACCGACTTGCCGCCGATCTCCACCGATTTCGCCGGATTGCGGGCATGCTGGGTGAAACTGGCAGGGGCGGATTTCAAGATCTCGCGCAGCATCCCTGGTTCGAACTTGACCAGCAGCCCGTCGACCTTGGCCCCGGCCTTGCGCCACAGCTCCAGCGCCTCGGGGTCGTCGCGGAATTCGATGCCAGTCTCCGCCAGCACCCGGTCCGCCGCCCGCTCGATTTTGACAAGGTTTTCGTCCGACAAGACGTCATAGGTCGGAATATTTCGCACGATATAGGGCCGACCGATCCCGGTGCCCTTCTTGGACCGTTCCGCCTGCCGCGCCTGCCGCCCTGACCGTTTCGCTTCGCTCATCATGCTCCCCCGCTTTGCCTTAGGAAAAGCCAAGCTGCCCCAAAGACTTGGCCACAAGCGACCCGTTCAGGTCGTTCTTTGCCCTTTCATTCTTGCACAAATATCCTCGGGGGTGTGCAGAGGGGGGGCCGAGGCTCCCCTCTGCGCGGGGGGTCAGGGGGGCGGCACCCCCCCTGCCGTGGTTCAGGTCACCACATTCGGTTCCGTGCGTCCGGTGAAGGACGCAATCCCCGCCAGCACATGCGCCGCCCGGATCACCGGCGCCAGCGCCTCTTGCGCGTCATGGTCCAGCCCCTCCGGCCCCGCCACATAACGCTCCAGATAGACACGCAGGGTGGCCCCTTCGGTTCCGGTCCCCGACAACCGCAGCACAATCCGGCTGCCATCCTCGAACAGGATGCGCACCCCCTGCTTCAGGCTGACCGAGCCATCGACCGGGTCGGTATAGGCAAAGTCATCGGCGGCAGAGATCGTCATGCCCTCGACCTCCATGCCCGGCAGGTCGGCAAGCTTGGCGCGCAGCGCGCCCATCATCGCATCGGCCTTGGCTGTCTCGATCGCCTCGAAATCGTGGCGGGAGTAGTAGTTACGGCCAAAGGTCAGCCAGTGGCCCTTCAGGATCTCGGCCACCGTCTCACCCCGCACCGCGAGGATGTTCAGCCACAGAAGGATCGCCCACAGCCCGTCCTTTTCGCGGACATGGTCCGATCCGGTGCCAAAGCTTTCCTCGCCACAGATCGTGGCCCGGCCGGCATCCAGAAGATTGCCAAAAAACTTCCAGCCGGTTGGCGTTTCATATTTGCCAATGCCCAAGGCATCCGCCACCCGGTCGGCGGCGGCAGAGGTCGGCATCGAGCGCGCCACGCCCTTCAAGCCGGCCTTGTAACCCTTGGCCAGATGCGCATTGGCGGCCAGCACCGCAAGGCTGTCGGACGGCGAGACATAGATCCCGCGTCCCACCACCATGTTGCGGTCGCCATCTCCATCCGAAGCCGCGCCGAAATCGGGCGCATTGACCCCGAACATCTCATCCATCAGCACCTTGGCCCATGTCGGGTTCGGATCGGGGTGCATGCCGCCGAAGTCCGGCAGGGGCTGCGCATTGACGCAAGTCCCCGGTGCCGCACCAAGTCGTTTTTCAAGGATGTCCACCGCATAGGGCCCGGTGATGGCGCACATCGAATCCATCCGCATCCGGAATCCCTTGGCGAACATCGCCCGGATCGCGTCGAAGTCGAAGAGGGTCTCCATCAGCGCGGCATAATCCGTCACCGGGTCCACCACGTCCACCACCATCCCGCCCAGGGTCGATCGGCCGATGGCAGATAGGTCAACGTCATGCGCTTCAAGGATCTTGTAACTGGTGATCGTCGTGGTGCGCTGGAACATCGCCTCGGTGACATTTTCAGGCGCCGGCCCGCCGTTCGGCATGTTGAACTTCACGCCGAAGTCCTCATGCGGCCCGCCGGGGTTGTGAGAGGCGCTCATGATGATGCCGCCATCGGTTTTGTTCAGCCGGATCAGGTGGCTGGCGGCAGGCGTCGACAGCAGAGCCCCCTGCCCCACGATCACCTGTGCGGCCCCATTCGCCGCTGCCATCCGCAGGATCACCTGGGCTGCGCGGTCATTGAAATAGCGCCCGTCGCCGCCCAGCACGAAGGTCTTGCCCTCTGCCCCGACGACATCGAAAATCGACTGGACGAAGTTCTCCAGATAATGCGGCCCCATGAAGACCGGGGTCTTCTTGCGCAGGCCAGAGGTGCCGGGCTTCTGCCCCGCAATCGGTTGGGTCGCGACGGTTTTCACGCTCATTTTGACGCTCCTTGCGGATCAGCGGTAAAGACAAGAACAGAGTTGGCGGGCACGGTCAGGCCCGGTTTGACCAAGGCCTCGGGCGCAAGCGGCCGTGTTGTGTCGATGACCAGCCGCCAGCCCGCTTCCGTGGCGGGCAGCGCCAGGGCGCGTTCGGGGCCGCAGTTGAAGATGGCAAAGATCACGTCAGGGCTGAAATGGCTCTCTGCCGCCATGCGCAGTTCCAGACACAGGCAACGAAAGGCCGGGTCATGCCACTCGGCGGTTTCGGGCACCCGGCCATCGGCGTGGCGCCAGATCACATCGGGCAAACCCTCAGCATGGCGCTTGCGGCCATGGAGGAAGCGGCGCTGGCGCAGCACGGGATGGGCCCGACGCAAGGCGATCAGCCGGGCCACGAAATCAGCCAGCCCCGCATCGCCCTTGGCCCAGTCGATCCAGGTCGTCTCGTTGTCCTGCGCATAGGCGTTGTTGTTGCCGCCTTGCGTATGGCCCACCTCGTCACCCGACAGGATCATCGGCGTGCCCTGCGACACCAGCAGCGTCGCCAGAAGGTTGCGCTTGCGCTGGCCCCTCGCGGCGGTGATCAGCGGGTCCGCCGTTGCCCCTTCAACCCCCAGATTGTCCGAGTGGTTTTCCGAATGGCCGTCACGGTTGTCCTCGCCATTGGCAAGGTTGCGCTTGACGGTGAAGCTGACCAGATCCTGCAGCGTGAAGCCGTCATGCGCGGTCAGGAAGTTGACCGAGGCGGTAGCGCTGCGCCCGTCATGGTCGAAGTTTTCGGCACTGCCCAGCAACCGCTTCGCCAGGTCCGGCGTCAGCCCCGCATCGCCCCGCCAAAAGCGTCGCACGCCGTCGCGGTAGCGGTCGTTCCACTCGGCAAAAGGATGCGGATAGCCGCCGAGCTGATAACCGCCGGGGCCAATATCCCACGGTTCCGCAATCAGCTTCACACCCGCCAGAACCGGGTCCTGCCGCAGCACGTCAAAGAAGCCCGCGCCGGGGTCGAAGCCACCGGGTTCGCGGCCCAGACTGGTGGCGAGATCGAAGCGGAAGCCATCGACCCCGAAATGCGTCACCCAGTGGCGCAAGCTGTCGGCCACCATCCGCAGCACCATCGGATGGGAGATGTTCAGCGAATTCCCGGTCCCGCTGTCATTGGCATAGTGTCGCCCGCCGCCTGCCAGCCGATAGTAACTGCGGTTGTCCAGCCCCCGGAACGACAGCGTCGGCCCCAACTCGTCGCCCTCGCCGGTGTGGTTGTAGACCACATCCAGAATGACTTCGATCCCGGCCTCATGCAGGCGCCAGACCATTTCGCGAAACTCGGCCCTTGGATTGCGGCTGGCATAGCGGGGTTCGGGCGTGAAAAAGCCGATGGTGTTGTAGCCCCAGTAGTTGGTCAGACCCTTGGCCACCAGAAAGCGGTCGTCAAAGAAGCCCTGCACCGGCAAGAGTTCCACCGCCGTGACGCCCAGCTTGACCAGATGATCCACCATGGCCGGATGCGCCAGCCCGGCGTAAAGCCCGCGCGCGGCCGCCGGAACCTTGGGGTTCAGGGCCGTCAGCCCTTTGACATGCGCCTCATAGATCACGCTGTCGGCCAAAGCATGGTTCGGGCCATGCGGCAGGCTTGGCCAGGCGCGTTCGTCCACCACCACCGATTTCGGTACCGCAAAGGCGCTGTCGCGGGTGTCATAGGACAGATCGCCGCGGGATGAGCCGATCCGGTAGCCCATCACCGCATCCGACCAGCGCAGACGGCCGTCCCAGGCCCGGGCATAGGGGTCCAGCAGCAATTTGTGCGGGTTGAAGCGATGACCATCCTCGGGCGCATAGGGGCCATGGGCGCGCAAACCATAGCGCTGTCCCGCCTTCATGCCATCAACGCGCAGATGAAATATGTCGCCCTCGCGGTCGGTCATCAGCATTCGGGCCACCTCGCGGCGTCCGTCGTCCGAGAAGAGGCAAAGTTCGATGAAATGCGCGTTGGCGGAAAAGACAGCGAAATTCACCCCGCCCTCGTCGACCGAGGCCCCCATCGGCCAGGGGCGGCCGGGGGCTGTCGTCAGGCCCGGCAGCGTGCCCGGTAGATTGCTGCGTGGACCTGTCACGCCACCAGACCTTCATAAAGGGCGGCATATTCGCCCGCCGAGGCCGCCCAGGACACGTCCTGTTTCATGGCATTCTTCTGCACCTTGGCCCAGACTTTCGGTTCGGCATGCAGCGCCAGAAGCTGCCGCATCGCGGTGGCGAAGGCCACGGCATCGGTCGGATGGAAGGTGATCCCGGTCGCCACCCCCGCGGACAAGGCCGCCGGATTGGCATGAATAACCGTATCGGCCAAGCCCCCCACCGCCGCCACCACCGGCAGACAGCCATAGCGCAGGCCATACATCTGCGTCAGGCCACAGGGCTCGAACCGTGAGGGCACCAGTACAGCGTCACCGCCCGCAAACAGCCGGTGGCTCAGCGCCTCGTCATAGCCGATGCGCAGGCCGACCCGGCCCGGATAACGCGCTGCAAGGTCGCGCATGGCGCCCTCCAGCTTGGGATCGCCCGAGCCGAGCACGACCAGTCCACCGCCCGCCTCCATGAATTCGGGCAGGACTTGCGGTACAAGGTCGATGCCCTTTTGATCGGTCAAGCGGCTGACGATGATGGCCAAGGGCCCCGGCACGTCCAGCCCGAACTCGGCGCACAGGGCGGCGCGGTTGGCGGCCTTGCCCGTCATCGCCGCTGGCGAAAACGGGATCGGCTCTGACTCGGGCGCCCAGACCCCGGTGTCCACCCCGTTCAGGATGCCGGACACAACCCCGGCCCGCGTCGCAATCACGCCCTGCAGCCCCATGCCAAACTCCGGCCGCATCAGTTCGGCGGCATAGGTCGGCGAGACGGTGGTGATCCTGTCGCAGGTGATCAAGCCGGCCTTCAGGCTCGACAAGCCACCGTAATATTCCAAAGCACCGGGATAGAACTGATCGGCGGGCAGCCGCAGGTCGTTCAACTGGCTGGCATTGGCCCAGCCTTGAAAGGCGATGTTGTGGATGGTCAGCACCGACCCCACCCCCTCGCTGCCGCCATAGGCCAGATAGGCCGGGGCCAATCCGGCCTGCCAGTCATGCACATGCAGCACATCCGGCTTCCAGCCATCACTGGCCCCCTCGCGCGCGATGCGCGCAGCAACCCAGGACAAGGCAGCAAAACGCTGCGCATTGTCCCACCAATCGCCGCCGGGACCGGAATAGGGCCCGCCCTCGCGGTCATAAAGATGCGGCGCGTCCAGCAGCATCACGTCCAGCCCGTCGACCTTGCCCAGAAGGACCCGGCCCACGCCCCCCCAAAGTCCCTCTTCGCGCCAAACCTCGGTCCAACCCACCGACCGCGCCCGCAAGGCCCGGTAGGCCGGCATCAGAACCCGCATCTCCCAGCCCAAAGGCGCCAGCGCCCCCGGCAGCGCCCCCACAACATCGGCCAAGCCCCCGGTCTTCACCAAGGGCACGCATTCCGAGGCAACCGACAAAACCCGGCCCTTGAGTGTCATCGACGTATCCTCTTCATTCAGGTCCAAATATCCCGGGGGGTGCGGGGGGCAGGCCCCCCGCCGTGTCCGGCAGGCGCCAGCCTATCCCAGCTTGGCCGCCCGTGCATCCAGCATATCCTGCGTGATCAGCACGATGCCGCCTTCGCTGCGGCGGAACCACTTCTCGTCCTCGCCCGGATCGACGCCGACCACCAGTCCCTCCGGGATCACCACACCGCGGTCGATCACGCAATTCTTCAGGCTCGCCGAGCGGTGAACAGTGACGTAAGGCAACACGACCGAATATTCCAGCTTGGCGAAACTGTGCGTCCGCACCCCGGTGAACAAGAGCGAGTTGCTGACTTCGGACCCGGACACGATGCAATCACCCGAAACCAGCGACGACACCGCAGAGCCGCGCCGGCCATCCTCATTGTGGATGAACTTGGCGGGCGGCACGCTTTCGGCATAGGTCCAGATCGGCCAGGCGTTGTCATACAAGTCCAGCTTGGGCACGAAATCGGTCAGGTCGATGTTGGCCTGCCAGAAAGCGTCGATCGTCCCCACATCGCGCCAATAGGGTTCTGTCTCCAGACCCGACTTGACACAGCTGTCGCTGAACTTGTGCGCCATCGCCTTACCGCCCTTCACGATGGCCGGAATCAGGTCCATGCCGAAATCGTGCTGCGATGTGTCATCGGCCATGTCGCGGATCAGAAGATCGCGCAGGAAGACCCAGTCGAAAATGTAGATCCCCATCGAGGCCAAGGCATGGTCTGGGTCGCCCGGGATCGCCGGCGGGTCTTTCGGCTTTTCCAGAAACTGGGTGATCCGCATGTCCTTGTCGACATGCATGACACCGAAGGCAGATGCCTCCATCCGGGGCACTGTCAGACAGCCGATGGTCACATCGGCACCGGTGTTCACATGCTGTTGCAGCATGATCTCGTAGTCCATCTTGTAGATATGGTCGCCAGCCAGAACGACGACATACTTGATGCCATAGCTGTCGATGATGTCGATGTTCTGTGCGACCGCATCGGCCGTGCCACGGTACCAGTTGGTTTCATCCATGCGCTGCGAGGCCGGCAGGATGTCCAGATATTCGTTCCGCTCGGCCCGCAGAAAGCCCCAGCCGCGCTGCATGTGGCGGATCAGGCTGTGCGCCTTGTACTGCGTCGCAATCGCCATCTTCCGGATGCCCGAGTTCAGCGCATTTGACAGCGCGAAGTCGATGATCCGTGTCTTGCCGCCGAAATAGACGGCCGGTTTGGCACGGCGGTCTGTCAGTTCCTTCAGACGCGAACCGCGCCCTCCGGCCAGAACAAACGCCATCGCCTGGCTGGAAAGCCGCGCATTGGGTTTAGGCTGCATGTCATCCTCCCGAGATGTGCGGTCTCAGCCGCATTGAATTCAGTCTTGCCGGAAATAAAGCGTCGAAAGCGGCGGCACGGTGACCATGGCGGATTGCGCCATGCCGTTCCACGGCTCGGCCTCGGCGGTCAGCCCACCCATGTTGCCACGATTGGCACCGCCGTAGATGGCGGCGTCGGTGTTCAGGATTTCGGTCCATTGGCCGGCAAATGGCAGACCAAGCCGCATCCGGCGCTCCACCGGGGTCATGTTGCAAACGACCACGACCGCCGCATCCCCCGCCTTGCCTTTGCGCACCCAGGAATAGGTCGAGCCTTCGGCATCGTTGCCGTCGATCCACTGGAAACCCTCGGCCCGCGTGTCGTTGACATGCAAGGCCGCGTTGTCGCGGTAGACCCGGTTCAGATCGCGCACGAGGGACTGCACGCCCAGATGTTCAGGAATTTCAAGCTGATGCCAGTCAAGGCTTTGCTTGTGGTTCCACTCCGCCCCTTGGGCGAACTCCTGGCCCATGAACAGAAGCTTCTTGCCCGGATGGCCCCACATGAAGCCATAGTAAGCCCGCAGGTTGGCGAATTTCTCGGCACCCTGCCCCGGCATCTTGGACAGCATGCTGCCCTTGCCATGCACAACCTCGTCATGGCTGATCGGCAGGATGTAATTTTCGCTCCACGCATAGACCAGCCCGAAGGTCATTTGATGGTGGTGATACTTCCGGTAGATCGGGTCTTTCTGCATGTAGGACAGGGTGTCATTCATCCAGCCCATGTTCCACTTGAACCCAAAGCCCAAGCCACCGCCATCCACCGGACGCGACACGCCCGGGAAGGCGGTGCTTTCCTCGGCCACCGTCATGATCCCCGGCACCTCGCCATAGGCAATGACGTTGGTGCGCTGCAGCACGGAAATCGCCTCGTAATTCTCGCGCCCGCCGTCCTTGTTGGGCACCCACTGGCCTTCCTGACGGCTGTAATCGCGGTACAGCATCGAGGCCACGGCATCGACGCGCAACCCGTCGATGTGGTATTCCTCCAGCCAATACAAGGCGTTGGAGATCAGGTAGTTCGACACCTCGATCCGGCCATAGTTGTAGATCAGGGTGTTCCAGTCCTGATGGAACCCTTCGCGCGGGTCCTGATGTTCATAAAGCGCTGTGCCATCGAACTGGCCAAGGCCATGCGCGTCGGTCGGGAAGTGGCCCGGCACCCAGTCGATCAAGACCCCCAGCCCCTTGTTGTGCGCGGCTTCGATCAGCGCACGGAATTCCTGCGGCGTGCCGTGGCGGATGGTGGGGGCGAACATGCCGACGGGCTGATAGCCCCATGATCCGTCAAACGGATATTCCGACACGGGCAGCATCTCGATGTGCGTGAAGCCCATGTCGGCCACGTAATCGACCAACTGTTCGGACATTTCCAGATAAGACAGCATCCGGTTGCCCGGCGCACGCTTCCACGACCCCAGATGCACCTCATAGACCGAGATCGGGCTTTCGATGTTCTGCAAGGCCTGACGCTTGGTCATCCATTTGCCATCGTCCCATTTGATCGGAGAGATGTCGCGCACCACGCTGGCATTGGCCGGCGGATGCTCTGACCCAAAGCCCACCGGATCTGCCTTCAAGGGCAGGATCGTGCCATCGGGCGTGCGGATTTCGTACTTGTAGCTGGCGCCATCCTTCAGGCCGGGAATGAAGATTTCCCACACGCCGGTCGCCCCGCGCCGCCGCATCGGGTTGCGCCTGCCATCCCAGATGTTGAAATCGCCCACCACCGAGACACGCTGCGCATTGGGCGCCCAGACGGCGAAATGAACGCCATCGACGCCTTCATGGTGGATCAGATGCGCGCCAAGGACCTTCCACATCCGGCGGTGCGTGCCTTCGCCCAAAAGGTATTCGTCCAACTCTCCCAGCACGGGGCCGAAGCGATAGGCGTCCTCGAACTCCCACTCTGCCCCTTCCGACGTGGCCCGGAACCGGTAATCGACCCGCTTGGTCAAAAGCGCCTGATAAAGGCCGGGAAACCCCGCCACCTCCACCGCCTCGATTGGCTTGGCGCCTTTGCCGGCGGGCACCAGCAGCAATTTGGCGGCCCCCGGCACAAAGACGGTCACCACCCAGTCCTTGCCCTTGGGATGGGGTCCCAGAACGGCAAAGGGGTCGCCATGACGCCCCTCTACGATCGCCTGTGCAGCACCAGAGTCGATGGAGAGGGTCGTCATGAAGCGTCCTTTCGTCAAAGGGCCTGCGTCACAAGGCGGACGGAATGGCCCAGATGTCGCGCATGTAATTGCGGATCGTGCGATCCGAAGAGAAGAAGCCCGAACGCGCGGTGTTCAAGGCCGCCATCTTGACCCAACGGTCGCGATTGGCAAACGCCTTGTCAACCTCGCCCTGAGCCGCATCATAGGCATCGAAATCCGCCGCCACGAGGAAATAATCGTGATGCCAAACGCGATTGACAAGGCCGTGGTAACGGTCGGTCTGCCCCGGCGAGAAGCGGCCTTCGGCAATTTGCTGCAAGACGATCTGCAGCATCGGGCTGGCCTCGATTGCCTTGCGGGACTGTTCAGGATCCTCGCGCCGCTTGTTGGCCTCGTCCGTGGTCATGCCGAACAGGAAGAAGTTCTCGGCCCCGACCTCTTGCAGGATTTCGACGTTGGCCCCATCCAGCGTGCCGATTGTGGGCGCGCCGTTGATCATGAACTTCATGTTGCCAGTGCCCGACGCCTCTTTCCCCGCGGTCGAGATCTGTTCGGACAGATCTGCTGCCGGGACCAGATGTTCGGCCATCGACACGTTGTAATTCGGCGGATAGACGATCTTCAACAGATCGCCCGTAACCGGATCCGCGTTGATGGTGGCCGCCACGTCATTGATCAGATGAATGATTTCCTTTGCCACAGCATAGCCGGGCGCCGACTTGCCGCCGAAGACCTTCACACGCGGCACATGGTTGCCGCCGGGATTCTCGCGCAGGCGGTTCCAGTGGGCGACGGTTTGCAGGATGTTCAGAAGTTGGCGCTTGTATTCGTGAATGCGCTTGATCTGCACGTCGAACAGGGCATCAGGATTGACCGTGATGCCACATTCCGACTTGATCCATCCGGACAGGGCCACCTTGTTGGCCCGCTTGGCCGCATCGAAATCGGCGCGAAACGACGACGTTTCGACATGCGGCTCCAGTTCCTTCAGGCGGTCCAGATTGTCTTCCCAACCCTCGCCGATCGTGCGGGTGATCAGGCCTGACAGCGGTTGGTTGCACATCTTCAGCCAGCGGCGCGGTGTGACGCCATTGGTCTGGTTGATGATGCGTTCGGGGTGCAGCTTGTTCAGTTCCGGGAACAGCGAGGACTTCACGAGGTCCGAGTGCAGGGCCGAAACCCCGTTGACCTTATGCGCCATGATGAAGGCCAGTTCGCCCATCCGCACTTCATGGTGCTTGACGATGCCAACATAATGCGGGCGCGAGGGGTAGGCGTTGCGGTGCCAGGCGTCGATGCGTTCCACGATTTGCATGTGACGCGGCAGGACGTTGCCGAACGTGTAGGTCGCCCACCGCTCCAGCGCTTCGGGCAAAAGCGTGTGGTTGGTGTAGCCAAGGCAACCCTGCGCGGTTTCCACCGCGTCATCGAAGGCCATGTGGTGTTCATCGGTCAGCAGACGCACCAACTCGGGGCCGGCAATGGCCGGGTGGGTGTCGTTCATCTGGATCGCCACGAACTTCGGCAGAGCCTTCAGATCGGTGTGATTGTACAGATAGCGGCGCAGGATGTCTTGCAAGGCGGCGGAGGTCAGGAAGAACTCCTGCTTCAGGCGCAGTTCCTTGCCGGCATAGGTGGTGTCGTCGGGATAAAGAACCCGCGACAGCGTGCGCGCCAAAGCCTCGGGTTCCGCCGCCGCCGTGTAGTCGCCCCGGTTGAAACGCTCCAGATCGAATTGCGTCGTCGGGCGGGCCGACCACAGACGCAAGGTGTTTGCCCATTTGCCCTGCCAGCCGATCACCGGTGTGTCATAGGCGCTGGCATAGACAGTTTCGCCCGGATGCCAGATTTCCTTGCCGTCGCGGGTTTCGACATTGCCCTTGAAGGGCACGGTGTACAGGCTTTCGGCCCGATCAAACTCCCAGGCGTTGCGGTGGATCAGCCAGTCTTCCGGCGCCTCGGCCTGTTGACCGTTGACGAAGCGCTGGCGGAACAACCCGTGTTCGTAGCGGATGCCATAGCCGTAAGCCGGACATCCGACCGTGGCCATCGATTCAATGAAACAGGCCGCCAGACGGCCCAGACCACCGTTGCCAAGGGCGGCATCCGGCTCGTCTTCCACCAGCGTGCGGAAATCCTGCCCAAAGCCCGCCATCACCTCGACGGCTGTTTCGCGCAGGCCAAGGTTGACGCAGGCATCTTCCAGAAGACGCCCGATCAGGAATTCCATCGACAGGTAATAGACCCGCTTGCGGTCTTCGCCCCAGGTCCTGCGGGTCGAGGCGAACCACGGCTCCACAATGCGTTCGCGTATGGCGAAAGACAGCGCCATGCGCCAGTCAAAGGCCGAGGCGTTCGGGGCGTCCTTGCCAAGGGTCGAGGTCAGATGCCGCAGCACATCGGTGCGCAGGCTCTTCGGGGTAAGGCTCAGATCGTTCACTGTCTTGTCCACCGCGTTAACATCTATCAGCGTCAAGCCTACCCTGCCCTGCAGCCCCGTCAAGGCACGCAAATGATCAGAACGGATGATTCCACCCATTCAAACCGCTTTTTCTGTTACCGCAAACATTTGAGAAAGTCTTCCCTATTTGCACAGAATTCCAGCAGCGTTGCTTTTTCAAAGCGGTTTGAGAAGCAAAGCCTTGACGCGGCGGCTTATTCCTCCAAGCCCGAGCCACCCCGCCGATCGTGCCCGCCGCTGCCAAGGGGCAGCAACGCCCCTATCCGAAAGGGAAAAGGCAGGACGGTTCAGGCGGCGGTGGGGTTTGCCGTCGCGCAGACGTGAAGCCCCACCCGGCCCGAGACGGCGAAAAGCCGTTGCAATCAAGGCCTGAGACACCTAAATGACCGCATCATGCCACGGTTTCGACCTGATCAGGCCCCAGAACCGGATGATCCTTTCAGAACGGCAGAACGCCGCAACCGGACGATGGAGCAGCACATGTCCACGACACAGCAACACGGCAGCGCCCCGCAGCCGCAATCGCAACAACAGGGCCAGACCGGCACCTCTGCGCAACAGACCGCTGGCGCCCCCGCGCCCAAGCCCGTCATCCGTGACTGGGCGGCGATCTGATCAACGATCGGCCACTTGGCAACACAGGGGGTCAGCCGCTAGGCTGGCCCCTTGTCATTTCAGGGCCGTCACATGTCTGCCATTTCCACCATCCGCAATCTGGGCCCGGCGACCGAGGCGAGCTTCGCCAAGGCCGGCATCACCACGGCGGAAGAACTGCGCGCGATGGGCGCGGACGAAGCCTATCGCCGCTGGCTGCGCGCCGGCCTGCCACCGCATTTCATCGGCTACTATGTTCTGGTCATGGCCCTGCAAGGCCGCCCGTGGAATGACTGCAAGGGTGAAGAGAAAAAGGCCCTGCGCGCCAGGTTCGATGCGGTGAAGGCTGAAGCCGCTGCGCAGGCCCCGACCCCGGGCACCCTGTCGCACGCCATCGAACGGGAGTTGAGCTTCTTCGGCGTCGTCAGCGCTCCACGGCGCTGAATGAAAAAAGACCCGCAACCGGTCTGGCTGCGGGTCTTGCAATGTCAAGGCAGCAGAGATCAGCCGACCAGTTCAAGGCCCGAGAAGAAGAAAGCGATCTCGCGCGCGGCCGAGGCTTCGGAATCCGAGCCGTGGACCGAGTTTTCGCCCTTGGACAGTGCGAAGTCCTTGCGGATCGTGCCTTCAGCAGCGGCGGCCGGGTCGGTGGCGCCCATGACTTCGCGGTTCTTCAGGATGGCGCCTTCGCCTTCCAGCACTTGAACGACGACCGGCTCGGACGCCATGTAGGCCACCAGTTCACCATAGAAGCCGCGGCCAGCATGTTCGGCATAGAAGGCGCCGGCGGTTTCGGTCGACAGGCGGATGCGCTTGGAGGCGACGACGCGCAGGCCGGCATCCTCGAACTTGGCAACGATCTTGCCGGTCAGGTTGCGCTTGGTGGCGTCGGGCTTGATGATGGAAAGCGTGCGTTCGATGGCCATGTCTTGACTCCATGAGGCAGGGCGCAGAACGATGGTCCGGCGCCGGAAGGGATGCGGGGGCCTCTAGCATGCGGCCCCGCCCTTGAAAAGCAGCATTCCGGGGCTGGGAGGCCATGATGACAGGACTTGAGACATCACGGCCACCCTTCACGCTGGTCGGCATCGACCATGTGGTGTTTCTGGTCGACGACATGGCCAAGGCGATGCGCTTTTATGCTCAGGTGCTGGGTTCGGTGCCCGGCTACACCTATCCGGCCCTTGGCATGGAGCAGGTCTGGTGCGGATCAGCGCTGATCGTGCTGTGGGACACCACCCATCCCGGCGCGGCCTCGGCCATCCCGCCCGTGGCCGGAGGCCGCAACGTCGATCACGTCTGCATCGCCACCTCGCCCTTCGCACCGCAGGCAATGCGCGCCCACCTTGCAGCCCATGGTGTGACGATCGAGCGCGAAGCCACCCATGGCGGCGCCCGTGGCATGGGGCATTCCTTCTACATCCGCGACCCTTTCGGCAACAAACTGGAAATCAAGGGCCCGGCAGAATACCCCGATGGCCGCGCGCTTTGACGCGGGGCACGGCCGGGGCAGATTGCCCGTCCGATCCAGACCCACCCGGTCCCCCTTGGCCGACGGCGGGGGCTGTCTGCCCCCGAGCCCCCGAGAGTATTTGCCAAGGAGCAAACGCAAGACGCGGCCCGGTTGTCTGGGCCTTGCGACCTGCCACGCCACGGTGATCCGGCCAGACCATGGTCTGCGCAAGACCGCCGCGCGGACCATGTCGCCCGACGCGTGCCATTTGCCCCTTGCGGCCTGTCCGCCAGATCGGCAAAGGTCGCGGCGAAACCGCGCAGGTGCACCATGGCCGATAGTCCCCTTCAATTCCTGACCCGTCATCCGAACTATCTGCGTTATTTCATCGGGATGATCCCGATCCAGTTCGGCGCGCAGATCGAGGCGATCACCATCGCCTGGCAAGTCTATCACATCGCCCGCCTGACCCAGTCGATCGAGGAAAGTGCCTTCATGGTGGGGATGGTGGGCCTGTGCCAATTCGTGCCGATGTTCGCCCTGACACTGTTTGCCGGCACGCTGGCTGACCGGGTCAGCCGCAAGGCCATCGTGCTCTGGGCGCTCTTGGCCGAGGGGATTGGCGTGGTGGCCCTGACCCTGATCTCGCTGCAGGACGCGCCGCAGTTGTGGCACATCTTCCTGATCGCCGCCCTGTTCGGTGCCGCCCGCGCCTTCCTGTCGCCCGCAGCCTCTGCCTTGGTGCCGATGCTGGTGTCGCGCACCGACATGCCCAAGGCGATTTCCTTCTCGACCACGGTCTGGATGACCGCCGTCATCGTCGGCCCCTTCATCGGCGGCGTGCTGATCGCCTCGTCGATTGCCACGGCCTACGGGGTGACGGCGCTGACCTATGTGCTGGGCGTCTTGATGGTGTCGTCGATCAAGGCCAACACCACGCCCGAGCGGCAAGAGGGCCATCCCCTCACCCTCGTGCGCGAGGGGCTGGTGTATGTCTGGGAAAACAAGGTTGTCTTCGGCGCCATCTCGCTGGACCTCTTCGCCGTCCTGTTGGGCGGTGCCACAGCGCTTTTACCGGCTTTCGCCACCGATATCCTGAACGTCGGCCCGATGGGCAATGCGCTGTTGCGCATGGGGCCTGCGGTTGGGGGACTGGCGATGTCCGGCTATCTCACGCTGTTCCCGATCAAGCGGGCGGCCGGCGTGAAGATGTTCTGCGGCGTATTTGCCTTCGGCCTTGCCACCATCGTCTTCGCCTATTCCCGCTCGATGCCGCTGTCGCTTGTGGCGCTGGCGGTGCTGGGCGCGGGGGACATGATCTCGGTCAACGTTCGCCAGACCTTGATCCAGATCGTCACCCCGGACCACATGCGTGGCCGCGTCTCGGCTGTGTCGGGGATGTTCATCTCGGGCTCCAATGAGTTGGGCGAGTTCGAAAGCGGCGTCCTGTCGCGCTTCATCGGCCCGGTGATGGCTGCGGCATTCGGTGGCATTGGGACCATCCTTGTCACCGGCAGCTGGGCCTGGATGTTCCCCGCCCTGCGCAAGGCAGACCGGCTGGACGGCACGCACCATGACTGACGCGCCCCATGTCTGACCGCAATCTCTGGAAGGCCGCTGGCTGGATGATGGGCTCGGTCGTCTCGTTTTCCCTGATCGCCATCGCCGGGCGCAACGTCAGCCATGTCCACGACAGCTTCGAAGTGCTGATGGTGCGATCGGCCTTCGGCTTTGTGCTGGTGGTGGCGGTGGGTCTTGCCACCGGACGGCTGCACGAGGTCACGACCCAACGCCTGCCCGGGCATTTCCTGCGCAACATCGTGCATTTCACCGGCCAGAACCTGTGGTTCATCGCCCTGACGATGATCCCCCTGGCCCAGGTCTTCGCCCTGGAGTTCACCTCGCCGATCTGGGTGATCCTGCTGTCACCCGTGCTTTTGGCGGAACGCCTGACCCCGCAACGGCTTGGCGCCGCAGCCCTGGGCTTTGCCGGCATTCTGATCGTCACCCGGCCCGGCATGGCCTCCCTCAACCTTGGCGTGGCTGCGGGCGCGGGCGCGGCGGTCTGCTTTGCCGCCGTCTCGATCATGACCAAGCGCCTGACGCGGGGCATCCCGGTGATCGGCATCCTGTTCTGGCTGACCTTCATGCAGTTCTGGTTTGGCCTGATCGGGGCGGGCTATGATGGCCATATCACATGGCCCACGGCGCAAACCCTGCCATGGCTCGCCCTGATCGGCGTCTGCGGCGTCGTGGCCCACCTGAGCCTGACCTCCGCCCTCGCCCTCGCCCCGGCGGGCTTTGTCGTCCCGATCGACTTCCTGCGCCTGCCCTTCATCGCGGTCGTCGGCGCGTTCTTTTTCGCCGAGCCATTCGATCCCTTCGTCCTGATGGGCGGAGCGGTGATCTTCGCCGGCATCCTTCTCAACATCCGCGCCCAGTTCGCGCCGCAAAAAGCCATCGCATAGCGCAGGTTCCGGGTGGACCAGATCTGCCGGATCGCGCACAGGACGCACATGACCACAGCCATCCCCCAACGCCGCATCAGCCTCAAAAGCTGGGGCCTGCTTCTTCTTCTCGCCCTGATCTGGGGCGGATCCTTCACCGCCAATCACGCTGCATTGGCGCAGATGCCGGTCGCCACGGTCGTCGCTTTCCGGGTCAGCGGGGCGGCGGCGGTGCTTTGGACCTATATCTGGGCCACGGACCTGGCGGTGCCCAAGGGCTGGCGCTTTGCCCGCGATGCACTGGTGCTGGGCATGTTCAACAATGTCGTGCCCTTCAGCCTGATCGTCTGGGGTCAGACCCATATCGCCTCCGGCCTTGCCGGCATCCTGAACGCCTCGACAGCGCTCTTTTCCGTGCTGGTCGCAGCCTGCGTCTTCCCCGATGAACGCCTTGGCCTTGCCCGCCTGACCGGGGTGCTCGCGGGACTTGCCGGGGTGGCGGTGGTGATCGGCCCGCAGGCGCTGGCCCATCTGGACCTGACCTCGCTTGGCCAACTGGCCATCCTTGGCGCGGGCCTGTCCTATGCCGGGTCGGGCGCCTATGGCCGCAGCGCCCTCAAAGGCATCCGGCCAGAGGTCGGCGCCGCCGCCATGCTGACCGCCTCGGCCCTGATCATGCTGCCCACCTCCCTCTTCCTGAACGGCGTGCCGCCGCTGCCAGAGCCCAAGACCCTCGCCGCCCTGCTTTACCTTGCCATCGTGGCCTCGGCCTTCGCCTACCGGCTGTTCTACACGATCCTGCAGCAGGCGGGCGCGGGCAATATCGGGCTGGTGACCCTGCTGATCGCCCCGGTCGCCGTCCTCCTTGGCGCCCTCCTGTTCGGCGAGGCGCTGCCGCCGCAGGCCTTCGCCGGTCTGGCCCTTCTGACCCTCGGCATGCTCCTCCTCGACGGTCGCCCGCTTCGCTGGCTGGCCCACAAATTTTCCGCGTGAATCCCTGCGCGCGCCGGGCTAAACCCCTCGCGACCCATGGCCTTCATTCAGGCAAAAATATCCCACGGGGGTCCGGGGGTGTGAAACCCCCGGCTGCCGGCAACAGGACCAGACGCTGATGATCTATCCCACTGCGCAAGACTACCTCTCTGCTCGGCGCAAGCAGGTGTTGCTCTTTGGCATGTCGGGCCTTGGCAAGACCACGCTCTCCAACCTGGTGCGCGGGGCGGGCTGGTTTCACTACTCGGTCGATTACCGGATCGGCACGCGCTACATGGGCGAATACATTGCCGACAACTTCAAGCGCGAGGCGATGAAGGTTCCGCTCTTGCGCGAGCTTCTGATGTCGGATTCGGTCTACATCGCCTCCAACATCACCTTCGACAATCTGGCGCCGCTGTCGACCTACCTTGGCAAGCCGGGGGCGGCGGACAAGGGCGGTCTGCCCTTTGCCGAATACCAGCGCCGGCAAGGTCAGCACGCGCAGGCCGAGGTGGCCGCCATGCTGGACACCACCCGCTTCATCGCACGCGCCAAGGACATCTACGGCTACGACAATTTCATCTGCGACACCTCGGGATCCATCTGCGAGGTGGTCGAGGCCGAAAACCCCGCCGATCCCGTCATGCGCGAGATCGCCGACCATCTGCTTCTGGTCTGGATCAAAGGATCGGAAGCCCACCGCGAAGAGTTGTGCCGCCGCTTCGCGCGCGCACCCAAACCGATGTATTACCGCCCCGAGTTCCTGATGCAGGTCTGGGGCGAGTTTCTGGCCCTTGAGGGCAAGGCTGCGGACGCGGTCGATCCCGACGCCTTTCTGCGCTTTGGCTATGCGCGTTTGTTGGAAAGCCGCCAGCCGCGCTATGCCGCCATGGCCCGTTGGGGTGTGACCGTCACCGCCGAAGAGGTGGCAGAGGTCAAATCTCCGTCAGACTTCGATGCGCTGATCGCCACGGCGCTTGACCGCCGCGCCTGAACCCCTACCTGCCGTCAGACCCCGAGGATACCGATGCCCATCACGCTGCCAGAAAATCTGCCCGCCTTTGACGTTCTGCGGTCCGAGGGCGTCATGGTCATGTCGCCCGACCGCGCCGCCAGTCAGGACATCCGGCCCCTGCGGATCGGCCTGCTCAATCTGATGCCCAAGAAGATCCAGACCGAGACCCAATTTGCCCGCCTGATCGGGGCCACGCCCCTGCAGATCGACTTCCAGTTGATCCGCATGACCGAGCATCAGACCAAGAACACCGCCGCCGAACACATGGAAACTTTCTACCGCCCCTTCGCCGACGTGGAAGCCAGCGGTGAGAAGTTCGACGGCCTGATCATCACCGGCGCCCCCATCGAACACCTGCCGTTTGAAGACGTCACCTACTGGCGCGAACTGCAGCGCGTGATGGATTGGACCCAAACCCATGTGCACTCCACCTTCGGCGTCTGCTGGGGTGGCATGGCGATGATCTACCATTTCCATGGCGTCCAGAAGCACATGCTGCCGCACAAATCCTTCGGCTGCTTCCCGCAAGACAACCTGGCCCCGACCTCGCCCTATCTGCGGGGCTTTTCGGATGAATGCGTGATCCCGGTGTCGCGCTGGACAGAGATGAAGCAAGCCGAGATCGACGCCGCCCCCGGCCTGCGCACGCTGCTTGGCTCGGCGGAAACCGGCCCCTGTCTGGTCGAGGATACCGCCCACCGCGCGCTGTATATCTTCAACCACTTCGAATACGACAACGAAACGCTGAAGCAGGAATACGACCGCGACGTGGCCAATGGCACGCCGATCAACGTGCCGATGAACTACTATCCCGGCAATGACCCGACCCAGAAGCCGCTCAACCGCTGGCGCAGCCATGCCCACTTGCTCTACGGCAACTGGGTCAACGAACTGTACCAGACCACCTATTTCGACCTGAGCAAGATTGGCAGCTAGCCTTCCCCTTCTGGCACTTCTGGCCCTCGCGGCGCTGATCTGGCGCATCCGCACCCGCGAGGCCACGATCCGCCGCCGCTATCCGCCGCTGGGCGTTCTGGTGCCGGTGGAGGGGGGCCATGTCCACGCCTTGATGATGGGTCAGGGGCGGGATCTGGTGCTGATCCACGGCGCCTCTGGCCAATTGCGGGATCTGGAGCCGCTGATGCGGCGCCTTGCGTCCGAGTTTCGGGTGACGGCGTTCGACCGGCCGGGTCTGGGCTATTCGACCAGTCTGGGCATGGCAGGGATTTCCCCGACCGCACAGGCCCGGCATCTGGCCAAGGCGGCGGCGCAACTGGGCATCAGGCGGCCCATTGTGCTGGGACAAAGCTATGGTGGCACCGTGGCCCTCGCATGGGGGCTGGAGGTGGCGGGCGACCTGACGCCTGCGGCGCTGGTCCTGGTCTCGGCCCCCTCGCTGCCCTGGCCGGGCAAGCTGGACTGGTGGTATCAATTGACCAACACAAAGGTGGGCCGCGCCCTGGGCGTGCCGCTTGCAACGGCCCTGGTAACCGATGCTTATCTGGATGGGATCATGCCCGGACTTTTCGCCCCCAATCCGCCGCCCCCGGATTACGCGCGCGCCACCGGGGCCGCGCTGGCCATGCCGCGCGGCGCGATGGGGGCAAATGTCTTGCAGGTCAACGGACTATACGGTCATGTCATGGCCATGCAGGCGCGCTACCCCGGCCTGCACCTGCCTGTCGAACTCGTTCACGGGGCGCAGGATGCGATCGTGCCGGCCCGCATCCACTCCGAACCCCTCGCGGCCCTGCTGCCGGATGCCCACCTGACCTTGCTGGACGGCAGCGGCCACATGCCCCACCACAGCGACCCAGAGGCGGTGATCGCCGCCATCCGTCGCGCCGCAACCCGCGCCGGATGGACTTGCGATGCCCCTTCGGCCTAAGAAGGGACAAAGCGGAGGATGATCATGGACCTGCCATTCGACAGCGCCATCACGCGCTACTTCAAGAAGGATGCACCAAAAGAGGTGCGCAAGGCGATCGAAGACGCGTCCAAGGATCAGATCCTGTCGAAGTCCTATCCCTACCGCGAAGAGATGAAGCGCAAGGATTACGAAGCGCGGATGGTCGATCTGCAGATGCAACTGGTACGGATGCATTACGACCTGAAAGCCAAGGGCAAGCGCCTGATCGTCGTGTTTGAGGGCCGCGACGCTGCCGGCAAGGGCGGCACCATCGAGGCGGTGCGACTGAACCTCAACCCGCGCGTTGCCAAGGTCGTGGCCCTGGCCAAACCAACCGAGCGCGAGGCCCAGCAATGGTACTTCCAGCGTTATGTCGACCAGTTGCCGGCCACCGGGGAAATCTCGCTGTACGACCGGTCCTGGTACAACCGGGCCATTGTCGAACCGGTCTTTGGCTTTTGCACGCCGGAACAACGGGTAAAATTCTTCCGCCAACTGCCGGAATATGAACGGATGATCACCGATGAGGGGATCATTCTGGTCAAGCTCTGGCTGGAGGTCGACCGCGCCGAGCAGCTGAAGCGCTTCCTTGACCGCGAGGGCGACCCGATGAAGCAATGGAAGCTGAGCCAGATCGATATCGACGGGCTGGCCAAGTGGCGCGAATACTCGGCAGCGATTGGCGAGACGATGCAGCGCTCGCACTTCTCTTACGCGCCGTGGACCGTGATCCTGTCGGATGACAAGCTGCGGGCGCGGGTGGCAGCGATCCAGACCGTGCTGAACGCGATGGATTATGTCGGCAAGGATCCCGCTCTGATTGGCGCGGTGGATGCCAAGGTCTGCGGCGGACCGGCGCTGATCGGGATGTAACCGGCGGAGGGCGCGCGGCGGCCCCGGCTGGGGGGCTGTCTGCCCCCCAGACCCCCCGAGGATATTTGTGGAAGGCGAAAACGTTAAGTGAAGCAGGGCTATCATCATGGCAATCTGCGGCAGGCGCTGGTGGAAGCGGCCCTGGAACTGATTGCGGAAAAGGGGCCGACAGGGTTCACCCTGTCGGAGGCGGCCAAGGCTGTGGCGGTGACACCGGCAGCGGTGTATCGGCATTTTGCCGGGCGCGATGACTTGATCGCCGAGGTGGCGCGGCAAGGCTATGACATTTTCGCGGCCCTGATGGAGTTCGCCTACAACGACGGCAAACCCTCGGCGCTGGCGGCGTTCGAGGCGACCGGGCGGGCCTATCTGGCCTTTGCCCGTAAGTATCCCGGGCATTATATGGCGATGTTTGAAAGCGGGCTGTCGTTCAACGCCCATCCCGATCTGGCGCTGATGGCGCAAAAGGCGCGTGGCGTACTGGAGAAGGCGGCAGAGAGCCTGAGCCAGCATTTGCCGGCGGGGCGGCGGCCGCCGGCCTCGATGTTCTCGGCCCATATCTGGGCGATGAGCCATGGCGTGGTGGAATTGTTCATGCGCGGCAATCCCGGCGCGAAGTCACCCTTTACACCGGAAGATCTGCTGGAGACCGGGATCGGAATCTATCTGCGCGGCTTGGGACTGCTGCCCGGCGACACGTAGGGCGCTTGCGTAGGGTGGGGTTACTACCCCACCCTGCTTGGAGCTTACGCCATAAGACGCACGACCTTACAGCGCAGGACTATGCCCTTACAGTGCAAGCTTAGCGGAACATCACCAAGGCGCCCTGGCTCCAGCCAATGCGGGTGCGGGTGCCGATGTCCAGCACCGGGCGGCCAAAGACATTGCGCATCGACAGGCGGATCGGATCTGTCGTCCCATCCAGTCGGACGTCGTAATAGGTCATGTCGCCGTAATAGACGACCTCTTCCACCGTGGCCATCGTCTCGCGGTCGGGCGCAGTCTGGCCCTCGAACAGGATCGTGGCCGTCTCTGGTCGGAAGCCCACCGTGGGGCCACCCGGAGAGGTGGTGCCGGTCACCTGTTTTTGTTCATCCAGCAGGATGCGTCCAAAGCCCTGCGCCTCGACCTCGACCTTGCCGCCCCCTTCGGCCAGGATCTTGGCGGGCAAGAAATTCATCGTGCCGATGAAATTGGCCACGGCGCGGGTCTTGGGCAGACGGTACAGCGCCTCGGGGCTGTCCAGCTGGGCGATCTGACCTTCGAACATCACCGCGATACGGTCTGACATGACAAGGGCTTCTTCCTGGTCATGCGTCACCAGAATGAAGGTGATGCCAACCTGACGCTGCAACTTGATCAGCTCGACCTGCATGTTCTCGCGCAGCTTCTTGTCGAGGGCGGACAGCGGTTCATCCAGCAGCAGCACCTTCGGCTTCAGGATCAGCGCCCGCGCCAAGGCGACCCGCTGGCGTTGCCCCCCCGACAGGGCATGTGCTGCGCGCTTGCCATAGCCGGCAAGGCCGACCATCTCCAGCGCTTCACCCACGGCTTTTGCCTTGGCCTCTTTCGAGCGGCTGTCCTTGCGCAGGCCGAAGCCCACGTTCTGTTCCACCGTCAGATGCGGGAAGATCGCGTAACTTTGGAACACCATGTTGGTCGGCCGGTGGTTGGGCGGGATCCCCGCCACGTCCTTGCCGTCAATCAGCACGACACCCGAGGATATCCCTTCGAACCCTGCAATCGTGCGCAACAAGGTGGTCTTGCCGCAGCCCGAGGGGCCCAGCAGCGAAAAGAACTCGCCGGATTTGATCGTGGCCGTGATGCCGCGCAGCGCATGATAATCGCCATAATATTTATGGACGTCACGAAACTCGATCATCGTGGGTTTTTCGTTCGAGAACGTCACAGGAAGCCTCCGGTATCCTTGGCGCCGGTCTTGGCAATGCCACGCCGGCGGAAAAACTCGGCCAAGGACAGGAGGGTGATCGACACCCCCACCAGAATGGTCCCCAAGGCCATGATATTGGGCACGTTTTTCGGGAAGCGCAGTTGTCCGAAAATGTAGGTCGACAGCAATTTCTGCCCCGAACCAAGGAAGTTCGCCACGATGAACTCGTCGATCGAGATGGTAAAGCAGATCAACAGGGCCGAGATGATGCCGGGCATGACCAAGGGCAGGATGACCAGATAGAAGGTGGAAAACGGCCCCTCGCCCAGATCCTGGGCCGCCTCTTCCAGCGACCGGTCAAGGCTTTGGAAGGCGGACGTCAGGATCGCCACGGCAAAGGGCGTACAGATCAGCACGTCGCCCAGAATGATAGTGAACAAGGACAAGGGGATGCCGATCGACAGGAACACCACCAGCAGCGCCATCGCCATGATCATCTCGGGCAGGACCATCGGCAACATGATCAGCCCCATCAACGAGCCCATCGCCGGAAATTTGTAGCGCGTGCTGGCGCGGGCGGCGAGGATGCCCAGCAAAGTCGCAACAACCGAGGTTGAGACCGCCACGATCAGCGAATTCTTGAGCGCCTCGCGCAGCGCCGGATCGGCCCAGACCTCTTGAAACCATTCCGTGGTGAAGCCCTGCAAGGGAAAGGCCACCGCGGTGGAGTTGTTGAAGGCGAAGATCGGCAGGATGATGATCGGGCAGTACAAGAACAGAAGGTAAGCGATCGTGTAGATGCGCAGGACCGGAATTTTCATTTCTGCCCCTTCAGGAAACGGCGGTTGAGGAACAGGAACAGCACCGACACCAACCCCACCACCAGCATCGCCGACACCGCGATGGCCGAGCCCAGAGGCCGGTTGTCGGCCTTCAGCATCTGCTTTTCGATCATGTTGGCAATCATCGGTATCTTTCCGCCGCCGATCAGGTTTGGCGTCACATAGTCGCCAATCGTGGGGATGAAGACGATCAGCACCGCCGCGATCACGCCGGTCATCGACAGCGGCAAAGTCACCCGCAGGAAGGTGGAAAACCGCGTCTCCCCCAGATCCTGCCCGGCTTCCAGCAGGCTGCGGTCAATCTTTTCCAGCGCCACATAGATTGGCAGAATGGCAAACGGCGCATAGGCATGCGCCAGGGTCACGACCATCGCCTGAATGGTGAAGCTCATCTGCAAGGGATCGGTGATGATGTGCAACTCTTCGAGGACAGAGTTGATCACCCCCGTCCGGCTGATCATCACGTTCCACATGAACACCCGGATCACATAAGAGGTCCAGAACGGGATGGTGATCAGGAACAACCACAACGACTTGCGCGAGGCGCTGACGTTGAAACTTACGAAGTAAGCCACCGGATAGGCCAGAAGCACCGTGGTGGCCGTCACCAGTACCGACACGAACAGCGATCGCTCCATCAGCGACAGCACCACCGGATCCGACCAGGCGCCAAGATAGGCCTCAGGCGAGACGGTGCCATCCTGCAGTTGCGAATGGCATTCGCCAAAGTAGTTGCACAGCTGGAAGTGCGGAATGACGGTCAGGTAGCCGTCGGTGAAGACCGAATAGATCAGCGTCGTGGCCAAGGGTGCGGCCAAAAGCAGAATGGCGTACAGCGCTGTCGGACTGATCAAGGACAGGCCACTTGCGGCCTCAGACCCCCAGAAGCGGTTCCGCGGTTGCGGTTCTGACATCTATCACCCTGTCGCTTCGTTGCTGGCGTGCGTTGTTATCAACGTTTGATCAAATTAAGCAGCTTGCCGCCGATAGCACAAGCCCCTTGATGCCAACCTTGGTGAAGCGCGCCGCGTCTGGCAAGGCCTGCGTTGCCCTCAGCGCGGCATCTGCCACGATTGCAGGCTAAAGAGGGCTGCTTTCGATGGCAATCGCCCGCTTCTTCAACTCGTCCATCAAACGCGGCACGACATGCGGTCCAGAGACGGCCAGTTGCATGGCTTCGACCAGACGCTCGTCAGGGGCTGCGGTGGTCAGGCGCCAAACCTGACGATGTGCTGCGCCATCCTCATAAACGATCTCGGTTCGGCCGGCGCGGCTGACCCGCCAGCCCAGAAAGTCCGCGCCCTGCGGCGCGTGAAACGTGGTTTGAAGTCCCATGATGTTGCCTCGTCTTTTTCTTGGTCTGGGCGCTTTTTAGCTGCTCGATTATGCCCATGTCGGCAGGTTGCCGCTCATTGACCTGCAGGTCAATCCCCCGCTTCCGCCGCAGTGCAACATGAGTCTGCCTGGCAACACTCAGACCGCCATGTCATTGGGCGGACTGGCCAAAAGCCCGGCCAGACGTCGCAAGCCCGCCTCCAGCCTGACACGCGAAGAATCCCCGGCCAGCGCCATCCTTACAGCGTTAGGTGCCCGCCCCGAAACCATCGCATATTGGTCTGCCTGCCGCAGCAGCACCTCTGCCTCCTCCGCCCGCCGCGCGAAGGTCGAGGCGCGCCAACCGGTGGGCAGGTTCAGCCAGACGAAGGGCAGACCGGGCTGCCAACCGATGTCATAGGCACCAAGGACATTGACGGCGATCTGACTGCGGGCCGAAAACTCGGCCATGACCTTGTCACGGATCTCGTCGGCGGCCCCGGATTGGAACAGGTCCAGGCAGAGCGCCGACACCGCCTGCGACAAGGCGAAATAGCCCTGCTGCGCGGCCAGCCGCCCCGCATCGCCCATCGCCGTCGGGCAGACGACAAAGCCAAAACGCAGCGCAGCCGACACCGATTTTGACAGGCTGCCGATGTACCAGACCCGCTCTGGTGCCAGCGCCCGCAGCGTCGGCCGATCGCTGAGCCGGGCCGAGTAGCATTCATCCTCGATGACTTGCAGATTGTACCTGCGCGCAATGGATACAATCTGCGCCCGCCGCGCCTCGGACATCCGGGCGGTGGTCGGGTTCTGCGCCTCGGGCGTGAGGCACAGGACCTGCGCGCCATAGCGGCGGCAGGCGGCCTCCAGCGCATCGGGCACCACCCCCTCGGCATCAATTTCAACGCCATGCACATCCGCGCGCGCCAGACGGGCGGCATAGCGGAAGCCCGGATAGCACAGGTCCTCGACCAGCACGACCGGCCGGTCGCCGCGCAAGCAGCACTGCAGGATCAGCGAGATTGCACTTTGCCCGCCGTGGCATAGCACCACGTCCTGCGGCCCGACCTGCCCCAAAACCCGCGCCGCCAGCCAGCCGCACACGGCGGCCCGCAACTGCGCCTCGCCGGCCTGATTGGTATAATCCAGCCAATGGCAATCAATTTTCGTCGCAAGCCGCCGCATTGCCTCGGCCAAGGCCGCAAATTGTCCAACCTCTGGCAGATTGGGAGAGCGCAGGTCCAACCGCCCCGCGACGGGCCGGTTGTCGCGTTCAGCCGGGGCCGGCGGCACCGGGCCCAAACGCGGCACCCGTGCCGCGACAAAGGTGCCGCGCCCGACGGTGGCCTGCAACAACCCCTCTTGCGTGACAATCTGATAGGCCCGCGCCACGGTGCCCGGCGTCACCTTGATTGCCCAGGCCAGATCACGCACCGGCGGCAGTTGCGCGCCCTCGGCCAAGGTCCCCACCCGGATCGCCTCACGCAGGGCCTGGGCCAAGGACAGGTATTTCGGCCCACCCTGTGCCAAGTCTGGCCGCCATATTGTATCCATGACAATTGTCCTCTGGCGATTCTGGGCGCAGTATTGTACCTATTGTATACGAGATAATGTAACTTGTATCAATACAATAGAGACGAAAATGACCACCCTGCCCGCATCCCACGCCGCCCTGCCCACGTTCACGCCCCATCCCCTGCCGCCGTTGTCGCGCGTGCTGATGGTTGTCGTGCAATGGGACTTGCGCCGCCGGACCCGAAAGGATCTGCGCGGGATGTCGGATCACATGCTGCGCGACATCGGCCTTGACCCGATCGCCGCAGCACATGAGGCCGCAAAACCCTTCTGGCGCGCCTGACCTTTTCCTGAAACCGTCGTTTCCCCGACTCGGGCCGCAGATGCGGCCCGTTTTTTTATGAGCCGCCCGCAAGCCAAAAGGCCCGCGCAACGGGCGCGAGCCTTTCGAAGATGTGATCCAGTCAGCACTTGAAGATCTGGAAGGACCGGCGGGCTTTAGGCGTGCCGTTCATCGGCCCTGCTTGCTCAATGAAAATAGTAGCTGACGCCAACCCGAATTGTGGAGTCTGTGGCATGCAATTGATACCAGCCCTCAGAAGACGGAATAGATCCGAAATCGCTGAAACGATATTCAATGCGACCCACCAAATTCTCGGTCAGAGCATATTCAACGCCAAAGCCCGCCGCCCATCCCGCCCGCGAGGACTTGTTGCCGTCACTGTCGGACAAAGACGCCGAACTAAGTCCAGCGATCACATAAGGCAGATAGGAACCTTTATTGACCCCAAATCGTCCAAGAAAAGAGGTGGAATCATTCTTGTGATAGGCGATCTTCCAATTGGGATTTGAACCCCGCACGTGATCGAAGTCACCCTCGGCTTCAACGCCAAGAACCAGCTTGTTCATGACAAAGTTGTAACCGATTTGGCCGCCAACCGACGTTCCGCCGACTTTGTTGCCGTAATAGCCGTCATAGACCTCGTCATGCAGGTTGGCGAGACTGTCACCTGCGTTCAGGCCGACATAGAGGCCTGACCAATCGAAACTACGATTTGACACGGGAGGGGTAGGATCAAGGGTCTTCTTGCTCGGCATATCCGCAGCGGAAGCGGAATTTGAGACAAGCGAGATAGCGAAGGCGGCGGTCAGATTAACGAAACTCATATTGAACTCCATATTGAAAGTTTCATCTACATCTGCACCCGATGGAAGACAGATCAGTTGGGCAGCAAGTGGATTTTATTCAAACCATGTCTCGAATTTACAACACGATATCCCGCTATTTTAAATCTTAGGTGCGAAATTTAACAGCTTTGGGCGATAATCTGGATATCAGTTAGCGTTCATAATCTTTCGCGCGGTAAATCCGCCCACTTTCCTGCGCACGCTTGCATTCACTTGTTTTCAAACACGGTTGATAGCGCCCATCAGGCGAAGCGGATGCGTTGAACGCCTTTGCTGCCGTCACCGTTATCGACGCCACGCAAAAACATGTCACCAGGCCCCACAGTGCCGCACGATGCACTTGGAAAGTGCCATCGGATGCATACCCGTCACGCGCAAGGTCTTGCTGGGATCTTCGGACTCAATTGCAGGGATCTGCCAGCGGAACGCCATGCAGTTGGCCGTCTTGCCTTGCCGAATAGGGCCCGGGCGCGGCATCCGGTGCAGGAGGCTGTCCTGTGACGGAAAGTGCCGTCAAGTCTGACCCAAAACGGCCTGCGATCGTCACAACTTCTGCAAGGTTTGATAGGTCAACCGCCAAGGCAGTCCCACAGGAGAAGCTGTGACACACCTGCTTCGGCCGGCTCCATCTGAAACATCCAGCAGGGGGACCGGAATAACAGCCACTTTGACAGTGCGCCGCACATGAAAAAGCCCCGCATGACTGCGGGGCTTTTGGCGTGACAGAAGAACCGATCAGCGCTTGGAGAACTGGAAGGACCGGCGGGCTTTGCGCTTGCCGTACTTCTTGCGTTCCACGACGCGGCTGTCGCGGGTCAGGAAGCCAGCGGCTTTCAGGGCGCCACGCAGCGCGGGTTCATAAAGCTGCAGCGCCTTGGACACGCCGTGCTTCACCGCACCGGCCTGGCCCGACAGACCGCCGCCAGCGACCGTTGCCATCACGTCGAACTGGTCTTCACGGCCAGCGACGGTGAAGGGTTGACGCAGGATCATCTGCAGCACCGGGCGGGCGAAGTATTCCGCCATGGTCCGGCCATTGACGACGACCTTGCCGGTGCCCGGCTTGATCCAGACGCGGGCGACCGCGTTCTTGCGCTTGCCGGTGGCATAGGCCCGGCCCAGCTTGTCGCGCACAGCCACACGCACCGGAGCGGCCGCCGCTGCCGGAGCAGCTGCACCCACGGCCGATTTCAGATCGTCCAAAGACTTGATGTCGGCCATGATCAAACGCTCCGGGTGTTCTTCGGGTTCATCGCCTTGACGTCGATGACCTCGGGGGATTGGGCTTCATGCGGATGCGTGGCGCTGGCGTAAACGCGCAGGTTGGTCATCTGCACACGGCCAAGACGGTTGCGCGAGATCATCCGCTCAACGGCCTTTTCCACGATACGCTCAGGGTGTGCGCCGTCGAGGATCTGCTCGGCGGTGCGGACCTTGATGCCGCCCGGGTGGCCGGTGTGCCAGTAGTACTTCTTGTCCTTGCGCTTGGTCCCGGTCATCTGGACTTTGTCAGCATTGATGATGATGACATTGTCCCCCATGTCCATGTGGGGCGTGAAGGTCGGCTTGGTCTTGCCGCGCAGGATGGAAGCGGCGATCGTGGCGAGGCGACCCAGAACGACGCCTTCAGCGTCAATCAGGACCCACTTCTTCTCGATATCCGCTGGTGTTGCGGTGAAGGTTTTCATATCGGAACCTAAGTTGAAGGGCGGCGGTTGAAAGCGGACGACCCGCCTTGTGATCTCGGATGGCGGCTTATCGCTGAAGCCGGATCACAGGTCAAGAGGCATGGGAAAGTTTAAATTAAGCATTTTCAATTGGTTATTGCATGGGGTATCAAAATACCCCACTTATCTGATCCGCGGCGGCCGCTCCGGGTCCATTCCCGGCCCCTTGGGGGCCGCAACCGGCGGCTCCACAGCGGCCACAGGTGCCGCAGGCCGCAAAACCTGCCCGGCGCGGGCGATCCGTTGAAACAGCGCCGCATCGGGCGCCAGAAACACCAGATCCAGCGCCGCGGCATCCAGTCCCGAGAACGCCAGCGCCTCGGTCACCGCCCGCGCCATCCGCGCCTCGACGGAGGCGTCAAGCCCTGCGAAGGCCAGCACATGTCCCCAGCCGCCCGCCTCATACTCGGCCTGCGCCAGGGCTGCCACACCGCCCGGCGGCAGAAGCCCGGTCAGCGCCCCCATCAACCCCTCAGGCATCAAGGGCGCGGCCAGCCGCGCAATCTGCGCCTGCCGCTCCTCGGGTTCGGCCTGATCCAGCATCTCGGCCAACCAGTCGATCGAGCCTGCGGCCAGCACCGTCTCGCATCCTGCACCGGTGCCAAGGTTCAACCCCAGGGCCAGCCCCTGCCCCGCCAGCTGACCAGCCAGCACCCGCCCCGGCAAGGCCACATAGGGCACCGGCACATCGCTGATCGTGGCCAGCCGCTCCTCGGTGTCGAAAGCCAAGAGCATTTGCCCCATCGACAGATCAAAGACCCTTGGCTCCAGCGTGTCCCCCTGCGCGTCACGGTCCAGCACCAGCAGCAGCTCCGCATCGGCAAAGGCGCGCCAGAAAGCCAGGGCCTCCGCCTCGCCGCCCGCTTCCATCGCCGCGTGGGCCATATCGAGAACCGTCATCCTGCCTCCAACACCTGTCGCACGGCCGCCCGCAAGTCCGGCACCAACTCGGCCTCGAACCACGGATTGCGTTTCAGCCAGCCGGTATTGCGCCACGACGGATGCGGCAAGGGAAAAACGCCCGCCGCCGCATGGTCGCGCCACGCGGCCACGCAGGCGGCAACCGGTGCGCGGCCCAGATGCCATCCCTGCGCAGCACCACCCACCAAAAGCGTCAGCCGCACCGCCGCCAGCGCTGCCATCACCGGCGCCCGCCAGGTCTGCGCACAAAGGGCGGGCGGCGGCAGGTCCGCCCCCTTGGCATCATAGCCCGGAAAGCAGAACGCCATCGGCACCACGGCCACGCGATCCCGGTCGTAGAACTGCGCCCGGTCCAGCCCCATCCAGTCCCGCAACCTTTCGCCACTCGCATCGTCAAACGGAATACCCGAGGCGTGAACCCGTGCCCCCGGGGCCTGCCCCGAAACCAGAATCCGGGCCGTGGGTCTGAACCACACCACCGGGCGCGGACCATGCCCCGTCACCTTTGCCGCGAACCGCGCTCCGCACAGCCGACAGCCCGCAATCTGCTCCTGCAATTCCACAACGCCCCCCTTCATTCAGGTTCAAATATCCCACGGGGGCGCGGTGGTGTGAAACCCCCGCTTTTTTCGATGGGCGCGGGGGTGTGAAACCCCCGCTTTTTCGGTGGGCGCGGGGGGGTGAAACCCCCGCTCTTCGGCTGGGCGCGGGGCTTTGCCCCCCCCGGCCGCAGGCCAAATGCGCGCCGCGCCAAGCCGTGCGTTGCCAGACACCCTGCCGAGGCCTATCCCAAAGGGAAGTAGCCCCAACGCGACGATTCGCAACATGTACCGCATCTCCCCCCATGTCCGCCAATTCGCCGCCAGTCTGGTGGGCGGGGCCGCCATCGCCTCGCTCTGGGTCAGCCTTGCGCCCGACAGCTACTACGACCTGATCGAATATCGTCTGCCGAGCCCGAATCTCCCGGCCTGGACCAGACTGCCCGATCCGGTGCTGACACTGCAATATATCACCTCCGAAGGGCTGATGGCGCTGTTCATCGCCTTCATCGCCAAAGAGCTGTGGGAGGCGCTGGTTCTGGAACGTGGGGCGCTGGCCGGGGCCACGCGACGCTCGATGCCTTTGGGCGCGGTGCTGGGGGGCGTTCTGGGCGCGGTGCTTCTGTGGCTTGTAACCTGGCCCGCCGATCCCGATCTGGCGGACCTTGGCCGCGCAACCGGCTGGCCCCTGCCCATCGGGTCGGATGTCGTCTTGTGCTATGTCTTCGGCGTCAAGGTCTTTGGCCGCGCCCATCCGGCTTTGCATCTGTTGCTGCTGATCTCGATCGCCTTCGACATCCTTGGCCTCTTTGCGCTTGGCCTTGATGTTCCGACCAGCGGCCTGCGTCCGGCCTGGCTGATGCTGTCGCTGCTGGCGCTGGCCGGGGTCTGGACCCTGTCCTCGCGCTTTGCCAAACCGGAGGCGAGCGAGCGTCAGCACCGCCGCGCCGCCCATCTTTGGCCCTATATCCTGGCCGGGGGGCTGTGCTGGCTGGGCGTCCTTCTGTCCGGCCTGCCCGGCGCGCTTGGCCTTTTGCCGCTGATCCTCGTCATCCCGCATGCCGAGCGCAGCTTTGGCCTTTTTGCCGAAGCCGAGGCCTATCTGCACGACCCGTTGAACCGGCTGGCGCAACAGGCAATCCGGACCTTGCCCGGGGTGCTGTTTCTCTTTGGCCTGACGCGGGGCGGGGTCGATGTGCATGTCATTGGGCCAACGACCTTCCGGGTGCTGCAGGCCCTGTGGATCGGCAAGCCGCTGGGTCTTTTGCTGGGCGCGCTGGCCGTGCTGGGCCTGCGCGGCTGGCAATTGCCCAAGGGCGTGCATTTGTCCGACCTTGTCCTGATCGCCATCCTGTCGGGCATGGGGGCGACGGTACCGCTTCTGGCGCTGGATTCCGCGCTGCCCGGCGGTCTGGTTGCCGAACAGGCCCGCGCGGGCGTGGCGCTCAGCCTGCTCTTCGGACCCCTCGCCCTCGGCCTTGCGCTGATCCTGCGGCCAGGTCGGCCGCGAAATCTGACACGCCTTTGAAGAAAATCCGCGCAATCGCGCTGCAAAGTCACATTGCTGCCCGAATGCGCTGTATTGTCTCATTAACCTTGGAGGCCTAAATTCCGGGGTGGGGTCAGGTATGCACCTGCCGTTAATGTCAGTAGGATAGGCCGGTGCGCAGACCGGACGCATGGGGCAGATGTTGGTACCAGTGGCAGGCTTTGGCCGGGTGACACACACAGGACAGACATGATCGAGTTCGAGAATGTCAGCAAAAGCTTCTGGACCGGGAAAAGCCGCAAGGTCATTCTCGACAGGGCATCGTTCAAGGTCACGCTGGGCAATTCGATGGGGATTCTGGCCCGCAACGGCACCGGCAAGACCACGATCATCAACATGATGGCCGGTCTGGAAAAACCGGATGAGGGCAAGATCCGCCGCACCTCGCGCATCTCGTTTCCGCTGGGGTTCATGGGCGGCGTGGTCAACAAGCATTCCGCCACCGAAAACGCCCGCTACATCGCCAGGCTCTATGCGCTTGACCCCGACTATGTCGAAAGCTTCTGCCGCTGGCTCTGCGACATCGAGGAGTATTTTGACCAGCCGGTCGGCACCTATTCCTCGGGCATGCGGTCGCGCTTCAACTTCGCCCTGATGCTGGCGCTGGAGTTTGACATCTACCTGATCGACGAGGGCATGCCCTCGACCACAGACGTGGCCTTCAACAAGAAGGCCGGGCTGATCCTGCGCCAGCGCCTGCAAAACGCCACGGTGATCGTGGTCAGCCATCAGGCCAAGACGCTTGAGAAATTCTGCCGTTCCGCAGCCGTGCTGAAGAATGGCCAGCTTTACATGTTCGAAACCCTCGAAGAAGCGAAACAGCTGTATGACTACGAAGCTCACAATTAGCCGTTTCCGCACCCGCAAGCCCGATCCGGTGGCGCAAAAACCCTTTGCAACCCAAGGCAACGCCGCCTTGGCAGAGCCCGCCTTTCAGGTGGCCAACAATCCCTTCATGCCCGAGGATGGCGATGACGGCTTTGCCGGGCAAAGCTTCCTGCCGCCGCTGCCAGCCGCCTCGGCCGCGCTGTCGCCCGACGCCTCCCCCCCCGAAGAGATCGACGCCATCCGGCGCGAGGGGCTGACCGGTCGCCAGTTGCGTGTCGCCCGCCGCATGGCGCAAAAGCACGATCTGCCTGCGACGTCAGACTTTGACGCCGTCCGCTTGCTGCGCAAATCCGGCATCGACCCCTTTGGCCGCTCCGCCGTGCTGGAACTGGTGCAAGGGGACGGCGGTCTTGACCCCGCGGGCCTGCCGGTCCCCGATCACGCCCCCTCGCGCGCTTTGGCCTTGTCGCCCGACAAGCTGCCGCAAACCGTCAAGCCGCCGCAACTCCCCTCGACCGAGGTCCGTCTGGAACAGGCGCATATCGCCGAAGTCCGCCGCATCCAGACCGATATCGTCGCCCGCCGTCGCCGCAAGACCCTGCTGATGTGGGCCAAGCTGGGGGTTTTCGTCCTGCTGCCCACCCTGCTTGCCGGCTGGTATTACTTCATGGTCGCCACACCGATGTATTCGGTGACCTCGAAATTCGTCATCCAGCAGGCCACCCAGGCCTCGCAGATCACCTCGCTGTTCTCGGGCACCAGCTTTGCCACCGGGCCGGATTCGGTGGCGGTGCAAGGCTACCTGCAATCGCCCGTCGCGATGGAGCGTCTGGATCACGACAAGGGCTTTCGCGCGCATTTCTCTTCGCCCAAGATCGACCCGATCCAGCGCCTGCCCGCCAACGCCACCAAGACAGAAGCCTATAATCTCTACCAGCGCTACGTGAAGGTCAGCTATGACCCGACCGAGGGCCTGATCAACATGGAAGTCTCGGCCGCCGATCCCAATGTGGCGGTTGATTTCTCCAAGGCGCTGATCAGCTATGCCGAGGATCAGGTCGACAAGATGTCGCTCCGCCAGCGCGGTGACCAAGAGGAAAATGCCAAGGCCAATTTCGTCGACGCCCAGGCCAAGCTGGAAGACGCGCAAACCAGGCTGGTGGCCCTGCAGGAAAAGTACAAGACGCTCAGCACGGAAGTCGATGCCAGCATGGTCAACGCGCAGATCTCGGCCTTGAACACCCAGCTGATGACCGAAAAACTGTCGCTGGCGCAGTTGCAGGCCAATGCCGAACCCAACAAGGCCCGGATGGACCCGGTGATCACCCGCATCAACACGCTGAACGACCAGATTGCCCAGTTGAAACAGGGCCTGACCGCGGATGGCAGTGATGCGCCCTCCACCGCGTCCGTGCAAAGCCAGATGGCCATGGCCACCGCCGATGTCACCACGCGGACGATGATGCTGGCGCAAGCCACCACGGCGATGGAAACCAGCCGGATCGAAGCGAACCGCCAGACCCGCTATCTTGAGACGGCGGTGGAACCCACCGCCCCCGACACCCCCAGCTATCCGCGCGCCTTCGAGAATACGCTGGTGGTGATGTTGATCTTCGCCGGCATCTACCTGATGATATCCATGACCATCGCGATCCTGCGCGAACAGGTCGCGGGATAGGATAGACGCATGAAAGACGTGACGATTGGCGGCCTGACGGTCTCGAACGACAGACCGCTTCTGATGATTGCCGGCCCCTGCCAGCTGGAAAGCCTGACCCACGCCCAGATGATCGCCGGCCACATGGCCGAGGTGTGCAAGGCCGCAGGCGCCCAATATGTCTTCAAGGCCAGCTATGACAAGGCCAACCGCACCTCGCTGAAAGGCCGCCGCGGTCTGGGGATGGACGAGGGGTTGAAGGTGCTGCAGGCCGTGCGTGCCATGGGCATCCCGGTTCTGACCGACGTGCATGATATCGAACAGGCCCGCATCGCCGCCAAGATCGTCGACGTGATCCAGATCCCGGCCTTCCTTTGCCGTCAAACCGATCTGCTTCTGGCCGCCGGCGAAACCGGCGCCGTGATCAACATCAAGAAAGGCCAGTTTCTGGCGCCGTGGGACATGGCCAATGTCGCGGCGAAAGTCGCCTCCACCGGCAACGACAACATCCTCTTGACCGAGCGGGGGGTTTCCTTCGGCTACAACACCCTTGTCGCCGACATGCGCGCCCTGCCGATCATGGCGCAGACCGGCTACCCGGTGATCATGGATGCCACCCATGCGGTGCAGGCCCCCGGCGGACAGGGCGGCTCCTCGGGCGGCGACCGCCGCTTTGCGCCGGTCATGGCCCGATCGGCCGTGGCATTGGGCATCGCCGGCGTCTTCATCGAAACCCATGAAGACCCCGATACCTCGCCCTCCGACGGCCCCAACATGATCTACCTGAAGGACATGAAAGCGCTGACCGAAACCCTGATGGACTTCGACCGGCTGGCCAAGGCCAATCCGATACGGGTCTGACGCCAAAGGCAGGCGATCCCGAGGGCCAGGCGACGCCCTGCCAGCCGCAGCCGGACGCTGAAGCGCCCGGCCCCTGCTGGCGCAAGCCGCGATAAATCGCGGCGGAAGGGGGCTGTCTGCCCCCCGAGAGTATTTCCAAAGGAGCAAGCCCAAGAGTAAGCCTGCGGTGAGGGCCGTCTTGAGGGGCTTTGTCCTGATCGATTATCGAGTGTCCGTATGGACGCACACGAAGACACCCCCCGCATTCAGGTTTTGTCGGTTTCCGATACGGGTCGCCGTCGCCGTTGGACGGATGACGAGAAGA
>NZ_CBBQHX010000031.1:0-53949 GCF_964946895.1 Stagnihabitans sp. | reverse complement strand
CGTCACCCGCGTCGCCAAAGGCAGCACGGTCAACCGGAAGAACGCCCGGTTCGCCTCCTGATAATTGGCATAGGTCGCATCCCCCGGGATCCCGATCAGCATCGGCGGCACCCCATAAGCAATCGAGATCTCCCGCGCCGCCGCCTCCTTGGTCTTCTGGAACTCCATGTCGCTGGGAGAGAACCCCATCGGCTTCCAGTCCAGCCCCCCCTCCAGCAGCATCGGACGGCCCGCATTGCGCGCGCCCTGATGATGGCTCTCAATCTCGCTCACCAGCCGCTCATACTGCTCGGCCGACAGCGTGCCCTGCCCATCCGCCCCCTTGAACACCATGGCACCTGAGGGCCGCGCCGCATTGTCCAGCAATGCCTTCGACCAAGACGCCGCCGAGCCATGCACATCGACAGCCACCGCCGCCGCCTGCATCGGCGACAACCCGTAATGGTCATCCTGCGGATGGAAGCTCTTGATATGGCAAATGGGCGAAACCCCATCGCCCACCGGGAACCGATGTGTCCGTCCCCCCACCACATAGTCATAAGCCGCAGGCCATCCATCCGCCCCCGGCACCACATTCATCCGGTCGGATCGCAGCACATGCAACTCCCCCGGCAACGCCCCCGCCCCCGGCACAGCCTCGACATAGGCATTCCCGGTCAGGAGCAGAAAGCCATAAATCGCCTCAAACAGCTCCGCCCGCCCCTGCGCCCCATTCGGCTTGCGGATCAAATCCAGCAAAGGATGCAGATCATACCGTGTGTTGGCATCTTGCAGAACCAAGGGCAAAGCCGCCGCCGCCTCGGCAATCACCTTCACCGCCCGGAACCCGATCGGATTGCCCAGAAACCCCGTCTTGATCAGGCTGACCGCGTCCCGCGGACTCCACGCCACCCGCCCCGAGGAGCCCCAAGCCACCACCCGCCCGACGGCAGACGCTTTCTTCTCCACCACCACATCCGGCACCGCCCCCGGCGCCCGCCTCAGGAAGTCAAAGACCATTCCGCCTCTCCTTGTTCCGTTCAGGCAAAACCTTGCCCCCCGCAAAAGCGCAAAGGCCCGCGGCGCCACGACCAGCCCGCAAACGCGCGCCGATCCCTTTTCATTTGTTCATAAATATCCCGGGGGGTGCGGGGGGCAGGCCCCCCGCTCCGCCGGTTACAACCCGCGCACCTGTGGCCGCTTGATAGACCCCGCGTCCAGCACCAGATCGGTCAGCGCCCAGACCAGCGCATCCACCCGGTCGGGCGACCGCGCGCCCTGATAGCCACTCCGCGTCATCTGGCACATCTGTTCTTCCAGCTTGCCCAGACCCCGGACGTGCAAAACCCGTCCCTGCTCATACAAAGCCGCCACCGGCTCGGCCCGCACGATCTTGCCGCGCGTCGCGTTCACCTTCTTGAACGCCACCAGCGGGTCGACCTGACGCACGACACTTTCCACCATGTCGCCGCCCTGGTTCACCTCAACCACCATCCGGTCCGCCTTGTGCCGGTCCATCGCCGCCACCGCCGCCCGCGCCCATTGATCCGGCGAGGCCCCCTTGACCGAGGCATCTTCCAGCACAACAGCCCGCCAATTCTGCGTCGGCCCCTCGGTAAAGGCCCCCACGACGACAATCCCGCATTCGTCCGACCCCTTGGTCCCGGTGACCGGAGGGTCCACCGCCACGACAATCCGGCTCAGAGGCGGGATCTTGTCGGCCTCCACCCGATGATCGTCCAGCGCCATCCGTGTCCATAAAGCCCCATCCAGGTCCTCGACCAGCATCCCATCCAGCTCCTGCAAGCCAATCGACTGACCGGCATAGCGCGCCGTTACCTCTTCCAGGAACGACTTCGCCAGATAGGCCTTGTTCGCCGCCGTCGGCGCATGCGTGGACACTGTCGACGGATTCTTCATGATCGCCTTCAACACCGCCACATTTTGCGGCGTCGTCGTCACCACCTGCTGCGGATTGTCCCCCAGCCGCAGCGCAAACTGCAGCATGTCCCAGGTGTCCTGGCCCTTCTTCCACTTGGCCAACTCGTCCACCCAGGCCGCATCAAACTGCGGCCCGCGCAAGCTGTCGGGATCATGCGCCGAAAACACCTGCGCCGTGGCCCCGTTGGGCCAGGTCAGCATCCGCCGCGTGCCATTCCACTCCGGCTTCCGATCCGGCGGCGAACAGGACATGATCCCGCTCTGGCCGAAGATCATCACCTCCCGCACCTGATCCACCGTCTCGCCCACCAGCGCCACCCGCTTGGCCCGCCCCAGATCGGTCGGCAAAGCGCCCTCCACCTGCGCCCTCACCCACTCCGCGCCGGCCCTCGTCTTCCCCGCCCCACGACCGCCCATGATGACCCAGGTCTTCCAAGCGCCTTCCGGCGGCAGCTGATGTGGCAGCGCCCAGAACTCGAACATCCAGGGCAGCGCCAGCAACGCATTGTCACTCAGCCCCCCCAGAAAATCGTCAACCTGGCCCTGCGTCGCGGAGGCGAGCCAGCCTGCGCCCGATCTCATCCCGTGCGGCGTGAAAGTCGAGCGCTCGGGTTCCGACAGTCCCGGCAACCTGTTTGCGGAGTTTATCAAAACGGCCCCTTTCTTCCTGAACCAGTTCGAAAGCGTCTTTTACGTTGCGGGTCAAAGCCGGTGTGGCTTTGACCTCCTCCAGTTTGCCGGCCCTGATCTTCATCAGACAGCGCCCCAACTCTTCGGCCGCCTCCCGCAGAAGGCTTTCCGTCACTTCCACCAGATCGACCGGCGGTTCATCCCCAGCGGAGAAATGTATCGTCATGCCTGCTCAACCTACCCCTCCGGTTGGCCGGGAAATGAAAAAGCGGCCAGGGGCCACCCCCGAACCGCTTGCTCACCTCTTCCAGCATGTCAAAACCTCTACTCCCGACAGTTCGGAAAGTCAATATAAAACGACAATGATATCAAGGCTTTACCGTGCGTGCCGTTAACCGTTTGTTAACCCGACCCGACCCGCCCCGGACCCCTACCGCAACCCCGCAGGACCCGGCAAATTCTCGCCAGACATCCCCGATTTCATCTGTTTTGAAATATCCCGCCAAGGGTCCGGGAGGGCGCGCAGCCCTCCCGGCGCAGGGGGTTTGGGGGGCTGCGCAAGCCCCCCAAGCCGGGTCCGCCGAGCGCCCACCCCGCCCGCAGCTCAGTTCCCAGAGGTTCCCGGCAGCGTCACATCCACCGTCCCCGATCCGGTTCCAGACACATCGCCCGTCCCCGCAGCCTGCAAGGCCCGGTACTTCGCCACATTCTTGTTGTGCTCGGCCAAGGTCGCGGCAAAGGCATGGCCCCCGGTGCCATCCGCCACGAAGTACAGCAAATCCGTGCTGTCCGGCTTCAGTGCCGCCTCAATCGCCGCCCGGCCCGGGTTGCAGATCGGCGTCGCGGGCATCCCCGGAATTACATAGGTATTCCAAGGGGTTTCCTTGCGAAGTTCACTCTGCCGCAAGCCCCGCCCCAAGACCCCTTGCCCCTTGGTCACCCCATAGATCACCGTCGGGTCGGTCTGCAATTTCATGCCCTGCGCCAACCGGTTCAAAAAGACCGAGGCGACCTTGGCCCGCTCCTCTGCCACGCCGGTTTCCTTCTCGACGATCGAGGCCATGATCATCGCATCCTGCGGCGTCTTGTAGGGCAGGCCGTCGGCGCGCGAGGCCCACAATTCCGCCAGAATGGCAGACTGCGCCGTCGTCATATCCGCCAGCAAGGCATTGCGGTCGCCGCCCTTTTCCACCTCATAGGACTGCGGTGCAAGGCTGCCCTCCGGTGGCACCACCTTGATATCCCCGGTCAGGAAGTCCACCGCCTTCAGCGATTCCACGATCTGCCACGAGGTCACCCCCTCGGCCAGCGTCACCCGCCAGCGCAAGTCAGCATCGGCTTCGGCGTCAAGATAGGCCTGCGGTGCAGGCCCCGCTGCCGGATCGAACTTTGCCACATCCGTATAACCACCCGTCGTCGCGTCATAGGACCGCAGCACCACCTCCGCCCCGCCGACCCCGATGCGCAGGTTGACATCCTGCCCGCAGGTCGACTGTCCCGAGGTGGTCAGCAACTCGGCCACGGCCGCCATAGAAGCGCCCGCCGGCACCAGATAGGACCCGAACTTCAGCTTGCCGGTCTTGCCGGAATACTCCGCCCCGATCCGGAAGATCCGCGCGTCGCTCACCGCACCTTGCTGCTGCAAGGCGGCGCTCACCGCGCTCATCGTCGCGCCTTTGCCAACCTTGACGCAGATCGTCTGCGCCAAGGGGCCTGGCGCGACGTATTTTTGCTCCCCCCAACTGATCAGCCCCGCCACCAGCACGAAGCCCACGATGAACAGCGTCAGCGCATTGGAGGCGAGCGAGCGCCACATCAGCCGGCAACCTTGCCCAGGATCAGGCTGGCATTGGTGCCGCCAAACCCGAAGGAGTTCGACAGCGCCACGTCAATCCGCCGCTTCACGGGCGCATTGGCCGCAAGGTTCAGGCGCGGCGTCACTGCGGGATTGTCCAGATTGATCGTCGGCGGTGCCACCCCGTCGCGAATGGCCAGCACGCAGAAGATTGCCTCCACCGCGCCCGCAGCCCCCAGCAGATGCCCGATCGACGACTTGGTCGATGACATCACGGCATTTTCCGCCGCATCGCCCAAAAGCCGCTCCACTGCGCCCAGTTCGATCGTGTCCGCCATGGTCGAGGTGCCATGCGCATTGATGTAATCAATGTCGGCAGGCGTCAGCCCGGCCCGCTTCAACGCCATCTGCATGGACCGGAAGCCGCCATCGCCATCTTCGGCAGGTGCCGTGATGTGGTAGGCATCGCCCGACAGGCCATAGCCCAGCACTTCGGCGTAAATCTTGGCACCGCGTGCCACGGCGTGCTCATATTCTTCCAGCACGACCACGCCAGCGCCTTCGCCCATCACAAAGCCATCCCGGTCGGCATCATAAGGACGGCTGGCCTTGGCCGGATCATCCGCCCGCTTGGTGCTGAGCGCCTTGCACGCGTTGAAGCCCGCGATGCCGATTTCGGAAATCGGCGCCTCGGCCCCGCCCGCGATCATCACATCCGCATCGCCCCACTGGATCAACCGCGCCGCATCGCCAATCGCATGCGCGCCTGTCGAGCAGGCCGTCACCACGGCATGGTTCGGACCCTTGAAACCAAACCGGATCGACACCTGCCCCGAGATCAGGTTGATCAGGCTGCCCGGGATAAAGAAAGGCGAGACGCGTTTCGGCCCCTTTTCCTTGATCAGCACCGCCGTCTCGGCGATCGAGGTCAGCCCGCCGATCCCCGATCCGATCATCACGCCCGTCCGGCAGCGATCTTCCTCTGTCGTGGGTTCCCAGCCGGAATCCTTCACGGCCTGCACCGCCGCCGTCATGCCATAGATGATGAAATCATCGACCTTGCGCTGGTCCTTGGGCTCCATCCAGTCGTTGGGGTTGAAGGTGCCATCGGTGCCATCGCCACGCGGAATCTCGCAGGCATATTGGGTGATCACATTGACCGGATCAAACCGGGTGATCTTCCCCGCCCCCGACTGCCCGGCCAAGAGACGTTCCCACGTCGCCTCGACCCCGCAGGCCAAAGGAGTAACCATGCCCAATCCCGTGATAACTACCCGACGCAAGCGTGCCTCCATGCTGATCCCGGCCGGGACCAAAGCCCCCAAACCCGGCCTCTCTGTTACACGCCCTGCCCCCAAGCTGCAACCGTGGCACCCCCAGACAAGCGACAGCCCGCAGGCGCAAAAATGTTTCACCGCGTTACATCCGTCCGGTTTTCCCTTGACGTGGGCGTCAATTGCTCTAATTCCGTGAATGAACGTTCATTCTCCGACGGATTCTGTCCTGATGCAACTTGCTGCCCCGCCCCAATTGCCCAGCCACGCCGACATCCGCTCGGCCGAAATTCTGGCGTCTGTGCGGCAGGCTTTCGTGGACAAGGGCTTTGACGGTGCCTCCATGCAGGACCTCGCCCGCGCGGCCGGGATGAGTGTCGGCAATTTCTACCGCTATTTCCCCTCCAAGGCCGCGATCATTCAGGCGATGATCCTGCGCGATGCCGCCGATCTGCAGCGCGACTTTGCCGCCATCATCACCTCGTCGCAGCCGCTGAACGCCCTGCGGCAGGTCATCCACCACCGCCTGACCGATGCCGATTGCGCCAAGGAGTCCGACCTTTGGGCCGAGATCGAGGCCGCCTCGCGCCGCTCTCCGGAAATCGCCGCCGCTTCGGCCCATATGGAATCCGAGGTGATCGGCCACTTCATAGCTGTCTTCGCCGCCGAAACCGGCGTGACCCAGGCCGAGGCAGATCGCCGCTTTTCTGCACCAGCCTCGTATATTCTTGTCTTGATCAAGGCCGCTTCCTGCCTTTCCAGCGCCGCAACACTGGACCAAACCGAAGTCCGCGCCATGATCCTGCGCAGCATCGACCAGACACTGGACGCGGTGAAAGCCAACGCTCCGGTCGCCCCTCACTTCGCCGTTCCGCCATCCGCCCCGTCGCCCGTCCTGACAGAACCGAAAGACCAGCTATGCGCCTGACCGTTTCCCGCCACGCTCTTCTTCTGGCCGCAGCCCTGTCGGGTGCCGGTTTTGCCCCCGTTGTCGCCGAAACGGCGGCCGCCCCTGCAGCGACACCCGCCGCTCCGGCCATTGTTCTGCCAGCCATCACCGTCACCCCCGTCGCCTCCCGCAAGCTGGAGGATCACGTGCTGGCCTCCGGTCTGATCAGCCCGGTCGAGCAGGTCTCGGTCGTGCCGCTGATCGAGGGGCAGCCAATCGAAACGCTGGCGGCGGATGTGGGCGACACGGTCAAGGCCGGTCAGGTTCTGGCAACCCTGTCGACCGCCACCCTGACGATCACGCAAAGCCAGTTGAAGGCGGCGCTCGCCTCGGCCCAATCCTCGGCGGACGAGGCGCAGAAGACCGCCGACCGCACCGCAGCCCTGTTCGCGCAGGGCTCTACCTCCAGTGCGGCCAATGATCAGGCCCAAGCCGCCCTGATCGGTGCCAAGGCGCAGGTCGCCTCGGTTCAGGCGCAGCTGGACACGCTGACCCTGCAACTGGCGCGCACGCAAGTCATCTCGCCGGTCGCGGGCCAGATCACCGCGCGCAACGCCCAGATCGGCGCCATCGCCTCGGCGCAAGGCAACCCGCTGTTCGTCATCAGCCGCGACGGTGCGCTGGAACTGCGCGCCGACGTGGCCGAGGCTGACATGCCCCGCGTCGCCGCCGGCCAGACCGCCACCGTGACCCTCGCCGCCAACATCGCCCCGATCACAGGTAAACTGCGACTGGTCGAACCTCAGGTCGATGTCACCACCCGCCTCGGCCGCGCCCGCATCACCATCGACAAGCCCGACCTTGTCCGCGCCGGCATGTATGCCGAGGCCGATATCCTCGTGGCGTCGCATGACGCTCTGGCCCTGCCGGTCACGGCACTTGGCTCGCAAGGGACCGAAAGCACCGTTATGCTGGTCAAGGACGGCGTGGTGCACCGTGTCATCGTCACCACCGGCATCCGCGATGGCGGCTGGATCGAAATTCTGACCGGCCTGTCCGCCGGCGACACCGTCGTGGCCAAGGCCGGCGCCTTTGTCTCGGACGGTGACAAGATCAATCCCGTTCCTGCCGCAACCAATTGAAAAGGGGGCAAAGATGAACTTCTCCGCATGGTCCATCCGCAACCCCGTCGCCCCGCTGCTGGCCTTCGTGCTGTTGCTGGTTCTGGGCTACCAAAGCTTCTACGCTTTGCCGATCACCCGTTTCCCCAACATCGACGTGCCTCTGGTCGCGGTCACCGCCAGTGAACCCGGCGCCGCCCCGGCCGAGATGGAAACCCAGGTCACCAAGGTGATCGAGGATGCTGTCTCGGGCATTTCCGGCGTCAAGAACGTCACCTCCTCGATATCGGACGGTTCCTCCACCACCGTGATCGAATTCCGGATGGAGATCCCCACCGACAAGGGCGTGCAAGACGTCAAGGATGCCATCGACCGCATCAAAAGCGACCTGCCCGCCGATGTCGAGGCGCCCACCGTCACCCGCATTGACGTCGAAGGTCAGGCCATCCTGTCCTACGCCGTGACCGCCCCCTCGATGACCTTCGAGGAACTGTCGTATTTCGTCGACGACACCATCAAGCGCGACCTGCAAGGCAAGGCCGGCGTGGGCCGCGTCGAACGCTTTGGCGGGGCTGACCGCGAGGTCCGCATCGAACTTGACCCGATCAAGATGGGCAGCCTTGGCGTGACCGCACAGGCCGTCAGCCAGCAGTTGAAGATCACCAACACCAATCAAGGCGGCGGTCGCGCTGACTTTGGCGATGGCGAACAGGCGATCCGCACCATGGGTGACGCCTCGACCGTGGCCAAGCTGTCGGCCACCCCCATCGCCCTGCCCTCGGGCCGCCATGTCGTGCTGTCCGACCTTGGCACCGTCACAGACACCAGCCAGGAACTGCGCAGCTTCTCGCGGCTGGACGACCAGCAGGTGGTGACCTTCTCGGTGTTCCGCGCCAAGGGGGCGTCGGAAGTCTCCGTCGCCGAGGTCGTCAATGCCGAACTCGCCAAGATCCGCACCGCCCACCCCGAGGTCGACATCAAGCTGGTCGATGACACGGTGTATTTCACCTACGGCAACTACACCGCCGCCATCGACACCCTGCTGGAAGGGGCCTTGCTGGCGGTGATCGTGGTGATGATCTTCCTGCGCAACTGGCGCGCCACGCTGATCTCGGCCATCGCCTTGCCCCTGTCGGCGATCCCGACCTTCTGGGTGATGAACCTGCTGGGGTTCTCGCTCAACCTCGTGTCGTTCCTGTCGCTGACGCTGGCGACGGGCATTCTGGTCGACGACGCGATCGTGGAGATCGAGAACATCGCCCGCCACATCCGGATGGGCAAGACGCCGTTTCAGGCGGCCATCGACGCCGCCGATGAAATCGGCCTCGCCGTGATCGCCACCACCTCGACCATCATCGCGGTCTTCGTGCCGGTGTCCTTCATGCCCGGCATCCCGGGCCAGTATTTCCGCCAGTTCGGCATCACGGTGGCGGTGTCGGTCGCCTTCTCGCTTCTGGTGGCGCGCCTGATCACCCCGATGCTGGCCGCCTATTTCATGAAATCCACCGACGGTGGCACAGAAGAGGGTCACAAGGATGGCTGGATCGGCAAAGGCTATGTCGGCCTGATCCGCTTCTCCACCGCGACGCTGATCGCCTTCAACAATCCCTGGCGCAATGCCCGCTGGGTGCAACGGTTGCCCGACCGGATTACCTTGAAATGGCGCTACAAGCTGTCACCCATCGGGCTGGTTCTGCTGGCCGCCCTCGCGCTCGATGCCTTCGGCGTGCTGCCCTTGTCCAGCTATCTGCCGGTCCAGCGCACGGCGCTGACCTGGTTGGTGGCCTTCATCATCTCGCCCTTCGGCGTCTTTCTGCAACAGATCGTGGAAGAGTTGGCCATCTCGCTGATCAAGCGTCCGCGCTATGGCCTGCCGAACTATTACTTCGTTCTGGCGGGGGCGCTTTACGCCGTGTTCTTCTCGGTGCAACTCATGTCCACCCTGCCCAATTCCTTCATGCCGCCCGATGATACCGGCCGTGTGACGGTGTCGCTCGAGCTGCCGCCGGGTTCAACCCTGGATGAGACGGAAAAAGCCACCCATGCGATCTACGAAAAGATCAAGGATATCCCGAACATCGACAAGATCTTCATCCTTGGCGGCTCCTCGCCCACGGGGACGCTGGATGTGCGGCTGGCCACTGTCTCGGTCATCCTGACCAAGCTTGATCACCGCCTGATCCTGAAACTGTCGCAAGTGGCGCACAAGCTGCCGCTGATCGGGCCCTTCATCCCGCAAGTGGCCGACCAAGGCCGCCCGGTGCCGCAGAACCTGATCGAGGCGGAAATCTTCAAGCGCCTCGCCACGATCCCCGACATTCGCGCCCAAAAGCTGGATGACCGCGGCTCACGCCCGTTGACCTTCAACATCCTTGCCGACAACGAGGCGGATCTGGACGGCGCTGTGACCCTGCTGCTGGACGCCACGCGGGGCGAGCCGACGCTGGCCGATGTCTCGGCCGACGGTGCCCTGCCGCGCCCCGAGGTGCAGATCACCCCCCGCGCCGATGAAGCGGCCCGTCTGGGTGTCACCGCCCAGCAGATTGCCGCAGCGGTCCGCGTGGCCACCATCGGCGACTACGACGCCGCCTTGGCCAAGGTCTCGATCGACAACCGCCTGATCCCGATCCGCGTCCGTCTCGACGATGCCAGCCGCGAAAACATCAACCGCATCGCGGCGCTGAAGATCCAGACCAAAACCGGCGACATGGTCCCGTTGTCCACCGTCGCTGACGTGCGGCTGGGCGAGGGTCCGTCGTCGATCAAGCGCTATAACCGGCAGAAACTGGCCGTGATCGGGGCGAACCTGCCGGTGGGCGTGGCCTTGGGCACGGCAACCGACCGCTTCAACGCGATTGCCGCCACCGTCAAGCTGCCCGGCACCGCCCGCTTCCAGGAATCGGGTGACGCGGAAATTCAGGCTGAAATGACCGCCTCCTTCGGCAAGGCCATGCTCTTGGGTCTGATGCTGATGCTGTCAGTTCTGATCCTGCTGTTCCGCTCGGCGATCCAGCCTTTCACCATCCTGTTCTCGCTGCCGCTGTCGATCGGAGGCGTGGCAACGGCGCTGCTGATCACCAACTCTGCCGTCTCGATGCCGGTCTACATCGGCCTCTTGATGCTGATGGGGATCGTGGCCAAAAACGCCATCCTGCTGATCGACTTTGCCATCGAAATGCGCGCCCGCGGTTTTGCCCGCGCCGCCGCGGTGGTAGAGGCCGGTCACAAGCGCGCCCGCCCGATCGTGATGACCTCGATCGCGATGTCGGCGGGCATGCTGCCCTCGGCGCTTGGCGTGGGGGAAGGTGGCGCCTTCCGCGCGCCGATGGCCACCGCCGTGATGGGGGGCATCATCGTCTCGACGATCCTGTCGCTCGTCGTGGTGCCGGCCTTCTACCTGATCATGGACGACCTGAGCGCCCTTCTGGGCTTTGTCTTCGGTCGTTTGGTCGGCGAAAAGGAAGCCGAACACGAAGGCCCCGCCAGCGACATCCTGGCCGAGCGGATTGCCCTTCTGGCCGCCGAACAGGCCGACCTGCGCGAAAAGGTTGCCGATCTGACCCATCCCGCGGTGCACGGGCGACAGGGCATGGCGGCCGAATAAGCCGTCCCGCCGGAAAGAAAAGGCCCCGAACCCACAGGTTCGGGGCCTTTTTCACGCGGGATAGGCTTAGCGCCCGATCAGCCCGTATTGCCGCGCCTTGTTGCGCAGGAAGGGCAGGCCCTGCCCTATGACCTCTTCGGTGCTGTCCGCCACCGGACGCCAGACCGCCAGCCCATAGGCCAGTTCCGGCGGCATGTTGATGAAGCTTTCCATGGCCAGCCCGCCCTTGAAGCCCACGGCCTTCAGCGTGGCGAAAATCTCGTCCCAATCGCAGGTCCCCGCCCCCGGCGTGCCCCGGTCGCTTTCGGACAAGTGGATATAGCGCAGATGCTCGCGGCCATCGATGATGCCGTTGCCCGCGCCCTTTTCCTCGATGTTCATGTGATAGGTGTCCAGATGCAGGAACAGGTTCTTGGCCCCCACCTTCTCGATCATCGCGACACCCTGCCAACCGGTGTTGATCAGATGGCTTTCATAGCGGTTGATCGGCTCGATCCCCAGTTGCAGACCCAGACGGGCCGCGTAAGTCGCCACCTCGGTCAGGCCGCGCGCCACGTTGTCCAATTCCCCGGCGGTCGGAGGCTTGCCGGTCCGCTCGCCAATCCCGCCATAGGTCACGCCGGACAAAGCCTCGGCCCCAAGTGCGTCGCAGCAGTCCAGTGCGGACTTGAGGAACGCCACCCCCTTCTCGGTGTCCTTTGACAGCCAGCAGCCCTCGGGCAGGCCCAACGAGCCAACGGCGCGCAGGCCGGTGCGGTCCAGCAAGGCCCGCGTGTGCGGCCCGTCGATCCGCATAGGGTTCAAGACGGCGATTTCCACGAAATCGAACTTGTGCCGCACCGCTTCGCGGATGGCGTGGTCCGCCGCCTCTGGTGTCCAGTCCATCGTCCAGATGCTGGAATGAATGCCAAAGCCTTCCATGATCCCCTCCCCGAGATTTTGGCTCAGCATAAGGCTGCCCTGACGCAGCACAAGCGTCACGGCTGGGGGGCCAGCCCCCCAGACCCCCCGGGATATTTGGGCCTGAATGAAGGGGTCAGGCCGGGAGCGCGTCTTTCAAAAGCTGCACCACGGTGTCGGGCGGGACGTCTTCGGCCACAAATGCCGCGCCGATGCCGCGGGCGAGGATGAAGCGCAGGCGGCCGTCGATCACCTTCTTGTCTTGGCCCATCAGTGCCACCAAGGCCTCGGCACTCGGCAGATCGCCGGGAATGTCGGCAAGGTCGGTCTTCATGCCCATCGCTTTCAGGTGGGCGCGCACGCGGCTGGGGGCTTCCTGACTGCACAGGCCCAGACGCTGGCTCAGTTCAAAAGCCAAGGCGCAACCGATGGCGACACCCTCGCCATGCAGCAGGCGGTCGCCGTAGCCGGTGGCCTTTTCCAGGGCGTGACAGAAGGTGTGACCCAGGTTCAGAAGCGCGCGCTCGCCCTCTTCGGTCTCGTCGCGTTCGACGATCCCGGCCTTCATCTCGACCGAGCGCGTGACGGCCTTCAGGATCACCTCATGGTCAAAGCGCGCCAGCGCCGGACCCTTGGCCTCAAGATAGTCAAAGAAGCCGGCATCGCCCAGAAGCCCGTATTTCACCACCTCGCCATAGCCTGCCAGCAGGTCACGGGCGGGCAAGGTGTCCAGCACGTCGATATCGGCCAGCACCAGCGACGGCTGGTGAAACGCCCCGATCAGGTTCTTGCCGTGGGTCGAGTTGATCCCGGTCTTGCCACCCACCGAACTGTCGACCTGCGACAACAGTGTCGTCGGAACCTGCACAAAGCGCACGCCGCGCCGCAGGACGGCACAGGCAAAGCCCACCAGATCGCCGACCACGCCGCCGCCAAGCGCCACCACGATATCACGCCGCTCGACCTTCTCGCTCAGCAGCCACTCGACGGTGCGGGTGAACTCCGGCCAGGCCTTGGTGCTTTCCCCAGCAGGCAGCGCCATTGCCGAGGCGCTGATGCCGGCGGCGGCAAAGGCCTCCAGCACGGCGGGCAGGTGCTTTTGCGCCACGGTCTCGTCGGTGACGATCGCAACCTTCTTGCGCCGCAACAGCGGTGCAACCTCGGCCCCGATCCGGCCGATCAGCCCCTCGCCAATGCGCACCTCATACGAGCGCGCCCCAAGGTTCACCGGAACCACATTGACCATGTCAGACCGTCTCCACCACATCCGGCCTTGTGACCAAGGCCTGCGCCACCCGCTCGGCCATCTGCTCGACCGAGATGTCTGCGGCGGAATCCACCGTCAGATCGGCGGAGGCATAGGCAGGCATCCGCGCCTCGTAAAGGCCTTTCAGCGTCTCGCGAGGGTTGGCGGTGCGCAGCAGGGGGCGCGTGGTCTTGTGGCGCACGCGCTGCCACAGCAGTTCCAGATCGGCCCGCAGCCAGACCGAGACCCCCGCCTCGTGGATCAGGCCGCGGTTGACCGGTGCCAGAAAGGCGCCGCCGCCGGTCGACAGCACGCAAGGTTCGCCATGCAGCAAGCGGTTCAACACCTCAGTCTCGCGCGCCCGAAAGAAAGGTTCACCATCCCGTTCGAAAATTTCCGCAATCGAGCGGTTGGCGGCTTTGACGATCTCTTCGTCCGAATCGAGGAAGGGCACCGCCAGCAAACGCGCCAAAGCCGTGCCGACGGCAGTTTTACCCGCCCCCATCATCCCGACAAGCACCACGGTTTTCTTCAAGCGCAGCATGGTTCCCGCCCGTTCCCCCTTCCGAAAGCATGCAGGGCAGGATAATGCCGCCCTTGCATGCAACTTTCCGTCCTGAATGGCGTGAAGTTGCGGCAAATGCCATATATATTCGCGTTGTCGGATCAAGGCCCCGCAAGTGGGCTCCGGCAGAGGTGCAGGAACAGGCGATAGAGGGCGATCCATATGGGACGACTGATTACGGCGGTGCTGGTGTTGGCCATCATCGGGTTTGCGGTGCTGGTGGGCTATGCCTATCTGGCGGACCTTTCGCCTGCCACGGCCGAGGTGAAATTGCCGGTGTCGCTGCATGCCGATTAAGGGCGGGGTCTTTGCGGTTTGTCTGGCTGCCGTGCCGCTTGCGGCGCAGGCCGAACAGCCGCTGTCGGCAATCGACTGGTTGAGCCAGTCGCTTGTGACCCCCGCCGCGATGCCCAAGACGGTCGAGCCTCCGGTCAGTCAGGGCGTGGCACCCGAGGGTGTTACCGTTCAACCCTTGGGCGCTGACACCACGGACAGCCTTGGCATCCTGCCTGCCACCGTCACCGGTCTGCCGCAGGCCCTGTGGGGCATGGCAACGGTCGCCGACATCTCGACCCTGCTGGCGCAGAACACCGCCGAGGATCTGCCCGCCTTGCAAAGCCTGCTCTTGACCCTGCTTCTGGCCGAGGCGGACCCGCCAATCGGTACGCCGCCGGGCGAAAGCATGTTTCTGGCGCGGGTCGATGCGCTGATGAAGATGGGCGCGCTGGATCAGGCGCGGGCCTTGCTGGACACCGCAGGGGCGGCCCGCTCGCCGGAAATCTTCCGGCGCTATTTTGACGTGGCGCTGCTGATCGGCGACGAGGATCGCGCCTGTCAGGCCCTGAAGACCGCGCCCGGTCTGGCCCCGGCCCTGCCGACCCGGATCTTCTGTCTGGCACGGGCTGGCGATTTCGAGACGGCGCAGCTGACGCTGGACACCTCCAAGGCGCTGGGGACGGTCAGCCCGGAAGAAGCCGCCCTGCTGACGCGCTTCATGAACCCCGAACTGGATGACACCGGCATCACGCCGATCATGCCCAACCCGGTGACGCCGCTGGTCTTCCGCATCTACGAGGCGATTGGCGAGCCTTTGCCCGACACCACCCTTCCCGTGGCCTTCACCTATGCCGATCTGTCCGATCAGGCTGGCTGGAAGGCGCAACTGGACGCGGTAGAGCGGCTGGCGCGGTCGGGTTCGGTCGCGCCCAACATGCTTCTGGGCCTTTACACCCAGCAAAAGCCTGCCGCCTCGGGCGGGGTCTGGGACCGGGTGGCGGCGTTTCAGGCCGTCGATGACGCGCTGACCGCGCACAATGCCAAGGCGGTCGAACGCAGCCTGCCGCCAGCCTGGGCCATGATGAAACAGGCCGAACTTGAGGTGCCCTTCGCAACGCTGTTCGCCCCGCAACTCGCCGGACTGTCGCTGACCGGCGAGGCGGCAACCGTCGCGCGTGAGGTGATGCTGCTGTCGCCCGACTATGAAAAGCTGACGCAGGGCCTGACCGGGACCGATGCGTCGGGCAATTTCCTGCTGGCCCTGGCCCGCGGCCAGATGGCGGGGGCCACGCCCACCGATGATCTGTCGACCGCCATCTTCACCGCCTTTACCCAGCCGCAAGTCCCCACCGATCTGCAGGCCCTGATTGATCAGGGCCGCATCGGCGAGGCGATCCTGCAAGCCATGGTCCTGCTGCGGCAGGGCGAGGCCGGTGATCTGCATGCCGTGACCGAAGGCCTGTCCACCTTGCACAAACTTGGGCTGGAAGACGTCGCCCGCCGCACCGGGTTGCAGATGATCTTGCTGGACCGGCGCGGATAATGCCGGCCTCCTCCGCCCCCGGTGACAGTCAACGCTGGATTTCCACCTTCCTGCAGGCCCATGCCGCCGAACACAACGCCGCGCGCAACACGCAAGAAGCTTATGGCCGCGATCTTCTGGCCTTCGCGGCCTTCCTTGCCCCCCGAACCCTGGCCGTGGCAGAGCGCTGCGACGTCGAAGACTACCTCGTGCGCTGCGAGGCCGAGGGCCTGTCGCAAAGCACCCGTGCCCGGCGTCTGTCGGCGATCCGTCAGGTCTACCGCTTTGCCCATGAAGAGGGCTGGCGCGCCGACAATCCCGCCCTGCAAATCCACGGCCCCGGTGCCTCGCGCCACCTGCCAAAGACCCTGTCGCAGGACGATGTCACCGCCCTTCTGACCGCTGCCGCCAAGACCGGACGCAGCCCGCAAGACCGTCAGCGCAATCTTCTCTTGATGGAACTGCTTTACGCCACGGGTTTGCGGGTGTCCGAACTGGTGGGGCTGCCGCTGGCCGCGGTGCGCGGCAACCCCCGCATGATCCTTGTCAAGGGCAAGGGCGACAAGGAGCGCATGGCGCCCCTGTCCGAACCGGCCCGTGTGGCGCTGGCCGCATGGATCCTCCTGCGCGATGCACAGGAAGATGCCGCCCGCAAGGTCGGCAAAGCGCCCAACCGTCATCTTTTCCCCGGCTCGGGGGCAGACGGCCACCTGACGCGCCAGCAATTCCACGGCCTGATCAAGGACATGGCGCTGACAGCCGGTCTCGACCCGGCCCGCGTCTCGCCCCATGTGCTGCGCCATGCCTTCGCCACGCATCTGCTTGCCAATGGCGCCGATCTGCGCGTGATCCAGACCCTTCTGGGCCATGCCGACTTGTCGACTACAGAGATTTACACCCATGTTCTGGAAGACCAGCTCAAAGAGCTGGTCCTGAACCACCACCCGCTTGCGACGTCAAAGAAGACCCCGACAAAGACTTGAGGATAAAATGGACTGGATCGCCGCCCACGCCACCATCGTGCTGACCGCCTTGGCGGTGACGGGACTGCTGTTGCTGTCAGCCTTCTTCTCGGGGTCCGAAACCGCCCTCACCGCCGCCTCGCGCGGGGTGTTGAAAGCGCAAGCCGACAAGGGATCGAAAGGCGCCAAAGCCGCCCTTGACGTGACCGAAGACAGCGAGCGGATGATCGGCGCGCTGCTTTTGGGCAATAACGTTGCCAATATCCTGTCCGCCTCGCTGACCACGGCGCTTCTGACCGACCTGTTCGGCACCAATGGCGTGGCGCTGGCCACCGTGATGGTGACTGTGCTGGTGCTGGTCTTCGCCGAAGTCCTACCGAAAACCGTGGCCATCATCTCGCCCGTCCCGGTGGCCGTGCTGGTCGGCCCGGCGATCAAAGTGCTGATCCTGCTGTTCACCCCGGTCGTGTCCACGGTGCGTGCCTTCGTCCGCCTGATCCTGCGCATCTTCGGCCTGCGCGCCGACCCCAACAGCCGCATCCTTGCCCTGCGCGAAGAAATCGCCGGGGCCATTTCGCTGGGCCATTTCGAAGGTGCGGTGGAAAAGGAAGACCGCGACCGCCTGCTCGGTGCCTTGGACCTGTCAGACCGCACCGTGGATGAGATCATGCGCCACCGCCGCGAGACCGAGATGATCGACGCTGATCTGCCCGCCGAGGAAATCGTCTCGCGCGTCCTCGCCTCCTCCCACTCGCGGCTGCCGGTCTACCGCGGCAGCGACGAGAATATCCTTGGCGTCATCCACGCCAAGGACCTGCTGCGCGAGGTGGAGCGGCTGGACCACATCCATGACAGCCATCAGAAGGCGATGGAAAGCCTTGATATCGTGAAGGTCTCGATGAAGCCCTACTTCATCCCCGACACCACGACGCTGGATGAACAGATGCGCGAGTTCCTCAAACGCCGGACGCATTTCGCGCTGGTGGTCGATGAATACGGCACCCTGCAGGGCCTGATCACGCTGGAAGACATCCTGGAAGAGATCGTGGGCGAGATCACCGACGAATTCGACGTCGTTGACAGCACCCACAATGTCAAGAAAACCGAAGATGGTGGCTTCCTCGTCGATGGCGCCATGACGATCCGCGACATGAACCGCGCCACCGACTGGTCCTTGCCCGATGACGAGGCCAATACCGTGGCCGGGCTGGTGATCCACGAGGCGCAGATGATCCCGGCCCAGGGTCAGGCCTTCAGCTTCCACGGCTTCCGGTTCGAGGTGGTGACACGGCGCGAAAACCGCCTGACCCGGATCAAGGTGCGCAAGCTCTAGCGGGCAGAGGATGGGCCGGTTGCCCGGCCCGCAGCCTCACAGGATCTGGAGGGCACTGTCCAACCCGGTCAAGGTGGTCAAACCGGCCAGATGGATCTGATTGCCGCCGCCGAAGTCGAAGAAGACTTCTCCGGTGCCGACATGGGCGAATTGGCTGACCAGATCGGCCGCCGATTTGCTGCCACTCCACAGCGTGTGATCAAGGCTCAGGTGGTCGGTCTGCGCCAGGCTGAAGTCGGTGATCTTGTCGGTGCCAAACCCGGCGCTGAACACGAAGGTATCGGCCCCACGGCTGCCCGACAGCACGTCATTGCCGGTGCCGCCGTTCAGCGTGTCGCTGGCCAGACCGCCCTTCAGCGTGTCATTGCCGCCAAAGCCTGACAGCACATCGTTGCCGCCCTTGCCCGACAGGGTGTTGTTGCCCGCATTGCCATCCAGATGGTTGCCCGCCGCGTTTCCGGTGGCATTCAGATTGCCGACCCCCAGAAGATCCACATTGCGGATGCCGGAAATCAGGGTGATGTTGCCCGAGGTCATGAAGGTGGTGTCGTCCACCACGTCCAGCTTGACGTTGCCATGGCTCATGTCGACATCGGCCTGGAAGGCCACCGTGCCAGACGTGCCGGTGACCAGCGTGACGGCATTGGTTCCCGCCGCAAGCGCATAGCCGCCCGCGTCCGCCGAAACCCCGGTCGCGGTGCCAACATGGAAGCTTGTCCCGGCCTTGCCCTCGCCGATGGAGTAGAAATTGTCGTTGTTGCGGTCGGTGTAGCTGACGCCGGTGAGGAACCGGGCAGAGCCGGACAGGCCGAAATCTTCGGTCAGCATGGCAGAGTTGAAGGCGGTGTGACCCTGCGTGAAGACGCCGGTCTGAGCCCCCAGCCCCACCTCGCGGTAGACGCCGTTCATCAGGTTGGTCCGGTGTTCGGACGACAGGAACAGGTTCTGGTTCAGCGTTGCAATGCTGCCTTCCAGCGACACCGCCCCGGTCGACCCGACAAAGGCCAGATTCTCGCCCCAGGCAGAGAAGGAATAGCCCTGCGCCGAGATCCGCTGACCCGGATTGCTGCCCCCCGCCCCGGTGTGCGAGAACGTGTCCTGATCCAGCATCCAGATCGAATGGCGGTCCGCTGCGGCCTGCAGAAGGGCGTTCGGGGCCAGCACCTGCTTGGCATTCCCGGTCAGGGTGCCGGGCGCAAGGTCCTTGTTCAGATCAATCCCGAACCGCGCAGCTTCGCCCAAAGGATCAAGACGCGCGCGGTTCATCAATTCAAGCAAATACTGTTCGGCGGCTGAGAGGGTCATGTTGGCCTACTATCCACAATGGCGTTGGCCGTACTTTGCCCTCCAAAGGTGACCAAAATTCGTTTCCACTGTGGAAAATCATCTTTGGAATGTGCCGATTTGTTCAACCTTTACCGAAAAGCCCTCCCAGAATCCCCCGCACCACTGCTTGCCCGGTGCGGCTGCCCAATTGGCGGGCAAAGCTTTTGGCGAAAGCGTCGCCCAACGAGTCCGTCCGGCTGGAGGGCGCACGCGGCGCTGCCGTGGCCCCGCCGCCGACTGGGCCACCATAGCGCCGGGCGTGTTGCAGCCCGTCATTTTGCGGCTGTGGCGCGGCACCGGCACCGGTCGGCTGCGGCACCTGTGCCGACGGGCTTTGCGCCGCCGCATCGGCCCGCGCCTTCAACCGCTCGTAAGCCGACTCCCGATCCACCGTCGCCCCATATTTCGCCCCCATGGCCGAGGCCGCGATGATCGCCGCCCGCGTCGCCGGATCAATCGGCCCGACCTGCGAGGTGGGCGGGCGGATCAGCGTGCGCTGCACGATGCCCGGAATGCCCTTGTCTTCCAGGAACGAGGTTACGGCCTCGCCCGTCCCCACCTCCTGAATGGCCTTGGCCGTGTCAAAGGCCGGGTTGGGCCGGTAGGTCTGCGCCGCTTGGGTCAGGTCTTTCTGATCCTTGGGCGTGAAGGCGCGCAGGCCGTGCTGCACCCGGTTGCCCAACTGGCCCAGGATCACCTCGGGAATATCGGCGGGGTTCTGGCTGATGAAATAGACCCCAACCCCCTTGGACCGGATCAGCCGCGCCACCTGTTCCACCTTGGCAATCAAGGCCTTGGGCGCATCGGTGAACAAAAGGTGCGCCTCGTCGAAGAAGAACACCAGTTTCGGTTTGTCCGGATCGCCCACTTCGGGCATCGTCTCGAACAGTTCTGACAGCAGCCACAGCAGGAACGTCGCGTACAGCTGCGGCGTCAGCATCAGCTTTTCCGCCGCCAGCACGTTGATCATCCCCGCGCCAGAGCCATCCACCCGCATCAGATCCGCCAGATCCAGCGCCGGTTCGCCAAACATCTCCACAGCACCTTGATTTTCCAAGACCAGCAACTGGCGCTGGATCGCGGCAATCGAGGTGCCCGCCACCAGCCCGTATTTCTGCGAAATCTCGTCGGCGTGCTGCGAGACGAAGACCAGCAGCGCCTGCAAATCCTTCAGGTCCAGCACCGGCAACTGTTCTTCGTCGGCCAGCCGGAATGCGACGTTCAGCACGCCTTCCTGCGTCTCGTTCAACTCCAGCATCCGGGCCAGCAGCAAGGGCCCCATCTCGGCCACGGTGGCGCGGATCGGATGGCCGTTCGTCCCCCAGATATCCCAGAAGGTCACCGGATAGGTGCGATAGACCAGATCGTGGTGGATCACGGCCGAGCGCTTCTGGAAGGCATCGTTCAACTTCTGGCTGACCGAGCCCGCCGCCCCGATCCCCGACAGATCGCCCTTCACATCGGCCATGAACACCGGAACACCCGCCGCTGAAAACCCCTCGGCCAGCACTTGCAGCGTCACGGTCTTGCCAGTTCCGGTGGCGCCCGCAATCAGGCCATGCCGGTTGCCGTATTTCAGCAAAAGGCTCTGCGCCTCGGCATAGCCCTCACCGCCGCCGCCCACAAAAATGCTGTCCGTCATCTGAATCCCCTCAAAAAAACACCGGTCCTAGCGACAGAGAATACATTCTTAACCTTCTTCTGCCAGATTGATCTGATCAGGCCAGCGACCTGTCGCCGCCTGATACTTCCTCCCTGTCAGACTGGCCGCACCCCCGGGTGCGGCCTTTTTTCGGGTGATGCGGAATATCCATTCTTTTCAAACCGCAAGCTCATCGCGAATTGATCGAGACGGTGCAAAATCCCAGTTGACGATTTTGTGAAACCGATCTAGCGTCCCGTCATCAAGTCGGCCAGTCCGACAGGGAGCAAAAAAATACAATGAGAAAGGGCCGTGCCTCGGCCCTTTTTCTTTTTTTGAACAACGGCTTGCCGTGACTTTTTGTCACACCCCTTGCGCAAGCTTTCGCCAGTGTGCCGCAGCCTGCGATTTGGGGCCTGACGGGGCGGCCGGGGCCGTGCTAAGGCAGGCCAAACCGGAACCCAAAGCCGCGCTGCAGCTGATCAAGGACACCACCATGACACTCCCCTTTTCCCGCCTCGCCCTTGGCCTCGCCCTCTCGGTCGCCCTGACCGGATGGAGCGGTGCCGCGATGGCCCAGACCACCACCGCCACGATCACCCCGCCCGATCCGGCGCAGGCGACCGCCCCGGCCAATGGCGTGTCGATGGGTGTCACCGACGGGATCCCCGGTCAGGCGCAAGCGGCCATAGGCGGGGTCTACCTTGCCACCAAGTTCGATGACTGGGAACAGCGCTGCGTCAAGACGGCGGACGGGTCCGACCCCTGCCAGCTTTACCAGCTTTTGAAGGACCAAACCGGCAATCCCACCGCCGAAGTCAGCTTCTTCACCCTGCCCGATGGTGGCCAAGCCGTTCTGGGCGCCACCGTTCTGGTGCCGCTGGAGACGTTGCTGACCGCCAACCTGCGCATTGCCGTCGATCAGGCCGTGGCCAAGATCTACCCCTTCTCGTATTGCACGGCGGCGGGCTGCATTGCCAAGGTCGGCTTCACGGCGGATGATCTGGCGACGCTGAAGAAGGGCACCAACGCCACCGTCACCATCGTTCCGGCCGCAGCGCCCGACAAGACCGTGGTTGTGGCCGTTTCGCTCAAGGGGTTCTCGGCCGGCTATCAGGCCATCGCGGACGCAGCCGCCAAGATCAAGAAGTGATCACGCCTGCCTGAGCGCAAGCACCGCGTTCAACCCGCCAAAGGCGAAAGAGTTTGACAGGACAGCCGTCACCGCGGCTGTCCTTTTTTCTGTCACAAGGTCAACCGGACAGGCCGCATCCGGTCCAAGGTAGCCAGCGGTCGGCGCAAGGACACCGGTTTGCAGGGCCAAAAGGCAGGCCAGCAACTCCACCGCGCCGGCCCCGCCGATCAGGTGGCCATGCAGCGACTTGGTCGAAGAAACCGGCGGAGAGGTTTGAAAGACCTCAACAATCGCTTCTGCCTCGCAGCGGTCGTTGGCGGCGGTGCCGGTGCCATGGGCGTTGATATAGCCGATCTCTGCCGGGGACAGGTGGCCATCCTGCAAGGCAAGCCGCATGGCGCGCACCGCCCCCGCCACCGAAGGCTGCACCATGTCGCCGGCATCTGTCGTTGCCGCAAAGCCCGCCACCTCGGCCAAGGGCGTGGCCCCGCGCGCCAGCGCGTGATCGCGGTCCTCCAGCACGAAGACCGCAGCGCCCTCGCCCATCACCATGCCGTCGCGGCCTTTCGAGAACGGGCGGCAGGCGGTCTCTGACAGCACCCGCAACCCCTCCCAGGCTTTGATGCCGCCAAAGCACAGCATGGCATCCGACCCGCCGGCCAGCATCACCGGCGCCAGTCCGGCGCGGATCATCTGAAACGCTTGGCCAATGGCATGGTTGGACGACGAACAGGCGGAGGCCACCGTATAGCTTGGCCCCATCAACCCCAGATCCCGCGCCACCAGCGAGGCGGCTGCCGAGGCCATCAGCCGTGGCACGGTGAACGGATGGACCCGGTTCTTGCCCGCCTGATAGACCGCCCGGTAATTGTCATCCACCGTCTGCAATCCCCCCCCGGCCGAACCGATGCTCACCCCGGCGCCCGGCACCGATCCCAAGCCCGCCTGCGCCATCGCCTGCCGGGCCGAGGCCACGGCATATTGCGCGAAAGGATCCATCCACACCAGATCGCTGCGGTCAAATTCCCCTGTCCAACCCGTGACTTGCGCGCCGATCTTCACGTGAAGCCGATCCAGGTCGGCCAAAACCAGCGGTGCAATCGCCGAGTGCCCCCGGGCCATCGCCGCATAGGTGGCCGCCACGTTATGGCCCAGGGGGTTGACCGTCCCCGCCCCGGTGATCACCACCCGGGCCATCAGCCCCGCACCAAAGCCTCGACCGCCGTCACGATGGCACCGATGGTGGAGGTGTCAAAGCTGTTGGCCGCCGGGTCCTGCGCGTTGAAGGGGATCGTGATGTCGAACGCCTCTTCCAGCGCGAAGATCGACTCGACCATCGCCAGACTGTCCAACCCCAGCTCCGCCGGTCGCGCCTCCAGCCGCAGGTCGGCCGGGTCGATCAGGGCTTGCGCGGCAAGGATCTGCAAGATCCGGTCGCGGATCATTCCTCGGCCTCGTCCACGGCACCCAGACGCGCCTCGATCGCGGCCAGACGGCCGGACAGGCGCGGCAGCCGGCGCATCGCCTTTTGCAGCGCGATATGGCTGTCCATCTTGATGGCCGGATAGCCCAGCACCACACGCCCTGCCGGCGTGTTTGTCATCAGCTTGGATGCCGCCCCGGCGATCACGTCATCGCCGACGAACAGATTGTCGCCCACCCCGACCTGCCCCGCCAACACCACCCGGTTGCCGATGCGAACCGAGCCTGCAATGCCCACCATGCCGCAGATCAGGCAATCCTCGCCCATCGTCACGTTGTGGGCGATATGCACCAGATTGTCGATCTTGGTCCGATGGCCGATCGTGGTAGAGCGGATTGTGCCCCGGTCGATGCAACTGTTGGCGCCGATCTCGATATCATCGCCCAGAACGACGGCGCCCAAGGAATGGATGCGGTGCCACTCTTGTTTTCGAATATCGCCGCGAATTCCAAGGGTTGCGCGGATTTCTTCAACCCCCGAAACCTCTGGCGTCACAAAAGAGAACCCGTCCGAGCCGATCACACAGCCCGGTTGGCAGATCACCCGGTCGCCGATTTGCACGCCATGACCAATGCGCACGCCTTCCAGAAGAAGCGCATCTGCCCCAATCACAGCACCCGCCCCAATCGAGACATGCGGGGCGATCCGGGCCCGAGGCCCGATCTTGGCGCCAGCCCCAATCGTCACGAAAGGTCCAATTGCGGCCCCCGCGCCAATCTCGGCAGAGGGATCGACCACGGTCATCGGATGCAGGCCCGGCGCAATCGCTGGCCCCATGTCCAAAGCCTGCGTCAAGCCCGCCATCGCCAGCCGGCCGCGCGGCGCGAAGATCGCGGCCTGCAGGCCAAGGGCACGCCAGTCCGCGCCCGGCCACAGCAGCGCCGCCCGCGCCTGACCCAGCTTCAGCCCTTCGGCATATTTCGGGTTGGTGGCCAGCGCCAGATCCTGCGCCCCGGCCATGGCCGGTTCTGCGGCGCCTGCAATCAGCAGGTCGCCGTCGCCTTCGAAGGGCGCGCCAATCGCGGTCGCTATCTGTGCGAGTCTATGGGCCACAAGCGCCTCCGTCCGGGGGTAGATCCGCCGGTCTGATTAGCTTTGAACGCCCGCCAGCGCCACCCCGGCGTCCTTGAGCGCGGCAAAAAGCTTCGCGTCGCGGCCATAGATGTCGCGCCGATAGCCGATGCGGTTCTGATCATCCGGCCAGGCGGTAAAGTAGACCAGATGCACCGGAATCGGCTGATCCAGGTTCAGCGTCGATTCCTTGCCGGTGTGCAGATAGCTGGCGAACAGGCCCTTGGGATCGTCCGACTGCCGGCTAAGCAGGAAATACGCGAAGTCAAAGGGCGCGCCCACCCGGATGCAGCCATGGCTGAACGCCCGAACTTCCCGGGAGAACAAGGACTTGGTCGGCGTGTCATGCAGGTAGATGTTGTAGGGGTTGGGGAACATGAACTTCACCTTACCCAAGGCATTGCCATCCTCGGGCGGCTGACGCAGCGCGAAGGGGAAGTTGTCGGGCGTGAAGGACGCGAAATCAACGGTGGTGCGGTCGACGATCTGGCCGGTGCGGTCCAGCAGTTGCAACTGGCTTTGCGCCGTTGGGTCTTTCTGGAATTGCGGCAGGTATTCCTTGACGACGATGGACCTTGGCACCGACCACGTCGGGTTGATGACCATGAACTCCATCTTGTCAGAGAATTCCGGGCTTTGCGTGTCTGCGCCGATCTTGCCGATGACCACGCGGCTTTCGAAGGTCGTCGCCCCATCGTCAACCACCTTGACGGTGAAATCCGGCTGGTTGACCCAGATATGCCGCTTGCCCAGATCAACATTGCCCATCCAGCGCAGCCGCTCCATCGCGACGACGACGGATTTGAGGCGGTCTTCGGCAGGCACGTTCAGGGCCACGACGGTGCCTTTGCCGGCCACGCCATCCGGCGTGATGCCGTTGTTCAGCTGGAATCGCTGCACGGCGGCTTGAATGTCGGCGTCATAGGTGACAGTGAAGGACCGTTCCAGATGGCCTAAGGCCACCAGTCGGTCGCGCAGCGCGGTGACGGCATCGGCCGGCGCGGTCAGCTTGATCTCGGCCACCGGAATGGTCGGGCCATAGCCGCCAGCGGCGATCAGATCCTCCAACGCAAATTTCTCAGCCATCAGACGGGCATATTCCGGCTCGGACGGCGGCAGGCCGGCCAGATAGCCGGCGAAGTCATAGCCATCGGCCTGCGACAGGATCAGCGCCGGATCGGGCCGCGGGATCACGCGCTTGATGCCGTCGTCCACCTTGCCAGGCTCCAGCGCACCGGAAGACAGGTCGCGGGCGAAGGCCAGATAGGCTGACGACATTGCCACTTCCAGACGGCCAAGATCCCCCTCGGTCTGGGCATTGGAAAAGGCTTGGCGCAGGGCGGCGGCGTCATAGCGCGGCACCGGCAGGCCATGATCGGCGGCCGTGTCAAAGGCGGACAGCAGCGCCGCGCGCCGGGCGGCGTCGGTCGGGCCGGTCCACAGCGTGGCATAGGCCCGGTCGCGGTAAAAGCCCGAGATGACGGCGTCCTGACCGGCGGCCGCAGCCAAAGCCTGCGTAAAGGCCGAAGGCAGGGTCGAGGCGGAAACGACGCCAGCCCGCAGTGCCGCCCCCAAGGCCAGGGCAGAGGTCATCGCCCGCAACACATTCCGCCTGCTTGTCACAATCGTCATTGCCACAATTCCCTTGTCGGGCTTCGTGCGCGCCCGCGCTGATCTTCTGTTGCACCAAAGGTATCCGTAAATCCCTGCCTTTGCAAACCTCACCCGGGCTTTCAATCGCAGCCGCCCCGACGTCTGTCGCAATTTGATCACTTGAACTTTAAGCGCAATCTCGGCGGAATGCTGCCCTTGAATTCAGCGAATTTTTGCCTATCGCGGCCAAACTGCCCGGATGCGACAGAAATGCCTGTTGGGAGCTTGGAAAAACTATGGCATTAGAACGATGCGCTTTGGGGATGAAGCAGCAACAAAGCCGTCGAAAAGACGGTTCAGCACGGCAAACGGGACAGGCTGATCAATGATGGATACACATGACGCAGGGGTTTCGCGGCGCTCGTTGTTGCGCGTCTTTGCAGCGAGCATCGTGGTAGCGGCACCCACTTACGCCAAGGCGACCGGCTTTCTGAAGGGCGCTGGCGACGTGCGACGGGTCAACATGTACTCGGGCCGATCCGGTGAGACGGTGAATGCGATCTACTGGGTGGATGGTAACTACATCCCGGAGGTCGTCAAGCAAATCAGCCACTTCATGCGCGATCTTCGCGTCGATTCCACCATCGACATGAACCCGCACAACATGGACATCATCGCCGCGACCCACCATCTGCTGGGCGTGAAAGAACCCTACATGCTGCTGTCTGGCTATCGGACACCGGCCACCAACGCCCTTCTTCGCTCTGAATCGCATGGCGTTGCGAAAAATTCCCTTCATATCCAAGGCATGGCGGCCGACCTTCGCCTGAAATCGCGTACCGTCGGCCAGATGTACGCCGCCGCGGTTGCCTGTGATGCCGGGGGTGTCGGCCACTACTACCGTTCGAACTTCGTTCATATGGACTGTGGACCGGTTCGCACCTGGGCGGGCTGATCGGGATCAGCGACAGGACGCAAAAGGGCACCCTTGGGTGCCCTTTGTCATTTCAGCCGGATGCGCAGCTGCAATCGGGCGAAGGTCACTCCTGCGTGACGGATCCCGGCCGGCCCCGGAAGCCCTGCGCCACCACGAACTTTTCGGACGAATCAGCGCGGCTGGCGGGGGGCTTCACATTGGCCACCTTGCGGAAGGCCTTCTTCAACTGGTTCTGCATTTCCAGCTCTGCCCCGCCGGCCAGAACCTTGGCGACGAAGGTTCCGTTCTCGTCCAGCACATCGAAGGCAAAGTCCAGCGCGGCTTCCACCAGGGCGATGATGCGCAAGTGGTCGGTGCCCTTGTGCCCCGAGGCCGAGGCCGCCATGTCTGACATCACCACATCGGCCTTGCCGCCCAGCCAGCCCTTGACCAGGGCATCGGCATCTTCGGACAGGAAGTCGAGCTGGTGCAGTTCACACCCGGCAATCGGCTCGATCTCTTGCAGGTCGATGCCCAGAATGGTGCCAATCGGCTTGTTCGCCTTTTCGCCCAACGAGTTGACGCGCGGCACCGCCACCTGACACCAGCCGCCCGGCGCGCAGCCAAGGTCAACCACGCGGGCGCCCGGCTTCAGGAAGCCATACTTGTCGTCCAGTTCCATGATCTTGTAGGCGGCGCGGCCCCGGAAGCCCTCGCGCTTGGCCTTGGTCACGTAGGGGTCGTTCAATTGGCGTTCCAGCCACAGTGTTGACGAAAGCTTGCGCCCCTTCGCCGTCTTCACCTTGATCCGCAGATCACGCCGTCCCCGGCCAGAGTCATTCACTTCAGTCATTCAAACGGTCCGTCTTCCAGAACGCCATCGGCGCTCATCTGTGCATATAACAGCCCCTCGCGCAGGCCGCGATCGGCTACGGAAAGCTGATCGGTGGGCCAGATGCGCATCAGCGCCTGCAGGATGGCCGCCCCCGACATGATCAGCGTATGCCTGTCACGCCCGATGCGCGGGTCCGTCCTGCGTCCGTCCGGACCAAGCGCCAGATAGTCGCGGATGACAAGGTCGATCTGGTCGGAACTCATCACCAAACCATCGACTTTCGCCCGATCATAGCGCCTGAGCCCCAAAAACGATGCCGCAACCGTCGTGACGGTGCCCGAGGTGCCGATGATCTGGAACCCCTTGCGCGGCTGCGCGGCCGAGGCCGGAGAGAAATTCGCCAGAGATTCCTCGAAGAACCACGACATCAGGGCAAACCGCGCCGCGTCATCCTCGACATCGATGAACTGGTCCTTCAGCGTGGCAACCCCCAGCGGAACCGAGATCCAGTCCACCACCCGCGCATCGCCCGCCCCCTGCCGGTCAAAGCCCGACGACAGCCGCATGATCGAGCGCGGACGATCCTCGGGGGCCACAGCGGACAGGTCGATCCAGACCAGTTCAGTCGACCCACCGCCAATGTCGACGATCAGCAACTGTTCCGATTCCCGACGCACCAGTGGCGCGCAAGAGATGACGGCCAGACGGGCCTCTTCCTCGGCGGCAATGATTTCCACCATCAGGCCGGTTTCGCGCCGCACCTGCCGGATGAAATCCTTGGAGTTTCTGGCCCTGCGGCACGCCTCTGTTGCCACCAGCCGCATCCGGCGCACACCGTGCTTCTCGATCTTCTTCTGGCAGATCCGCAATGCCTGAATCGTGCGGCCCATCGAAGCGCGTGACAACTTCCCCGACGCCTCAAGCCCGGCGCCAAGCTGGACAGTTTTGGAAAAACTGTCCACCACCAGAAACTGACTGCCCCTTGGCTGGGCAATCAGCATCCGGCACGAATTTGTTCCCAGATCAACGGCGGCATAAAGCCCTGATCCGGTCGTAAGGGGGCCAGACATTTCAGGCATCAGGGATCCCGTCACAGGATCGACCTCATGCGCTTGTGCGTCCGCCCCCGGGGGACGCTGGGGCGTCATCGCCGCCCTCCATCTGTGGTTGCCCCCATGCTAGCCCTGATGCGCCCCATGCTCAAGCCTGCAATGGACTTCGTCGCATCCTCGCGTTCCCATGTCGAAATCCGGCATCGGCTGTCGCAAATCGGCGCTACACAGGGGGCCACATCATCACGCCGGAATCACAGACATGCCCGAAGTCACCATCGTTTACTGGCGCGACATTCCTGCCCAGATCATCGTCGGCAAGGGACGGTCCGGCGCCAAGGTCAAACTGTCGGAGCGATTCGAACAGGCAATCGACCGGGTCGCGATGAAGATCGGCGCCAAGGATGCCGACGCCTATCTGGCCGAATGGCGCAAGGCTGCACCCTTCACCGTTGAAGGCGAGCAGATGGAGGTGGCGCAAGCCGAAGCCGCCAAGATCGAAGCCACCTATGACATCGACCGTCTGAAAAGCCTCATCTCCACCGACGGTTGGGCAAAAGCCTGATCCATTTTCAGTGGTCGCGTGATCTTCGAGGAAAACCGGCGACCACCTTCCGCATCACGCCCTAAAGGACACGACATGGCCCTGTTCAACTTCCGCCGCGATACCGCGCCCGCGACCGTTTCCGACGATGTGGAGGCTTTCCTGCAAGGCTATTCCATCGAGGTGATGCCGCGCACGGCCGAGAAGGTCGAGGATTTTCGCGCCCTTCTGCCCAAGGGCACCCGCGTCTACATCGCCCATATCGAGGGCACGCCCATCGAGGACATGGTGACCACCGCCAAGCGGATCTCTGGCGAAGGGTTCGAGGTGATGCCGCACTTTCCGGCGCGGATCATCAAGGACAAGGCGACGCTGGCTGACTGGATCGCGCGCTACAAGGGCGAGGCGGGCGTGAAAGAGGCGCTGCTTCTGGGCGGTGGCGTTTCCACCCCGGCGGGTGATTTCGACAATTCGATGCAGCTGGTGGAAACCGGCCTGTTTGACGGCTTCACCCGTCTGCATTTCGCCGGCCACCCCGAAGGCAACAAGGACATCGACAAGGACGGCGGCGATGCGGTGGTGATGAAGGCGCTGGCGTGGAAAGACGCCTACACCAAGCGCTCCGATGCCAAATTCGCCTTGGCCACCCAGTTCTGCTTTGACGCGGCCCCGGTGATCGAATGGGCCAACAAGCTGTCGGCGGCGGGTGTCTCGATCCCGGTGCATATCGGCATCGCGGGCCCGGCCAAGCTGCAGACCCTGATCAAGTTCGCCATCGCCTGCGGCGTGGGTCCCTCGCTCAAGGTCTTGCAAAAGCGCGCGATGGATGTGACCAAGCTGCTGCTTCCCTATGAACCGACCGACGTGGTGGCGGCGCTGGCGGCCCACAAGGCCAAAACCCCGGGCTTCAACATCGAACAGGTCCATTTCTTCCCGCTGGGCGGCATCAAGACCAATGCCCAATGGGTGACTGACAACGGCGGCGCCGCTGGCGTTCCGGCCAACGCTTAAGAGGAAAGATCAAGAATGACCCGTACCGTCGTTGAATCCAAAACGAAAACCGTGATCATCGGTTTTGACGAACCCTTCTGCGTGATCGGCGAGCGCATCAACCCCACCGGGCGCAAGAAGCTGGCCGCCGAGCTGGAGATGGACAATTTCGACACCGTCATCCGCGACGCGCTGGAGCAGGTGGCCTGCGGGGCCAATCTTCTCGACGTGAACTCGGGCGCGGTCTTTACCAACAAGATGGCCGTGGACCCGCGCTATGCCGACAACAACTTCACCGAGCCGCCACTGATGAAGCGCCTGATTGAGATCATCCAGGGCGTGGTCGACGTGCCTTTGTGCATCGACAGCTCGGTGCCGGCGGCATTGGAGGCGGGCTTGCTGGCTTGCGAAGGTCGTCCCCTGCTGAACTCGGTGACGGGTGAGGAAGAACGGCTGGAGCGCATCCTGCCGCTGGTCAAGAAGTACAACGTGCCGGTCGTGGCGATTTCGAACGACGACACCGGCATCAGCCAGGACCCTGACGTGCGCTTTGCCGTGGCCAAGAAGATCGTCGAGCGTGCCGCCGATTTCGGCATCCCGGCGCATGACATCGTGGTCGACCCGCTGGTCATGCCGGTGGGGGCCATGGGCTCGGCCGGTCAGCAGGTCTTCGCGCTGGTCCGCCGTCTGCGCGAAGAGCTGGGCGTGAACACCACCTGCGGCGCCTCGAACATCTCGTTCGGTCTGCCGCACCGGCATGGCGTCAACGCCGCCTTCCTGCCGATGGCGATTGGGGCGGGGATGACCTCTGCCATCATGAACCCGGTGCGCGCCCCGGAAATGGAGGCGATCCGTGCCGCCAACTTCCTGATGAACCACGATGCCAATGGCGGCGAATGGATTCGCTTCGCCAAGGTGATCGAGGCGGTCGAGGCCGGGGCAAGCTTTGCCGAAGCTTCGGCGGCGGCCACCGCTGCCACTTCGGGCCGTCGAGGCGGGCGCCGGGCCCGTTCCGAGTAAACACCTTGTTAACCATGGGGCGGTTAGAACTGCCCCATGGATACACCGCGCGCCATCAACCCCGATCTTTGGCTGAACCACATCTTCAGCGCCAAATCCGCCGCTTCAGGCGGGGTTGTGCGTCGGTCCAAGCAGTGGGTCGAAGCGGAAATCGGGCTGGATGTGTTCGAACGCTCGGTGCGGGCGCGGGGCTTTCACCTGATCGAAGCCGGCAGCCAACTGGTTGTGATCTGCCATTCCGGCCCGATCGCCATCCGGTTTTGAGGCACGATTTTTCGTACGAAAAATCGACGGTCGAATTTTCGTACGAAAATTCGTTTTCTGGATTTTCGCAGAAGATCCGTTACTGCGCCGCCTTGGCCATCGCCGGCCGCACCTGGCTTTCCAGGTTCTCCGCCGTGATCGGCCCGGCCAGCCGCAGCAGAACCTGCCCCTTGCCGTCAATCACATAGGTCTCGGGCACGCCATAGACGCCCCAATCCAGCGCCATCGGCCCGGGATCCGCGCCCAGCTGCGTGTAGGGATTGCCGTTGTCCCCAAGGAACTTCAGCGCATCCTCGGGCTTGTCCTTGTAATTGATGCCGTAAATCACGACACCCTCTTCGTGCAGTTTTTCCAGCATCGGATGTTCGATCCGGCAGGGTTCGCACCAGCTGGCCCAGAAATTCAACAGCTTGACGCCGGGTTTGCGCAGATCGGCATCGGTCACCACAGGGCCATCGCCCAAAGCCAAGGCACGAACGGCTGCCGCTTCGTGCCCGATCTGCATCGAGGGCAAGGGTTGGTCGCCCTTTTGCATGCCCACCCAGAACGCCACGGCCAGCGCCGCGAAAGCCAGGGGCGGCAGCAGGATCAAAGGTCGAAATGCCATCAGGTGTTTCCTTCTCGACGCTCGACCTCGTCCAGCGTCCGTTTCATCCGCGCGCCCTGCCACAGGGTCAGCGCAATCAAAGCCACCAGCAGCGCCAAAGCTGCGCCATAGGCGCCCAGCACCGTTCCGGCATATTTCCCAAGGTCCGGCATCATGGAGCAGCCCTTTCGCGCGCGATCAGCGCCTTGATCCGGCGGGCGCGGATTTCCGTCCGGGTGCGCAGCAGGACCAGAGTGACGAACAAGAGGACAAACCCCGCAACGCAAACCGCCAAGGGCGCGCCATAGACATTGTCGACCTGATCGCTGCCCTGCACCACCGATACTGAAGCGCCCTGATGCAGCCCCTGATTCCAGAACAGCACCGCATAGCGCGACAGGAAGGCAAAGACCGACCCCACGATGCACAGGACCGAGGTCAGATCCGCCGCGGTATCGGCATCCTCCACCGCCGCCCAAAGCGCGATATAGCCCAGATAGAACAGGCCCAGAATCAGGAACGAAGTCAGGCGCGGATCCCAGGCCCACCAGGTGCCCCACATGGGCTCTCCCCAGATCGCCCCGGTCACGAGGCCAATCACCGTGAAGGTCAGCCCCACCGGGGCGGCCGCCTTGGCCGACAAGGCGCTGACATGATGGCGCCGGATCAGCCAGATCAACGAGCCCACCAGCATCATGAACCAGGCCGAGATGGCCATCATCGCACTTGGCACATGCAGGTAGATGATCTTGACCGTCGCCCCCTGCTTGTAGTCATCGGGCGTGAAGAAGAAGCCCCAAATCAGCCCGCCGCCCAGCAAAAGCACCGCCAGCCCGGACACCCAGGGCAAGGCCCAGGCCGAGGTCTGCATGAACTTCTTGGGGTTGGCATATTCCCAGATCGACATGAACTTTCCTTGCCCAAGGGGCGACGGGTTTGCAAGTCAAAGAAACGTCAGACCGTCAATTCCGTTTCGCATTTCAGATTGGCCCTCACTTCAGGTTCGCCCGTATGGCGGCACCGCAGGCGAAGGGCAGGATCGCCGCCGACCCCAGCGAAATCGCCGCCAGCAGCAACAGCGGGATCATCGCATCCGTCCCCGCCGCCCCGCGTCGCACGGCTTCTGCGCCAAAGACCAGCGTCGGCACGTACATCGGCAGCACGATCAGCGACAGGATCAACCCGCCGCGCTTCAATCCCACCGTCAGGGCCGCGCCGAACGCCCCGATCAAAGAGAGTGCGGGCGACCCCAATGCCAAGGAGGCCACCAGCCAGACATAGCCCGAGGGCTCCAAGCTCAGCAACAGCCCCAGCACCGGAGAGATCACCACCAAGGGCAGCCCCGTCACCAGCCAGTGTGCCAAGGCCTTCATCGCGGCCACGCCCTCCAAAGGCAGCGGCGAGACGGCCATCAGGTCCAGCGAGCCATCCTCGAAATCCAGCGCGAACATGCGGTCCAGCGACAGAAGACAGGCCAAAAGTGCGCCCACCCACAGAATTCCCGGCGCAATCCTGGACAGCAAGGCGCCCTCGGGTCCGACACCCAAAGGCACCAGCACCGCCACCATCAGAAAGAAGGCCAGCCCAAGGCCAAAGCCACCGCCCGCCCGCATCGCCAGACGCAGATCCCTGACCATGAGCGCCTTCATGCGAAAGCCTCGTCAAACGCACCCTTTCGTTTCTGCGAGGCCCGGAAGGGGGTCAAGTCCAGCACCTCGGCCTCGTGCAAGCCCAGATCAATATGGGTGGCGACAATCGCAGCCCCGCCCTGCCCCAGATGCCCGCGCAGCATGGCGCCGAACAAGGCGACCGAGGCCGCATCCAGCGACACCGTCGGCTCATCCATCAGCCAGAGCTTGCGTCCTGTCACCATCAGCCGCGCCAGCCCCAGACGGCGCTTCTGCCCCGCCGACAGGTCCGCCGCCCGGCGGTCGCGCAGGGATGCAAGGTTCATGCCGACAATCGCAGGCTCCACCGCACCTTGCCCGTGAACCGAGGCCCAGAAGGCCAGATTTTCCATCACTGTCAGCGTGGCCTTCAACCCATCGGCATGGCCGGAATAGGTGATCGTCTCGGGCTCGGCCGCGATATGGCCCTCCAGCGCGGGTTGCAGGCCGGCCAGGGTGCGCAGCAACGTCGTCTTGCCTGCGCCATTCGGCCCGCGCAAAATCAAGACCTTGCCGGGCGACAGGCTGAAGCCCACCCCCTCCAGCACGGCCAATCCGCCGCGCGCAACACTCAGATCCTGCACCGTCAACATGCCCCCTCCTATCGCGCTTCGCCCGCCACCGGAAGCCCTTGGACAAGACGCCGCATCAGACTAGGTTGCGCCTGCAACAGGAGAAGACCATGACCCTTACCACCAATCCCCTCGGCAAGACCGGATTTCCCGCCACCCGCATAGGCTTTGGGGCCTGGGCCATCGGCGGCACCTGGGGCGAGGTGACAGAGGTCGATGCCAAGGCCACCCTGCATGCGGCGCTGGATGCGGGCGTGAATTTCATCGACACGGCGGATGTCTATGGCGACGGGCGGTCCGAGCGGATTATCGCGGCGGTTCTGGCGGAACGGGGCCGCGATCAATCGCGGCCTTACGTTGCGACCAAGGCGGGCCGCAGGCTCAACCCCCATGTGGCCGAGGGTTACGACCTTGCCCATCTTGAAGCCTTCATCGACCGCAGCCGCGCGAATCTGGCGATGGATTGCCTTGACCTTGTGCAACTGCACTGCCCCCCGACCGCCGTCTATGGCGATGCCCGGGTCTATGAGGCCCTCGACACCCTGAAAGCCAAGGGCAAGATTGCCGCCTACGGCGTTTCGGTCGAGAAGATCGACGAGGCGCTGGAGGCGATCCAGCACCCCGGCGTGGTGTCCGTGCAGATCATCTACAACCTGTTCCGCCAGCGCCCTGCCGACGCCTTCTTTGCCGCTGCCAAGGCCGCGAATGTGGCGGTGATCGCCCGTGTGCCGCTCGCCTCGGGGCTTTTGACCGGCAAGATGTCCGCCGCCTCGACCTTCGCCGCCGATGACCACCGCAGCTTCAACCGCAATGGCGAGGCGTTTGACAAGGGCGAGACCTTCTCGGGCGTGCCCTATGACGTTGCCCTGCAAGCGGTCGAGGAACTGCGCCCGCTGGTCCCCGATGGTGCCACAATGGCCGCCTTTGCGCTGCGCTGGATTTTGATGGCGGATGCCGTGTCAGTGGTGATTCCCGGCGCGAAATCCCAGGCGCAAAGCCAAGCCAACGTCCAGGCCGACGCCCTGCCCGCGCTTACCCCCGCCACAATGGACGCCGCGCGCGACATATACAGCCGCCTCATCGCGCCCCACGTCGCCCATCTGTGGTGATTGCCCCTTCATCCGGGCTCAAATATCCACCTTCGGCGCCTGTCACAGGCGGCGGAGTTGGATATTTGGACCTGGATGAATTGGAAAGGTCAGGCGCGGTCTGACAGGTCGAGCCATTCTTCTTCCGCGGCAGCGAGGGCCTCTTGCCGTTCGGTCAGCATGTCGGAGGCTTTCTGGAACTTCACCGGCTCGCGCTTGTAAAGCTGGGGGTCCGACAGCAGGTCCTGCAGCTTGACGATCTCGGATTCCATGCGGGCGATCAGGCCCGGTAGGGTATCGAGGCGCTTTTTCTCGGTGAAGGTCAGGCCCTCGGCGATGATCTTCTTGACGGGCTTGGGCGGTTCGGCGCTGCTTCGGGGCGCTTGGGCCACCGGGCCGGTCTCTTTCTTGCCGCGTTGGGCGGCGTAGTCTGACCAGCCGCCGGGATAGACCATCGCATGGGCGTTGCCCTCCAGCGCCACGGTTGTGGTGGCCACCCGGTCGATGAAATCGCGATCGTGGCTGACCAGCAGCACCGTGCCGTCATATTCGCCGAGGATGTCCTGCAACAGGTCCAGCGTTTCCACGTCAAGGTCGTTGGTCGGTTCGTCAAGGATCAAGAGGTTGGAGGGCTTGGCCATCAGCTTGGCCAAGAGAAGCCGCGCCTTTTCGCCGCCCGACAGGGATCTGACCGGAGCGCGGGCCTGCGCCTCGTCAAACAGGAAGTCTTTCAGGTAGGCCACGACATGCTTGGGATTGCCGCGCACCATGACCTGATCGGAATTGCCCGACACCGCCATCAGGGGATCGGAGGTCAGATTGTTCCACAGGCTGGCCTCGGGGTCGAGCCTTGCGCGGCTTTGGTCAAAGACCGCGATGTCCAACGAGGTGCCCAAGGCCACTGTGCCGGTATCGGGGGCCAATTCGCCGATCAGCATCTTCAGCAGCGTGGTCTTGCCAACGCCATTGGGCCCGACAAAGGCCACCCGGTCGCCGCGCAGGATGCGCAGGTCGAAGTCCTTGAACAGAACCTTGTCGCCGAAGGCTTTGCCCACTCCCTTGGCCTCGATCACCTTCTTGCCCGACGTGGTGCCCGAATCGAACTCCATCAGGGCCGTGCCCTTGCGGCGGATCTGGCTGGAGCGTTCGTCGCGCAATGCCGCCAGCGCGCGGACCCGGCCCTGGTTGCGCTTGCGGCGGGCGGAAATGCCTTCGACAGCCCAACGCGCCTCGGCCTTGATCTTGCGGTCCAGCTTGTGGCGGGCCTCGTCCTCGGCCTCCCAGGTCTCTTCGCGCCATTCTTCAAAGCCAAGGAAGCCCAGTTCCCGCCGCCGCAGCACACCGCGGTCAAGCCAGAAGGTCTGGCGCGTCAGGCGGTTCAGCAGGGCGCGGTCGTGGCTGATCAGGACATAGGCGGCGCGGGTTTCGTTCAGGAAATCTTCCAGCCATTCGATGGCGGCGATGTCGAGGTGGTTGGTCGGTTCGTCGATCAGCATCAGTTCCGGCGCTTCGGCCACCAGCTTGGCCAGCGCCGCCCGACGTTTTTCCCCACCCGAGGCCGAGGCCACCGGCGTATCCGGCTTGAAGCCCAGCCCTTCGGCGGCGACATCGACCCGGTAGCCCTCATCCTCGGGGATGCGGCTGCGGGCATAGTCGCCCAAGGTCGCAAACGCCGACATGTCGGGGTCCTGTTCCATATAGCCGACCGTCACGCCGGGCGAGACGACCCGCAGGCCCTTGTCGGCCTCGACCTGACCGGCCATCACCTTCATCAGGGTGGACTTGCCAGAGCCGTTGCGGCCCACCAGTGCCAGGCGGTCGCCGGGCTGGCAGGTGAGGGTGATGCCCTCGAACAAGGGGTTGCCGCCAAAGGTCAGCGACAGATCGGAGAGTTGAAGAAGGGGTGCGCGTGCCATGATGACCTGCCCCTAAGGCCAAGTGCTGCAAGGGTCAACCGATTAGCGCCCGGCAATGGCACGCAAGGCACGCGCACGGGCTTGGGGGACCTCTGCGATGGGCAGTGCCGTGAAGACATGCAGCGTGTCCAGATCGCGGTCGATCACGGCATGGTCCGAGACCCAGCCGCCCATCGCCAGATAGGTCCGCAACAGCGGCGGCAGGCCCAAGGGCGCGCCGGGACCTTTGGGCAGATCCACCCGCTCGGCGGCGCGGGGGGCGGGGATCAAGGCCGGGGGGCCGATGTGGCGGCGCAGGGCCGCCAGGGCCGGCAGGTGCGGTGCCGGGTCCGCGCCGACAAAGCTGGAGCAGCCGAACAGCAGCGCGACCTTCTCCTCATCGACAATCGCGGTCAACGCCCCCCAGATCAGCCGCAGGATATCGGGATCATGGTGGCCGGGATGCAGGCAGAACCGGCCCATCTCCATCCGCGCGCCCGCAAACCGGGCCAGCCGGGTCAGGTCATAGACCTGTGCGGCATAGCTGGCCGACAGGCTTTCGCCATCGGCAAAGCCAAGGATGCGGCAGCAGGCAACCAGCGCGCCGGCGCTGTCGCGCACGAGCAGATGGCGGCTGACCGGGTCGAAGGCGTCGCTGTCATGACCGCGAGCGCCCGCAGCCCCGGTGTCACCGCCGATCGGACGGCGAAAGGCCAGATGCCGCAGCGCCTGCGCCTCGGTCAAATCGGCGTCGCCGGACACCAGGCAGACGGTGTAGAGCCCCCGGGTGATGGGCTGCATGGGGTCTGTCTTCCTTCACGCTTGCGCGGGCTGCCTTGAAGGGCGCTTGCACGCGGGCCGCAACGCCCTAGATTTGGCCCACATAGTCTGGAGGATGCAATGGATAAGGTCGTGAAAACCGATGACGCGTGGCGCGCAATGCTCGATGACCTCGCTTACAAGGTCACCCGCAAGCATGCGACCGAACGTGCGGGCACTCATGACGCCTTCCCCAAGGGCCCGGGCATCTATCGCTGCGTGTGCTGTGATGCGCCCCTGTTCGATCAGGCGACCAAGTTTGAAAGCGGCACCGGCTGGCCCTCGTTCTACGCCCCGCTGGATGCCGAGATGGTGGGCGAGCAGTCCGACAATTCATGGTTCATGAAGCGGACAGAGGTGCATTGCAACCGCTGTGCCGCCCATCTGGGCCATGTCTTCCCCGATGGTCCGGCCCCTACGGGCTTGCGGTATTGCATCAACGGCGTGGCCCTGACCTTCGAGCCGAAGGACTGAGCCACCTGCCTTTGCCCGCCGTGTCCCCCTTGGGCCGCGCCATCATGCCGGGGCGGGCAGTCTGCCCGCGCCGCAGTCCGGCTGCGCCGCGGCGTCATGCCGTGACAGTGTTACTTCTTGAGCATCGACGCCGGGTCGATATGGCCGATGTTGGAGAAGATCTGGGCCAGTGCGCTGCGGCCCTTGATCGGCTCGGTGGTGATCCGGCGGGAAATTGCGATGACCTCGCCCTTCTCCAGCCCGAATCGCTCGATGTTGGAAACCTTGCCGTTGGCATCAAAGCTGATCGCCACCACCTGCCGGTCGATTTCCTTCGGCGCATGCGCCCCCACGGTCTTCCAGCGGCTTTGGACGTAGAACCATTCCACATCGCCGATCAGCCCCTCGGCCGACGGACGGCCGAGGAAGGCCGAGACCGAATCACGGGTATCGACCCCGGTCTTCAACTCGGCAAGGTCCTTGTCGTCAGGCACATAGCCGTGATTGGCGTAAAGCGGCACGCAGGCGGCGGCCACGACCACCGCAAGTATGGCCAAACCCCTGCGAAAGGCCGTCCCGAAGGGGCCCGCGACACCTGTCAAGATCGCGGCTTTGCGCCTGCGGCCCTGTCCATCTTCCTGTCCTGCCTCAAACGCCATGCCTTCCCCTGCCCTGTCAGGTCTAGATCTGTCTTCCTAAGCCCAAGCCGTCGCGCCCTTTCAGACACGCCGCCTTGGCCAAGCCGATCTTTCGAACCATCGCCGGGCCAGCGATCCCTCTGAATGCGAGGCTTACATCATTGAGGGGGCTTGGTTCAAGAAAGGAACGCTTGACCCCTGCCCCGCAGCAGTTCTAAGCCCGCGCCAACCGTCTCGCGCCCTTCCAAGGAGCTTCGCCATGACCCATTCCGCAAATCCGCCCGCCCCGCCCGCTGATGTCGCCCTGCCCAGCCTGCCCTTCAAGGTGGCCGCCATCGCCGGGCGCACCTCGACCCATGTGCGGTTTCGCCCCTCGGCCCCCGAACGCAAGCTGATCGCCGATGCGCTGGATCTTCTGGATCTGCCGCAGCTGGAATTTGACGGCGAGATCCGTCCCGCCGGCAAGCGGGACATGGAGCTGACCGGCAAACTGGTGGCCCGGGTGGTGCAACCCTGCTCGGTCACGCTGGAGCCGGTGACGACGCCGATTTCGGAACAGGTCCGCCGCCGCTATCTGTCAGACTATGTGGTGCCCGAAGACAACGAGATCGAAATCCCCGAAGATGACAGCCAGGAAGCCCTGCCCGAGGTGATCGACGCCGCGGCCGTCGCAATCGAGGCGCTGGCGCTGGCGCTGCCGATGTATCCCCGCGCCCCCGGTGTGGAATTGGGCGAGGCGGTCTTTACCCAACCCGGCCTCGCACCGCTGCGGGAAGGCGATCTGAAGCCCTTTGCCGGCCTTGCCGGTCTGGTGCTGAAGCCCAAGGGCGAGGCGGACGGAACCAAGTGACGGCGCCCGGCCGTGGCGCGGCATCCGGTCCAACAAAAGGACTTGCGCCCGGCCAAAATCCGTCTATGTTCCGCGCCTCATTCACAGGCATCCAATTGGCGCGGCCTGACCGGGCTTGCCCGTTGAAAGTGCCAAGAAAACAGGGGCCTGTCCCCAAGAACCTTAGGTGAGACATGGCTGTCCCGCAGACCCGCACGACCTCCTCGAAAACCGGCATGCGTCAATCGCATGACGCCCTTGTGGCCGCCAACCCGGCAGAATGCTCCAACTGCGGCGAGCTGAAGCGCCCGCACCACGTCTGTGGCGCTTGCGGCCATTACGATGCCCGCGAAGTCGTGGCAGCCCGCTCCGCCGTGGTTTCTGACGAGGACGCGGCGTAAGCCGCTTCCGTCGGGCAGTTCCCATGTCCCAAGCGAGCCAAGGCCGTGACGCCGAAGGCACGTCCAAGACGGCGATGGGAGCCATTGGCCTGACCTCGGATCGTATAGTACTTTCGGTCGACGCCATGGGCGGCGACCGTGGACCGGCGGCAGTTGTCGCCGGTCTTGCCATTTGCGCCCCCCTGATGCCGGATGCCGAGTTCATCCTGCATGGCGAAGAGGGCGAACTGGCCAAGCTTCTGGCCCGCCAGCCGGTTCTGACCGGTCGCGTTCTGATCCGTCATGCCGCGCGCGTCGTGACCATGCACGACAAGCCATCTCAGGTGATGCGGCACGGCGACGGCACCTCGATGTGGGGCGCTATCGACTCGGTCCGGTCGGGCGAGGCCAAGGTGGCGGTGTCCTGCGGCAACACCGGTGCGCTGATGGCCATTGCGATGATCCGCCTGCGCAAGCTGCCCGGCGTCAACCGCCCGGCCATCGCCTGCCAATGGCCCAGCCGCAATCCCGGCGGCTTCAACCTGATGCTGGACGCTGGCGCCGACTACAAGGCCGACGCCGCCGACCTGTTGCAATATGCCATGATGGGCGCCTCTTATGCCCGCAACGGCATGGGTCTGCAACGGCCCCGGGTTGGCCTGCTGAACGTGGGCACCGAGGAACACAAAGGCTCGGCCGAACTGAAGGCCGCCGGTGACCTGATCGCCGCCGCCGCCACCAAGGGTGATTATGAGTATATCGGTTATGTCGAAGGTGTGGATTTTCCGTCCAACCGGGTTGATGTCATCGTGACGGACGGGTTCACCGGCAACGTGGCCCTGAAGACCGCCGAAGGCACGGCGCGGCTGATTTCCGATTTCCTGAAAGAGGAACTGAACGCCACGCTGTTCTCCAAATTGGCGGCGGCGCTGTCGATTGCCTCGCTCAACCGTCTTCGCAAGCGGATGGATCCGCGCCGCTCGAACGGCGGGGTGTTTCTGGGGCTGAACGGAATCGTCGTGAAATCGCATGGCTCGTCGGATGCCACCGGGGTCGCTGCGGCGGTGGACATGGCCTATAGGCTGGCAAAAAGCGGTTTCCGCGAAAGGCTTGCGGCGCGGGTTGCATCCACCCTGCCCTCGGGGCAGAGTGCCGCCGAAGGGGCCGCCACAATGCCCCGAGACGTGGGAGCGGGGCAACCGGAATGACATTGCGCGCCGTGGTCCGGGGCGTCGGGCATTATCTGCCCGAACGCGTTGTGCCCAATGCTGAACTTGAAACGCTGGTCGAAACCAGTGACGAGTGGATTCGCAGCCGCTCTGGCATCGAACGCCGCCACTTCGCGGCGGAGGGTCAGACGACCTCTGATCTGGCCACCCAAGCCGCCTTGGCTGCCCTGGCCAATGCCGGGCTGCAGGGGTCCGATATCGACGCGATCGTGCTGGCCACCTCGACCGCCGATCTGACCTTCCCCTCTGCCGCCACCATGGTGCAGGCCAAGATCGGCATGACCGGCGGCTTTGCCTTCGATCTGCAGGCGGTTTGCGCGGGCTTCGTCTATGCCCTGTCGACCGCCAATGGCATGATCCTGTCGGGTCAGGCCAAGCGCGTGCTGGTGATCGGGGCAGAGACCTTTTCCAAGCTGATGGACTGGAACGACCGCGGCACCTGTGTGCTGTTCGGCGACGGCGCCGGCGCCCTGGTGCTGGAGGCGCAGGACCTGCCCGGCACCTCGGCGGACCGCGGTGTGCTGGCGACAGACCTGCACTCGGACGGGCGCTTCAAGGACCTGCTTTATGTCGATGGCGGTGTGTCGACCGGCGTCACTGGCAAACTGCGCATGCAGGGCAAGGAAGTTTTCCGCCACGCCGTGGAAAAGCTGGCCGAGACCGCGCATGCCGCCTTGGACAAGGCCGGATTGACGGGCGAGGATGTTGACTGGATCGTGCCGCATCAGGCCAATATCCGCATCATCGAAGGCACGGCCAAACGCATGCAGGTGCCGATGGACCGCGTCGTGGTGACGGTGCAGGACCACGGCAACACCTCGGCCGCCTCGATTCCCTTGGCGCTGTCGGTGGGCGTGCAGCGCGGCCAGATCAAGCAAGGCGACCTGATCGTGACCGAAGCCATCGGTGGCGGTCTGGCCTGGGGCGCGGTGGTTCTGCGCTGGTAACGCGGGACTGCGGGGTTTCAGACGCTCCGGTCCCGCGATCCGGTCCCGTCACGGCCACTTTCTGCGTCGGGTGAAATCGACGTTCCTGTCCTGTTCCCTCCATTGCATGGCATCTAAAGAACGCGTCCCAAGCCATTGTTATTGACTCGCAATTTGATCCGGCCCATCCTTTGCGCGCAACATTCGGGGGGACAGCATGGCTGAAAAGACACTGACACGTATGGACCTGAGCGAATCGGTGTTCCGCGAAGTGGGCCTGTCGCGCAATGAATCCGCGCAACTGGTGGAATCGGTGCTGCAGCATGTGTCAGACGCGCTGGCCGCCGGTGAGACGGTGAAAATCTCCTCCTTCGGCACGTTCTCATTGCGCGCCAAGACCGCCCGCGTCGGTCGCAACCCCAAGACCGGGGACGAGGTTCCGATCTCACCGCGTCGGGTGCTGACCTTCCGTCCCTCGCATCTGATGAAGGATCGCGTGGCGGGCGGCGGCAAATAAGGGCGGTCAAGCCGGATGGACAAAGCCCCGGACGCCTTCCGCACCATCTCTGAAGTCGCCGAAGTGCTGGAAACGCCGGCCCACGTGCTGCGCTTTTGGGAAAGTCGGTTTCCCCAGATCAAGCCGGTCAAGCGGGCGGGCGGGCGGCGGTATTACCGCCCCGCCGATGTTGCCTTGCTGTCCGGCATCCGCCAGCTTCTGCACACCGAGGGCATGACGATCCGCGGCGTGCAAAAGGTGCTGCGCGAACAGGGGGTGCGCCATGTGGCCTCCTTGGGCGGTGATGTCAGCGATCTGGATCTTGAGTCCGGCGACGATCTTGATCTGGTGGCAGAGCCTGTCGAGGAACTGGTGGCCCCGGTGCCGCGCCCGGTCGTGGTGCCGATGATCAGCCCGCAGCGCCGCCCGCCTGACACCCCCCCGGCCCAAAGTGCAGCGGTTGAACCGCTGTTCCCGTTGGAGGAGCCGGTCCCCGCGCCCGAACCCCTTGCCGGCGCGGGTCCGCTGCGCCGCACGCCCGAAGTGCCGCGTGACGGTGATGGCGGCTTCATCGCCTTCTCCAGCCCGCGTGGCCCGCGCCAGAAGCCCGCAGCGGACCCCGCCCAGCCCTCTTTGCCCTTCGAGGCGGAAGCCCCGCATGTCTGGGTCGAGCCGGAACCCCAGCCGGGGGCCGAGGTGACAGCCTTCCTCCCCAGCGCGGCAGAACCGACCGACGCCGATCCCACCCCGGACGCGCCTGTCAACATCGCCGCACAAGTGCCCGACCTTGCAGGCATTTCCGCCCGTCTGCGCCAACTGGCCCGACCGCTGTCGCCGCAAGGTCTGGCGGCACTGGCCGACCTGCACTCACGGCTGGGCCTCTTGCATGCCCAGATGGCCGAGACGCAGCGCCTGCGCCGTCCCACCGTTTGAGAAGATGAATTTTCCCGCTTGCCCCCGCCCGGATAATTGCTATGAAGCGTCACGATCGTCGGGTCGTAGCGCAGCCTGGTTAGCGCGTCCGTCTGGGGGGCGGGAGGTCGAGAGTTCGAATCTCTCCGGCCCGACCATTAACAAATCCGCTCGTGAGGTTTCGGCCTTGCGGGCGGTTTTTTGTTTGAAATGGCTGGCTTGGCCGGACAGTCCCAGCGGAAGGCGTGCCTGATGATCCCCACCGGTGTTCTGCCTGCCCAGGCGCTGCGCGAGTTGATCGCGGTTGGGGCCATTGCCGCAAACCCTGCGGTCGAGCCCGCACAGGTCCAGCCCGCCAGCCTGGATCTGCGGCTGGGCGCCAAGGCCTACCGGGTGCGGGCTTCGTTTCTTGCCGGGGCCGGCCGCAAGGTCGCCGACCGGTTGGACGAATTCACCATGCACGAGGTGGACCTGACCCGCGGCGCGGTGCTGGAAAAGGGCTGTGTCTATGTCATCCCCCTGATGGAGGCGCTCGCCCTGCCCGAGGGGCTGTCGGCGGTGGCCAATGCCAAGTCCTCCACCGGGCGGCTTGACCTGCTGACCCGCACCATCACCGATGGCGGCGCCGAATTCGACCGCATCCCGGAAGGCTACCACGGCCCGCTTTATGCCGAGGTTTGCCCGCGCAGCTTTTCTGTCCTGGTCCGTCCCGGCCAGCGCCTGAACCAGATCCGCTTCCGGCGCGGCCATGCCACGCTGTCAGATGCGGCACTCCGCCAGCTGCACGACGCCGATCCGCTGGTCTCCGGTGACCCCGTCATCTCCGAAGGCCTGGGGTTTTCTGTTGATCTGCGCCCCGCCACCGGGGATCTACTGGGCTACCGCGCCAAGCCGCACACCGGGGTGATCGACCTCGACAAGATCAGCCACTACCCCGCGCGTGAGTTCTGGGAGGAGGTCCGCGCCACGAACGGCCAGATCATCCTCGACCCCGGCGCCTTCTACATCCTTGTCAGCCGGGAAGCCGTCACCATCCCGCCCGACTACGCCGCCGAAATGGCGCCCTATCTGGCCATGGTCGGCGAATTCCGCGTCCATTACGCCGGATTCTTCGATCCCGGCTTCGGCCACGCCACCGCCGGCGGTGCCGGTTCGCGCGGCGTGCTGGAAGTCCGCTGCCACGAGGCGCCCTTCGTTCTGGAACACGGCCAGGTCGTGGGACGCCTTGTCTACGAACGCATGGCGACCCGCCCCGACACGCTCTATGGCACCGGCATTGCGTCGAACTATCAGGGCCAGGGCCTGAAACTCGCCAAGCAGTTCAAGCTCGGCTGACGCCCCTTTCATCCAGGCGAAAATATCCCACGGGGAGCGCGAGGGGTGTGAAACCCCTCGCTTCTGGGCGTGGAGCGCGAGAGGGGCAAACCCCTCGCTACGCCCTCGCCCCTCGTCCCCAGCGTCACGCGCGCAGCAACCGCACCACGCAGGCGCCTTGCACAAGGATCTGCGGCAACCAGATGGCCCGCTCGGCGCTGGCCGGTGTGATGGCCAGCAAGGCCGCCTCCAGGCCCAGAAACAGCGCCACCGCCCAAAGACTGGCCGGCGGGATCCATGTCACCGCAAGGTCACCCGCCTCGGCCACGATCCGCCCCATGACCAGCAGCACCGCGATCGACACTGCCGCGGCGATGCGCCCGGCCACGGGCAGCGCACCGGGCCAGCGACCGGCCATCGTGGCCGCGCCGAACGGTGCCCCCAAGACCAGCGCCGTGTGAAACAGCAAGGTCACCGCCGCCAGCGCCAGATAGATCCGCGCGGCGGTGGTTCGGGTCATTGGATCGCCGGAGCCTCTCCGCCTTCCGGCTCCGGCCCCTGCCCCACCGCCAAGGCTTCGGCGCGCAGGATGCGGGCGATGACGACGCAATCCTGCGGTGTGAAGGTCAAGGGCAGGCGCAGGTCGATCAGACTGGCCAGGATGCGGTCGGTCTGGGCCAGGCTTTGCGGGCTGGCATAGCGCCAATGGTCATAGCGCGAGGTAAAGGCCACCGGGTCCTGCGCGCCAAACCATTTCACCTCAACCCCGCGCGCCACGCAGCGCTGCAAGAACAGGGCGATGCGGGCGGGCGACCAGTCTGGCAGGCGGAACTGGAACGAGGAGCCGACGAAGCTTTCCGCAGCCGGCCGCTGCACCAGCACCAGCCCCGGCGTGGCCTGCAGGCCGGCCTCCAGCGTGCGGTACAGCGTGTGCCAGCGCGCCACCCGGTCGCCCAGCTGTTTCAACTGCGGCCGCAGGATCGCCGCGCGCAGATTGTCCATCCGGCCCGAGACATTGGGCGTGACCATCCGCACCGCCTCGAAAGCTTCGGCCGGGGGGGCGGCCAGATGCTTGCCGTACAGCATGTAGCTGCCCGACAGCAGCACCGCCCGCGCCATCAGCTGGGCATCATCCGAGATCAGGAAGCCACCCTCACCGGAATTGATGTGCTTGTAGGTCTGCATCGAATAGCAGGCCACCGCGCCATGCCGGCCCGAGGCGACGCCGTTCCACGATGCCCCCATCGTATGGGCGCAATCCTCGATCACCGTCAGCCCCAGACCGTTGCACAGGGCCATCAGCGCCTCCATGTCACACAGATGGCCGCGCATATGCGACAGCATCAGCAGACGCGCGCCCGTGGTCCGGGCCTTGGCCGCCAGATCCGCAAGGTCGATAACCAGATCTTCGGTCACCTCGACAAAGATCGGGCTGCCGCCGACGGCGGCAATCGCCCCCGGCACCGGGGCCAGCGTGAAGGCGTTGGTCAGCACCGGCTCGCCCGGCCGCAGATCCAGCGCCCGCAGCGCGCAGCCAAGCGCATAGCCACCCGAAGCCACTGCAAGGCAATAGGTCGCCCCGGTCAGGGCGGCAAACTCCTGCTCCAGCAGTGCGGCCTCGGCCACTTCTCCGGCGGCGGTGTTGTAGCGGTGCAGACGGCCGTGGCGCAGGACCGCCACGGCGGCCTCGATGCCCTCGTCCGGGATCGGCTCCTGCTGGGTGAAGTTTCCGGTAAAGCGTTCCGTCATGCGGCTCCCTCTTCGCGGTCATGTCCGATCAGCCACAAGAACAGGCCAAGTGTAACAAGCATGCCAGCCCCGGTGATGAAATACGACACGTTGGGCGATTGGATCGGGGCGGCGTCTGTCATGAAAAAGCCGAAGGCCTGTGCAAAGAACACGGTTCCCAGCAGCATCGCCACATTCATCAGCGCCGACAGGCCGCCCTGCAACTCGCCCTGTGCATTTTCCGGCACGCGTTTGGACATCAGCGCGGTCAGCATCGGATGGATGAACCCCTCGGGCCCATGCACGAACATCAGCACGATCACCATCGGCAGCGAGGTGACCAGACCATATCCCGTCGCCGCCAGCCCCGCGCACAAAAGCCCGATGGCAACCGAGCGTCTTTCGCCAAACCAGATGACAAAGCGTCCGGTCAGCCCGCCCTGAAACCCCGCCATGATCACGCCAAACAGCGCCAGAGACCCGCCGATCATCGCCTCGGACCAGCCAAAGCGCACCTTGGCCCAGAAGGGCCAGATCGCCGGGTAGATCGAGGTGAAGAAGAAGAACAGCGCCAGCACCAGACACATCGGCACCACGCCATGATATTGGCGGAACACCTTGAACGCCCCGAACGGGTTGGCCCGTGCAAGGCTGAACGGGCGGCGGTTGGCGGGGGCCAGGGTCTCGGGCAGGACGAAGATACCGTAGATCAGGTTCAGGCCGGACACCGCAGCAGCGGCATAGAACGGCACGCGGGCGCCAAACTCGCCCAGCAGGCCGCCAATCGCCGGGCCGATGATGAAGCCCACGCCAAAGGCGGCACCCAGGGTGCCAAAGGCCTTGCCGCGCTCTTCGGGCGTAGTGATATCGGCGATATAGGCGTTGGCGATCACCCAGGACGCGCCACAGATCCCGGCCAGCGTGCGGCCAAAGAACAGCCAGCCGACCGAAGGCGCCAGCGCCTGCGCCAGAAAATCCACCCCAAGCCCGAAGATCGCCAAAAGCAGCAGCGGCCTGCGCCCGAAACGGTCCGACAGGTTGCCGATCAGCGGGCCGAACAGGAACTGGGCCACCGAATAGGCCCCAGCCATCCAGCCGCCGATCTTGGCTGCCTCGGCCAAAGACACATGCGCCACCTCGCCGATCATCTTGGGCAATACCGGGATGATGATGCCAAAGCCCACCATGTCCAGAAGCACCGTGATCAGCACAAAGGTGAAGGCATGGCGAGAGGGGGCAGCGGTCATGGAGGCTCCAATGCAGGCAAGCCTTGGACTGTCTCAGGAAATCAGGCGTTGGGCAAGCGCGGGCAGGTCGTGGTAATGGTGCAGCAGCGCGTCGGGTTCCAGGCGGGTGATGGCATGGCCCTCGGGGCCGAAGGTGACCAGCACGATGGGCACCCCTGCCGCCCGCGCCGTATCGCGGTCGGTTTGCGTGTCGCCGATCAGAAGCGAGCGGGCCAGCTTGCCCCCGGCCCGCTCCACCGCCGCGACATAGGGCAAGGGATCGGGCTTGCGCACCGGGAAAGTATCGGCCCCGACCAGCGCGTCGAACAGATCCGCGATGCCAAGGCGCTTGACCAATTCCACGGCCAGACCCTCGGGCTTGTTGGTGCAGATCGCCGTGGCATAGCCCGCCTGGCGCAGCGCCTCGACTGCGGCGATTGCGCCGGGATAAAGCTGGGTCTCGCGGTCCAGCACCTCGGCATAGGTGGCCAGAAGGCGGGGGTATTCGCGGCTGACGTCGTCCTCGGTCCAGCGCAGGTTCAGGCGCGAAAATCCCAGCCGCAGCATGGCGCGTCCGCCATGAAACGCCGTCAAGGCGTCCTGCGGCCCCAGCATGGGCCCATGTCCCAGCCCTTCAAAGCAGGCGTTCGCCGCCGCCAGCAGATCCGCACTGGTATCTGCCAAAGTTCCGTCCAGATCAAAGACCACGGTCCGCATGATACCTCCTATGGACAAGCGCCCTACCCCACTGAAACATGACGTGAGCCTCTGCCCCCTTGCAGTGCAGCCCTTGCGGGGTAAAACGAGGGAAAGACAAAGGAAAGAGGCATATGCAGGTTTCATTGATCGTATTGGCGGCGGGCATGGGCACGCGGATGAATTCCGACATCCCCAAAGTGCTGCATCCGCTGGCCGCTGTGCCGATGCTGCACCACGCACTGTCGACCGGCCGCGCGCTGGAGCCGTCGCGGGTGGTGGTGGTGACGGGCCATGAGGCCGAAGCCGTGGCCAAAGCCGCCCGCGGCTTTGACGAAGCCATCGAGACCGTGGTGCAGGACCCGCAACTTGGCACCGGCCACGCGGTGGCCCAAGCCGCGCCATTGCTGGCCGAGGCGGAGGGGGAGGCCATCGTGCTCTATGGCGACACGCCTTTCGTGCGGGTGGAAACGCTGCAGGCGATGCTGGAAGCCCGCGCCCGCCATGCCGTGGTGATCCTTGGCTTCGAGCCGAAAGACCCCGGCCGCTATGGCCGCTTGATCGTCGAAGGCGAAGAGCTGAAAGCCATCGTCGAGTACAAGGAAGCGACCGAGGCGCAGCGGGCGATTACCCTCTGCAACTCTGGCGTGGTCTGCGCCGAGGCGAAGACGCTGTTCCGGCTGGTGGCGCTGGTCAAGAACGAGAACGCCGCCAAGGAATACTACCTGACCGACATCGTCGAACTCGCCCGCGCCGAGGGCCTGTCGGTCGGCTATGTCACCTGTCCCGAGGCCGAGACGCTGGGCATCAACACCCGCGCCCAACTGGCCGAGGCCGAAGCCGCCTTCCAAGCCCGCGCCCGCTTTGACGCGCTGGAGAATGGCGTCACCCTGACCGCCCCGGAAACCGTGTTCTTCGCGCTCGACACCTGGATCGGCCGCGATGCCGTGATCGGCCCCAATGTGATCTTCGGGCCGGCGGTGACCATCGAATCCGGGGCCGAGATCAAGGGCTTCTGCCATCTGGACGGCTGCCACATCTCTCGCGGCGCCACCGTGGGCCCCTTTGCGAGGCTGCGTCCGGGCGCGGAACTGGCGGAGGATGTCCATGTCGGCAACTTCGTCGAGATCAAGAATTCCGTGCTGGATGAAGGCGTCAAGGTTGGCCATCTGACCTATCTCGGTGACACGCATGTGGGGGAATTCACCAACATCGGCGCGGGCACGGTGACCTGCAACTATGACGGCGTCCTGAAATACCATACCGAGATCGGCAAGAACGCGTTCATCGGCTCCTCCACCATGCTGGTGGCGCCGGTGACGGTGGGCGATGGGGCGTTGACTGCCTCGGGATCGGTCATCACGCAGGATGTCCCGGCCGAGGCCATGGCACTGGGCCGCGCCCGCCAAGTCAACAAGCCGGGCCTTGCCACCAAATTGTTTGACCGTCTCAAGGCGATCAAGGCCGCGAAAGGGAACGCATAATGTGTGGAATTGTGGGCGTTCTTGGTCTGAACGAAGTGGCCCCCCTGCTGGTCGAGGCGCTGAAGCGGCTGGAATATCGCGGCTATGATTCGGCCGGAATCGCCACGGTCAACCAGGGCGCGCTGGACCGCCGCCGCGCCGTGGGCAAGCTGATCAACCTGTCCGACCTGCTGGTCCACCAGCCGCTGGCCGGCAAGTCCGGCATCGGTCACACCCGCTGGGCGACGCATGGGGCGGCCACCACCTCGAACGCCCACCCGCACAAATCTGGCCCGGTCGCCGTGGTCCACAACGGCATCATCGAGAACTTCCGCGAGTTGCGCACCGAATTGACGGCGGCGGGACTGTCGTTCGAATCGGAAACCGATACCGAAACCGTGGCCCTGCTGGCCCGATTCTACATGGATCAGGGCCGCACGCCCGTCGAAGCCGCCCGCGAGACGCTGAAACGCCTGCACGGCGCCTTCGCCCTCTGCTTCCTGTTCGACGGCGAAGATGACCTGATGATCGCCGCCCGCAAAGGCTCGCCGCTGGCCATCGGGCATGGCGACGGCGAGATGTACGTGGGTTCGGATGCCATCGCCCTCGCGCCGATGACCGACCGCGTGACCTATCTGGAAGAGGGCGACTGGGCGGTGATCACCCGCAAGGGCGCGCAGATCTTCGACGCCTCGGACCGGCTGGCCAACCGCGCCGAGACCCGGATTCAGATCGACAGCACCCGGATCGAAAAGGCCGGCTACAAGCACTTCATGGCGAAAGAGATCGCCGAACAGCCCGTGGTCATCGCCGACGCGCTGCGCCATTACGTGGCAGGTGGGGTAAGCAACCCCACCCTACGCTTGCCTTCCGGCGTTGATTTCACCGCAGTAGACCGGCTGACGATGGTGGCCTGCGGCACGGCTTCTTACGCCTGCCACGTGGCAAAATACTGGTTTGAGCAGATCGCGGGACTGCCTTGCGAGGTCGATATCGCCTCGGAATTCCGTTACCGCGAACCGCCTTTGTCGGACAAGGGCTGGGCGTTGTTTGTCAGCCAGTCGGGCGAGACGGCGGATACTCTGGCAGCCCTGCGCTATGCCAAGGAGAAGGTCGCCAAGGTGGTGGCGGTGGTCAATGTGCCGACCTCTTCCATCGCGCGGGAATCCGATCTGGCTTTGCCGATCATGGCCGGGATCGAAGTGGGCGTAGCCTCGACCAAGGCCTTCACCTGCCAGTTGACGACGCTAGCCCTGCTGGCCTTGAAGGCGGCGGTGGACCGGGGCCGTCTGGACGCCGCAGGTCTGGCGCGGCACTTGGGCGACCTTGCCGCGCTGCCGGGGCTGATGAACCACGCGATGGGGCTTTCGGGCGAAATCGCCATGATCGCCGAAGAACTGGCCGAGGCGCAGGACGTCTTGTTCCTCGGGCGCGGCGCCATGTATCCGCTGGCGCTGGAAGGCGCGCTGAAACTCAAGGAAATCAGCTACATCCACGCCGAAGGTTATGCGTCAGGCGAACTGAAGCACGGGCCGATCGCGCTGATCGACGCCCGGGTTCCGGTGATTGTTCTGGCCCCTCGGGACACCCTGTTCGACAAGACCGTGTCGAACATGCAAGAGGTCATGGCCCGCCACGGCAAGGTGCTGTTGATTTCCGACGCGCAAGGCGTGGCAGAGGCGGGCAAGGGTGTCTGGCGGGCGCTGACCATGCCGCAGGTCTCGGGCCTCTTCGCGCCGATCCTCTATGCGGTGCCGGCGCAGCTTCTGGCCTATCACACGGCCATCGCCAAAGGGACGGATGTCGATCAGCCGCGCAATCTGGCCAAGTCGGTCACGGTGGAGTAGCCTTTCGCATCAGCACCGGGGGCAACATGGCCAAGCAATTCGACGGTTTCACCGAGGATCACCGCGCTTTCGTGGCCGAACAGCACATCTTCTTCGTCGCCACCTCAGCCCCCGATGCCCGCCACAACCTGTCGCCCAAAGGGATGGATGCGCTGCGCATCCTGTCCCCCAACCGGCTGATCTGGCTGAACCTGACCGGCTCGGGCAACGAAACCGCCGCCCATCTGCCGCTTGACCCGCGCATGACGGTGATGTGGTGCAGCTTCGGTCCGCGCCCGCTGATCCTGCGCGCCTATGGGCAGGCGCGGATCCTGCATCAGGACGATGGGTCGCTGACCTCGCAGTTCCCCGCCACGCCCGGCGCAAGGCAGATCGTGGATATGGCGGTGACCCTGGTGCAAACCTCGTGCGGCTATGCCGTGCCCACGATGGACTCCCCCGCCGAACGCCCCGTCCTGCGCAGCTGGGCTGAAAAGCAGGGGCCAGAGGGGCTGCGCACCTATTGGGCCACCCGCAACCGCCAGTCGATTGACGGCCTGCCAACTGGGATCGAGGCCAATCTTTAGCCGCGCGCCGGTTGTAGCGCAGGCCGCAATCGGGCAGAAGGGCCCGGTGGCGGGCACTGCTGCCCCCCTGACGAGGAAGCTGGACATGACCCTTCAAGACGCGCTGGCCCAACTGGAGTCGCTTGCCGACCCGACGCGTGCCGAGGGCTCTGCCGCCTATCACAAGGTGGCGCGGCGCTATCTGGGGGTGACGGTGCCGCAAATCACCGAATGCGCCAACGCGTGGCGGGCCGAACTGGATGTGCCGGGCCGCGTGGCGCTGGCCTCTGCCCTGTGGGACACCGACATTCATGAAGCGCGGGTCGCGGCGGCGAAGCTGCTGACGCAGGCGCGGATTGCCGAGGATGGCGCGGTCTGGGCCTTGATCGCCTCCTGGGTGCCGCAGTTCGATGCCTGGGCGATTGCCGATCATGTCTGCGATGCCGGTGGGCGGCGGCTGATGGCGGACCCCTCGCGTCTGGACGAGGTGGAGGGCTGGACCCTGTCGCCGCTGATGTGGGCGCGCCGCGCAGCCCTGGTCATGACCCTGGGCTGGACCAAGCAGAATTTCCCCAAGCCCGCCGACCTTGCCGCACGCGAGCGAGTGTTGGGCTGGGCTGCCCTTTACACCGCCGACAAGGATTGGTTCATCCAGAAGGCCATTGCCTGGTGGCTGCGCGATCTGTCCAAACACGACCCCAAGCGCGTGGCGCTTTGGTTGGCCGAACACGG